>DAINCF010000292.1:0-8745 GCA_036732565.1 Vicinamibacterales bacterium
GGGATGTCGCCCGGCGCTCCCCACATGGTGGCGCCGCTCGTCGGGAGGCTGCTCCTCATCACGTGCCACACACCGTCGCTCGGCCGGAAGGTCGCGACATCGGCCAAGCCATCTCCGTCGAAGTCCGTGATGGTATCGCCGATCGAACGCGGCTCGGAGAAGATGAAATCGTCCATCGCCACGACGTCAGGCTTGGCGGCTTGGCCGACCTCGACGTTACCTTCCCCGAGCCCCGCGGTCCCGACGAAGATCTCGACGCGCGCAATTTCCTGTGAGCACTGTGTGTGGACCCCGACGAAGGAGAGCCCATTGTTGGCCGCCTGCGCAGTGACTCCACCGATGCGGAACCCGTCATGCGTATAGAACCGCATCGAAACATTACTGACGGTCCCCAGCGGCGTGGTGTTATCGGCGTCGGCGAACACCACGCCGAAGCTGCGTACGGTCGCGCGCTTTGCCGTGTTCGGAATGCGGAACTCGACCTCGACGACCGTGGTATTGGCCACTGCGAGCAGTCGCTCGCCGCTGAACGCCTGGAACGCCGCCATGTAGCTCGGCTCGATGTTGCCGAAGCGCACGGGTGTGTTCGTGTCCGTGCTGCTGTCGGCAGAGATGAGGAATCGCCCCTGCAGCGCGGACGAGTGCAGTACGAGGCCGCGCGGAACGCTGGACCAGCCGGGACTCGAGTCGTTGGGCTCGGCTAAGCCATCCAGAGTGTCGTCCCAGTTGACCTCGCGGCGTCCGGTGAGATACCGACCGCCGCCAGCGCCATTGTCGCCGCCCCCAATCTCGTTGCGGAAGTTCTCGATGGCGCTTTGGAGCGCTGCGGCGTTTGGTGCGGTAGGCGTGCGGAACAGGATGCAGTGTGGCGTCGAGGGCTGGCCTGCCCGCGGTCGCTGTGCCACTGCTGGCGACGAGAGCAGCCCCAGAAAGCAGAAGCATGCCAAGAGTCAAGGACCCGGACATCGGCGTCTTCATAGGAACCTCCGGCCGGGGGGACCGACACTATACCCTCGACGTGATGACGCGCTCGCGACGCAGTCAATCCGCTGGGCTTTGAACCTGAAGCAATCGCTGTTCGTCCCTAGGGGGAATGGTGTTGGCCCAAACACGTTGACGTTCGGCTGGCGATGGCGCATGGTGCGCGCCATGCGAATCCTCTTTGCCGTTGCCTTGCTGGCGACCGTCGCGACGCGCCCGCTCCTCGCCGACGGTATGACGCCAGGTGATCGCCAGCGACTCCTCGCGCACTTCGAGATGACCGAGGCATGGCTGGTCAGCGAGACCAGTGGGCTCTCGCCCGCGCAGTTGAAATACCGTTCGACGCCCGAGAGCTGGAGCGTCATGGACGTTGTCGAGCATCTCGCGGTGGCGGAAGCGCAGTACTGGGATCAGCTGCAGAAGTCGGCCAAGCAGCCACCGTCGACCAGCAAGGGCGACGCGACCGACGCGGGCATCCTCTGGTACGGCATCGACCGGACGCGTCGGCAGACGACGGGCGAAGCGCGGGTGCCGACGGGACGCTGGTCGGACATGAAGGAGTCGCTCGCTGAGTTCCGCAGGCTGCGCGCGACGATGGTGCAGTATGCCAAGACCACCGAAGACGATCTGCGCGCCCGTCGACTCATCGACGGCAACATGGACGTCTATCAGTGGTTCCTGATGATCTCCAGTCACTCACAACGACATATCCTCCAGATTCGCGAGATCAAGGCGAACGCTGAGTTCCCGAAGTCGTAGACCGCCCGGAATGCGAGTTCGCGTAGCCAATTTGGGCGTCCGCCCGAGTTGAAGCCAGTCGTAACGCCAGGCCCACGACCGACACTATTCGACCGATCCATGCTGCGAGGCTCCTCGTCGAGACTGTGCAGGGCGCGTGACCGGCGGCTCATTTGTCGCACTTGTCACGTCTGCACGAATTCGCTCGGAGGAGCGGTTGCTACCCGTGTGGGTGGCGCAGATTCGTGAGCTGGGGCGTACCTTCTGGGGTATTCTTTGGCGGCAGCTCAGCCGATATTTCTGAGTGGAAACTGGCTGGTCGGAGTCGGTCGTTGTGACAGGCAAGGAGGCTTTGATGCGGAAGGTGTTGGTGAGCCTAGGGGCGGCGTTGGTGCTGCTCTCCGGTGTCGTCGCTGGGCCAATCGAGGCGCAGTCGAATCGACCCACGCTCGCGGTGCTCGACTTCGATTTCGGCACCGTCGATCGCTGGTGGAGCGGCAATTGGGACATCGGCAAGGGCATTGCCGACATGATCGTTGACGAGCTCGTCAACGATGGTAGCTACCGCATGATCGAGCGCAAGAAGCTGGATGCGATCCTCGCGGAGCAGAACCTGTCCAACAGCGACCGCGCCGATCCGGATGCGGCCTCCATCGCCAAGCTGCGCAAGATCTTGGGCGTCAAGTACCTGGTGGTCGGTTCGATTACCAAGTTCGGCACCGAGAACAACAAGAAGAGCGTGGGCGGCGGCGGCTTCGGCGGCGGCGGCTTCGGTCTCGGCAAGGTCGGCATGTCGAAGGGCAAGGCGACCGTGGCGATCACGGCGCGCATCATCGACACGAGCACGGCTGAGATCATGCTCAGCAAGAAGGGTGAAGGCGTGTCGAAGCGCTCCGGATTGCTGCTCGCGGGTGGCGGTGGCGGCGCGGCCGGCGCACTGGGCGGCATCGAGATGGGCTCGTCGGACTTCCGCGAGACCGTGCTCGGTGAGGCCACGGAGATCGCCGTCAAGAACACCTCGCTGGCGTTGATCGAAGGCAAGACGCGGCTGACATCACAGTAGGGGCGGTCCGCGAACCGCCCCACGTGATCGTGGAATGATAGAAGGGCCTCCCAATGGGAGGCCCTTTTCTTTTGCCGATGTTCTCTCTTCGCGACGCGACCCTGGACGATGTGCCGACGCTGCGCGAGGTGATCGCGGAGTCGGCGCGTGGCTTGTCGCGCGGCGACTACACCGACCGGCAAATCGAAGCCGCGCTTGGCACGGCGCTCGGCGTCGACACCGAGCTCATTCGCGATCGCACTTACTTCGTCGTCGAGGCCGAGGGAGCCATCGTCGCGTGCGGCGGGTGGAGTCGGCGCACGACGCTGTTCGGCGGCGACGCGCGGGCCGGTCGCGAGTCCCAGCTGCTCGATCCCTCCGTTGACGCCGCGAGGATTCGTGCGTTCTTCGTACGTCCGCAATGGGCGCGGCAGGGCATCGGCCGCCTGCTGCTCGAGCGCTGCGAGCGCGATGCGCGGGCCGCCGGATTCCGCGCCATGGAGCTGATGGCCACCCTTCCCGGCCGCCGCCTCTACGCGGCCCACGGCTACCTGGGCGACCAGCGTGTCGAGCACGACCTCGGTGGCGGCCTGCGCATCGAATTCGTCCCGATGAAGAAGTATTTTTGACCGGGAATAAACACGGCCCGGAGCGAGTCTCCATCATCGAGCGCCTCATGGGTGGACCGCGTGTGCCGGGCGAGCTCGTCCCGCCGAAGCGCGCTCGCGCGAAGGCGGACGGAGCGCGCGAAGAGAGACCGATTGGCTGAGGTCCAACGAGACGATCCGGATCGCGATGTCCTGCCCGCGGCGCTCGCGGGGGACTTGGATGCCTTCGAGGAGCTCGTGCGGCGCTACCAGGCTCGCATCGTGCGGTTCGTCCGCACGCTCATCGGCCGTGCCGAGGACGCCGAAGACCTCGCTCAGGAGGTCTTCGTGCGCGCGCACAAAGCCTTGAGCCGGTTCAGGGGCCAGAGCTGGTTTCGGACATGGCTCTACACGGTGGCGACCAACGTGGCCCGCACGCATCGCCAGAGCCGGAAGCGAGAGGAACCCATATGGGTCGACAGCGGCCACAGCGAGGATCAGGTGTTCGATCCACCCGACCTGTCGGACTTCGAAGCGACGTGGCTCACGCGCGACACGATCGAGCGTGCGCTCGATCAACTGCCGCAGGAGCTGCGCGTTGCGGTGACACTGCGTGACGTGCACGGGCTGGAGTATCGCGACATCGCCGAGACGATGGGCGTGCCGATCGGGACGGTGGAGTCGCGCATTTTCAGGGCGCGTCAGCGATTGCGTTCGGTGATCGGATCGCTGAAGGCCCATTGAAGACTGGATGAACCGTCATGACATTTTGTCAATCGATGGCTCGGTCAATCCTGGAATCGGTGGAGGGCACCATCAGCCGCGAGGATCGGGAACGGCTCACCGCGCATCTCGCGGAATGTGAGGGGTGCCGGGCCGTGCTGGCGGAGCAGGTGGCCGTGAAGCAGTGGCTGATGGAGCTGCCGTGGCCGGATGTGTCCCGCGAGTTCTCGGCACGCGTGCGCATGCGGTTGACCGACACCCCGGCGTGGCTGGAGGTGGCGAACTGGCGCGGGTGGACGTTGCGGCTGGCGCCGCTCGCGGCGGTATTGCTGCTGCTGGCGTGGCTGCCGGCGCAGATGGAGCTCACCCGTTCGCTTACGCTGGCGACTTTGCTCGATTCGTGGTCGACGGGCGAATACTCGGCAGACACCTCGGCCAGCCTGCTGCTGGACCCGGATGTCGATGCGTCGGCCCTACTGGCGGCCGCGTTACAGGACGCCTCGCAATGATTGCGCTGACGCGCCGACGACTCTGGTTCGGCTTGTTCGTCACGGTGGTCTTTCTGCTCGGCGTCGCGGTGGGTATCGGCGCGGCCCGGTTCTTTCATCTGGGGCCGCCGTTCGGCCGTGGCCGCCCACCGGGCCGCCCACCATCGCCCGCGGCGATCGCGGAGCGGATGACACGCGAGCTCGGGCTGTCATCGGAGCAACAGCAGCGATTGCAGGAGGTCTTTCGCCAGGGCGAAGAGCGGATGCAGCAGTTGCAGACGACAACCCGCGAGCAGTTCGACGCCGAGCGGGCGCGACTCGATGCCGACATCGAACAGGTGCTCACCCCGGAGCAGCAGACGAAGTATCGACAGCTCCGGCCGCGGCCGCGAATCGGTCCTCCCGGTCCGCCGCCACCGGGGCACCGGGGGCCTCCTCCGGGGCCGCCACCCGATCGTTGATCACGAGCAATGAGAGAGCCAGAAGAGGAGTCTTTTATGCGTAAGCGGAACATGTGGACGAAGGGCGTGGCCGTCATCGCTGCGACCTTGATACTCGGCGCGGTCGCGCTCGTGAGCGCGCAGGGGCCGCAAGGACGACCAGGGCCCCGCGGTGGACCCGGCGGTCCGGGTGGTCTGCCCCCCGGGCTCATGCGGATCAACCTCACCGAGCAGCAGAAAAGTGAGTTGCGGACGCTGGTGGAGCAGGATCGCGACGCGCGCAAGCCGCAATTCGAGCAGGTGCGCACGCTGCGCCAGCAGTTGAACGCAGCGGTGTTCAGCGGCGCTCCCGATCAGCAGCAGCTCTCCGCCCTCACCGCGCAACTCGCGGATCTCCAGCGCCAGGCGCTCGAGGCGGACGTGGCGCTACAGGTGCGAATCGCCGCGCTGCTCACGGACGAACAGCGTCAGCAGATCGCCACGGCCCGCGGGCCGCAACAAGAATGAAGCGTCCCGCAGGCCTGGGCCTCGAGACCTGAGCCTCGAGGCGCCTCAGGCTTGGGGCTGGGAAGTGAAGTTGGGGCCGGAGTAGGCTCGAGATTCAGGAATGCTTGCCTCGAGCCCCAGGTCGCGAGCCGCAGGCCTGCTGATGAGCAACTGATAGGTTGCGCTTATTCGAGGGTTCTGCTTAATATGCAATCAGGAGGTTGCATATGAGCGTGGCCGTGAGCGATCGCATCGAGAAAACCGTCGTGTTGAAGGCGCCCCGCGCGCGCGTGTGGCACGCCCTCGCGACGCCGGCGGAGTTTGGCGAGTGGTTCGGCGTCGACCTGAGTGGGGTGAAGAGCTTCGACCCCGGCGCCCGTATCCGCGGGGCCGTGACCATTCCGGAGTACCGGCACCTGACGTTCGAGGTCACCGTCGAACAGGTGGTCCCCGAACGACTGCTGTCGTTCCGCTGGCATCCGCACCCGGTTCCTCCTGAGAAGGACTACTCGTCGGAGCCGACGACGCTGGTGACGTTCGAGCTCAGCGAGGTGGACGAGGGGACGCGACTGACCGTCGTCGAGTCCGGGTTCGACAAGATTCCGCTGGAGCGACGCGCCGAAGCGTTCCGCGGCAACGAGGGCGGGTGGACTCAGCAAATGGTGAACATCGGACGCTTTCTCGAACGCAGACGCACATGACACGAGCCGCAGCACAACGTGCACGGGCCCGGGGTCCCCGCCGCGCGGACTTTGCGCGGTGGGGTGGACGAGCCCGGGCGAGGGCGCTCCGGGCCTCGGCGCCGATTTTTGCCGCCCTTGGCGACGAGACCCGCCTGGCGATCGTGGTCCGGCTGTCGTCAGGGGCTCCGCAGTCGATCGCGTCGCTGACGGACGGCGCCGGAGTCACGCGTCAGGCCGTGACCAAGCATCTGCACGTACTCGGGGACGCGGGGCTGGTGCGCAGCGTCCGCCAGGGCCGCGAGCGCCTCTGGGCGCTGGAACCGGACGCCATCGTCGCCGCCCGCCGCCATCTCGAGGATATTTCGGCTCAGTGGGATCAAGCCCTCGGTCGGCTCCGCGCGTTCGTCGAACGTGCGTAGCCGGGCTCGAGTCTCGAGACCTGGGGCGCCGGGGCATTCGCCGACCATCGGCGGCCGCAAGGCCAATGGCCCCAAGCCTCAGGTCTCGGGACTCAGGCCAGCTGCGTTCGTAAGCCTTTGCTCCCATTACAATTAGTGACAATCTCCGCTAAGAAATTGCCAGCGTTTGGGCTTGATCACGGCCTATACTCAACGCAAGCCCTTCGACTCGGTCGACGTACGCCTCGACCTCGCTCAGGGCGGGAGACCTGCAGGGATGAGGAAGCTTGCGTTCGCCGTGCTGGGGGCAGCCATCATCGGCGCGAGTCTCGCCGCCGACAGCTCGCAGCAACAGCCGGCGCCGGCGCGCCAACCCGGGCCAAAGCTGGTGAGCTCGCATCAGGCTGCCGATCCAGCCGCCCTGGATAGCGCTGCTTCGCAGACCGCCCTGGTCAAGCAGTACTGCGCGACGTGCCACAGCGAGAAGGGCAAGGCCGGTGGTCTCACACTGGCGAGCTTCGATGCCGCGACCATCGAGCAGCATCCCGACGTGGCGGAGAAGATGATTCGCAAGCTCCGCGCCGGCATGATGCCGCCGGCCGGCGCCAAGCGGCCCGAGCCCGAGCAGTTGACCGCGTTGGCGGTGGCGCTCGAGGCAAAGATGGATGCTGTCGCGACGCTGACGCCCAATCCCGGCCGGCGGCCCTTCCAGCGGCTCAATCGTGCTGAGTACGGTCGTGCCGTGCGCGACCTGCTGGCGTTGGATCTCGACGTCACCGCGTATCTGCCTCCGGACACTATCAGCGCGGGCTTCGACAACGTCGCGGACGCCCAGAGCTTTTCGCCGAGCTTGATGGAAGGGTACCTGCGCGCGGCGGGCCAGATCAGCCGTCTTGCCGTAGGCGATCGGACGGCGTCGCCGACGTCGGTCACCTTCAAGCTCGGTCGCACCTCGTCGCAGATGCGCCACGTCGAGGGCGCGCCGATGGGGACCCGCGGCGGCGTCTCGGTGGTGCACACCTTCCCGGCGGACGGCGAATACGTCTTCAAAGCGCAGATGCACTACGAACCGCTCGGCGGCCTCTATGGCCGCACGACGATGAGCGTGTTCGATCTGAAGGAGCAGGTCGAGGTGTCGGTGAACGGCGAGCGCGTGGCGTTGCTCGACCTGAACCCGCGCATGAGCGAGACCGATCCCAAGAACGGGCTCGAGCTCGTGACGCCGCCGATTCATGTGCAGGCCGGCCCGCAGCGGATCTCGGCCGCCTTCATCCAGAAGCTCGACGGGCCGATCGATGACATCGTCACGCCGCTCGAGAACACGCTGGCGGATGTCAGCATCGGGTTCGGCATCACCGTGCTGCCGCACATGCGCGACTTCACGATTGTGGGACCGAGCAGCGTGACCGGTGTGTCGGACACGCCGAGCCGCGCAAAGATCTTCAGCTGCCGGCCGACGATGGCGAATGAGGAGCGCGGGTGCGCCGAGGAGATCGTGCGCCGGCTGACGGCGCAGGCGTATCGCGGGACGGCGGCGACCGAGGATTTCCGCGACGCCATGACGTTCTTCGAGCAGGGCCGCGCGAAGGGTGGCTTCGAGAACGGGATCCGTCTGGCGCTGCAGTCCATTCTGGTCAGCCCGCGGTTCTTGTTCCGCCTCGAGCAGACGCCGGCGCCGGCGAAGGCGGCGCGCGCCTACCGCATCGCCGATCAAGAGCTGGCGACGCGTCTGTCGTTTTTCGTGTGGGGCACGATGCCCGATGCGGAGCTGGTGAAAGCCGCATCGCAAGGCGTGCTTCGCACGCCGGCCGGATTCGAGAAGCAGGTGCGGCGCCTGCTGGCCGACCCGCGCTCCGAGGCGTTGTCCACGCGCTTCGCGTCGCAGTGGCTGCGGCTGCAGGACCTCGACAAGATCTTCCCCGATTACCTGATCTATCCGCAGTACGACGGCACGCTCGCCGACGCGATGAAGCGCGAGACCGAGCTGTTCTTCGACAGCATCGTCCGCGACGATCGCAGCGTGCTCGATCTGCTGACGGCCGACTACAGCTTCGTCAACGAGCGGTTGGCCAAGCACTACAGCATTCCCAACGTCATGGGGAGCGCGTTTCAGCGCGTCTCGCTGCCCGAGTATCGCCGCGGACTGCTGGGGCAGGGCAGCATCCTGACGCTGACGTCC
>DAINCF010000293.1:0-8722 GCA_036732565.1 Vicinamibacterales bacterium
GCGCACCACCTACACCGTCGGCCGCGCCAGCTGCGAGCCCCCGCCGGATCCGGGCATGAGTGTGCCGAGCTGCGCGCTCGAAGTCGACATGCGCTCAACGCGCAAGGAAACGCTCGATGACATGCGCAATACCATCGAGCCCATGTTCCAGGCCGGCGTGTCCGCCGAAAACGCGAGGCATGGTCGCAAGGATGGTAGCGATGAAGCCATCAGCCTCGAGCTGATGTGGTTCGGTCTGCGGCCGGCCTTCGTGGCGGACAGCGTTGATAACGCCGCGGTCCACGCAGGACTTCAGTCGGGCATCCAGCTGGGCGCGATCAGCTCACCGATGGTCGGCACCGGCTCGGGCAGCCTGAATGACAACGTCCCCGCGCACACCGGCGTCCCGACCTATCAATTCAGCCTGGCGTCCTCGGCCGCCGGCGCGGGCGGACATGCCTTCTGGGAGTGGGGCACGCGCGGCGCACCCGCTACCGAAGTGTCGCGCATGCATCGCGTACTCACGGCGGCGTTGATCGTGTCGGGGTTCCACGCTGCGGATGGCACAGTCGTGCAACCATCCATCGGCCCGATTGGCAAGCGGACGCGAGAAGTCGTCCGATAACTCTGGAGCATTCGATCGTGAAGCGCCTGATTTATCCGCTCGCATTCGTCGTCGGCGTCGCCGCGGCCGGCACGCCCGCCTTCGCCCAGCCGTCAGGAGGATTGCGCGTCGAGTTCCAGGGACCTGGTGGCCACAGTTACGGCAGCTATGGACGCGTCAGTGCCCTGCATGCCGCCGCCCGTGCCGTCATCCTGATTCAACAGGCATTGCCCGCCGGCAGCTACCAGATCACAAACCTGACCGGTGGCAACTCAGTCAATGCGATCGCGTCGGACGGTCTCATCGAACTGAAGTTGACGGCCACAAATGCCGCTGCGTACGAGGCGCTCGTGACTGCGGTAACGAAGGCCGCGGCTGAAGGCGCTGCAGCTGAGAATGCGTTTCGCGGCGTGAAGACTGGCGACCTGACAGGCGGCGCCCCGGCCACGGTCAGGTCCAGCGTCACACAATTCTGAAGTCGGTCACGATCCTGTCGATTCCGCATCGAAGGGAAATTCTCGCTGGTTCCAGCTCGCGAAATTTAGGCTCACCGAATCTCGAAGGCCGAAAGAAGCGGTCATCCGCGGGCGTTCAACAGATCAGAGGGAGTGTGTGGCATTGCAGGGACGAGTCATGCTGCGGTGACCAACCAGCTGCGAATTCCGTCCCTGACGCCCAGCTAGCTCTTCCGCAAGGCACACACCCGCCCCTACTTGGTATGAACGCAAGGCGCTCAGTGCCTCCATATCGCGATGCACGGTGCGCCCAGAGACGGCAAGCCGCTCAGCCAGCGCCCGGCCCGTCAGTTTGCCGTGAGCCTGGAGCAGCAGCAGGCGCAAAGCAGCCGTTCGGCTTTCATCTAGTTATTTGCGAGACTCGCGTCATTGTGAAAGGTGGTGTCATATATCAGGGCCCATATTGCGGCCGGTACGGAAATGCGTCCGTAGCGCTATCCAGAGGAGTTCAGCGTGGTTTCTGAGACCCCCTATTCCCCTCTCGTCATCAGGCCCGACGAGCTGCTCGAGCACTGGCAAGGGCACCGGCGGCTGACCCGGCGAGTCATCCAGGCGTTCCCCGAAGGCGACCTATTTCGTTTCTCGGTCGGCGGGATGCGCCCGTGCGCGGCCCTGGCGTTGGAGATGATCTCAATGGCGAGCGCCGGCATCCGCGGACTGGCCACGCGACAATGGACACCGATCGACGAGCTTGCGCACCACTCGAACGCGCCCGCTCCGACGACGAAGGCTGAGATTCTTCGGCTCTGGGATGAGGTGACCGATCAAATAGGCGCGCTGTGGCCGCAGGTACCAGCGCAGCGCTTCGACGAGATCGATACCGCGTTCGGTCAGTACGAGGGGCGCGTCTCCGGGCTGTTCCTGTACTGGATCGACAATGAGGTCCATCATCGGGGCCAGGCGTACGTGTACCTGCGGGCGCTGGGAATCGAGCCGCCGCCGTTCTACGACCGGAGCTGATCTATCGCTGGCAGAACCGGTTCACGCCATCGATCGACCCGACCGGCGCTCATTTCTCGATGAACCTCGCAAGGGATCCCGCGTATGCGTCACTCGACGCGTAGCGCGGCGACGGGATCTATGTACGCAGCGCGGCGGGCTGGAACCCATGCGGCGACGATTGCCGCAATCAACAGACAGACGGCGACCGCACCAAACGTTGGTTTGTCCACCGGCGTCGTCTCGAACAGAAAGCTCGCGATCACCCGCGTCGACGCGGCGGCTCCGGCGAGTCCGGCAATGATGCCCACAGCAACCGGAAGCAGCACGTCGAGCACCATCGCGCGTACCACCTTTCCGGGTGTCGCACCAAACGCCACACGCACACCGATCTCCTGCGTTCGCCGTGTGACCGAGTACGCAGTGACGCCGAAAATGCCGACCAGGGCCAGTAACCACCCGAGTCCGCCCAGCAGACTGAGGAGCACGGTACGGCGCCGCGGCGTTAGCACGCGATCATCGAGTAGTTCTTCTCCTCCGCGAATGCGTCCGACAATCGCGCGCATTCCCACACCGGCCACCGCTGCGCGCATCTGCTGGGTGGCGACGGTTCTGTTGCCGAGCGGCCGCGCGACGATCCTCAGAGGCCGTGCGAATTGCCCACTGTACCGGACAAATATCTCGGGCCGCACTGGTCGTTGCGGTCCCTCATGACGCACGTCGCCCACCACGGCAACGACTTCGTACTCGCTCTTGCCAAGGGTGATGCGGCGTCCGACCCCACGGCCGTCGGCGAACAACCGGCCCGCCGCCGTTTCGTTTACGACCGCGACCGGCGTCGACGCGTCGCTATCCGCAGGCGTCGGCAGGCGCCCGGCGCGCAGCGGCACCCCGATCGCTTCGAAGTAGCCGGGCAGGTACAGCGCCATGCCGGCTGATGTCTGATTCCCATCAACCACGAACGAAGTCCCCGTCGATGTGCCGCCCAGCGGCGGGGTGTCGATGGCACCGACGGCGGCGAGAGCCGGCGCCTGCCGCAGCCGTTCGAGCAACGCGCGGTAGAACGTGATTCCCACTTCTTCCACCGGATCCGCCGGCGTCACCTCCATCACGAGAATCGCGCGGGCATCGAGGCCGACGTCAATCGCCAAGAGGCGCGTGAAACTCCGGAGCATGAGGCCCGCCGCGGCAAGTAGCACCATCGCCACCGCGACTTCGATGGCGATCAGCGCTTGCCCGCCGCGTCGCGACAGCGCCGACCCGTGACGCCGACCCGCGTACGCGAGTGCATCTTTGACGCTGACGCGAGACAACTTCATTGCCGGGTACAGACCAAACATCAAACCGGTTGCCACTGAGAGCGCGGCGGCGAACACCAGCACCCGTTCATTGATCGCGACCGGTGCATTCGTCGGTAACGACATCGGGATGTTCGCAATCAACGCATCTAACGTCATCCATGCAATGAACACACCGGCCGCGCCACCCACGAGCGCAATCAGCACGCTTTCCGTCAGGAGCTGTCGCACGATCGTCCATCGCGTAGCGCCAAGCGAGACCCGCACTGCAAGCTCGGGAGTGCGCGAGGCGCCGCGCGCAATCAGCAGTCCGGCGACGTTGATGCATGCGATGAACAGAATCAGCGTGACCGCCGCGCTCAGAATGTTGGCCGTCTGCCGATACGCTCGCGTCGTCACGTCGTACAGGGAGGTAACTACACCACTTGCGTGCGCAAGCGCCTGTGTGGCCCGTTGCAGCGTGATGCCAGGCTGGAGCCGCGCCAACGTTTCCGTGCCTATGCCCCGCCGCTCAAACATCTGCGGCGTGAGTCGAAGCGGTCGCCACAATGCAACATCGCGATAGAAGTGCGAGGGCAGAACCCCGACAATCGTCGCGGGTGTGTTGTCGACGCGCAGCGTGCGTCCGAGTACTCCGGGATCGCCGCCGAAGCGTGTCTGCCAGAAGCTGTGGCCAAGCAACACGACCGGCGCCGCGCCCTCGTTCATCTCCGCCTCCTCGACGCCGCGGCCGATCACCGGAGAGACCCCAAACACACCGAGGTACGCGCTGGAAATCTCACGCGCGCTGAGCTGCTCGAGCTCTGGTCCGTCGACGAGCACAGGTGCGAATACCCTGCGCCACATGCCGATGTGCGCGAACGTCGACCCCGCAGCGGCGCTCCACTCGCGCACGTCTGCCATGGACGGTCCGAGCTGGGCAACGCGACCGTCACGTTGTGTCGACTGCACGTGAATCTCGACCATACGATCGGGATCCGGATAAGGGAGCGGCCGCAAGATCGCGGCGTCGATGACACTGAAGATCGCGGTGCCCCCGCCGATGCCGAGCGCGAGCGTTACGATCGCGACGGCAAGAAAGCCGCGCTGTTTCGCAAGCGTGCGCGCCGCAAACCAGAGATCACGGGTGAGCCATTCCACATCGCCCTCCTACGTGAGAGCCGGAAGAATACAGGGAATCGCGGGACGGACCTCGTCAGGAAGCGATTGTCGCATGCTTCTACCATCGGGCAAGCCTGACGACGATCGCCCTTCTGGGGGCAATCTTCGGGCTTATTCGGCTCAAGCGCCTGCACCGGGTCCACACACGCCGCCTTACCTGCCGGCATCGAGCAGGAAGTGCGCAGAGACGCGACCGCGATGCTCAGCGCGACTGCCGCGACACACATGCGAATCGGTCTTGCCATTCCCCGCCGCCATCACTCCATTCCCGGACGCGCACAGCGGGTGCACAATGTGCGTATCCATCGCGCCTTGAACGGAGTTCTTCATGCCGTCCGTCCTCCGCTACGCTCATCGTCAGCTGCTCACGTCGCCGGGGTTTACCCTCGTCGCCGTGGTCAGCCTCGCGCTCGGCATTGGCGCCAACGTCGCGCTCTTCAGTGTCGTCAACTCCGTGCTCCTACGGCCGCTGCCGTATCACGAGCCCGATCGACTGGTGAGACTCGCGTCCACCAACCAAGACAACAACCTCATTCGCGTTGGGTTCTCGTATTCGCGATTCCTCGAAGTGCAGCAGCGGCAGCACGTGTTCAGCGATCTCGCGTTGTCCGCAGATAACCCGTTCACGCTGACCGGGCCCCGCGGTGATCCCGAACAGGTGATTGGCCTGCACGCCTCGGCCGCGCTGTTGCCGACGCTCGGGCTGGAGCCGATCATCGGCCGCAACTTTTCGGCGGTTGAAGATCGCCCCGGCGGCCCACGCGTCGTGCTGATCGGCCAGCAGATGTGGCAGCAGCGCTTCAACCGCAATGCGGCGGTGCTCGGTCAGGCGCTGACGCTCGACGGCGCGCCCTACACGATTGTCGGCGTGCTCCCCGAAGCGGCAACGGCGTTTCCGCTCAATCAACAGCAGATCTGGATGCCGCGTCCCGCCGAAGTGCCCTATCTCCAAGCGCTGCAGGGCGGCGGCTACTGGTTCCAGGCGATCGCGCGGCTGAAACCGGGCGTCTCGCTCGAGCAGGCGCGCGCGGCGATGAACGTGATCGCGGCCGGCTACCGGACGGCGCACCCGGGAAACGTCGACGCACCCTCGACGATCGAGCTCATGCCGCTCCTGGAAGACGCGGTGGGCGCGCAGCGGGAGAGTTATCTCCTGGTCTTTGGCGCGGTGGCGTGCGTGCTGCTGATCGCATGCGCAAACATCGCCAACCTGCTGCTCGCGCGCTTTGCGGCGAGACGCCGCGAGATCGCGGCACGGTTCGCGCTCGGCGCGAGCCGCGTGGAAGTCGTGCGGCAGCTCGTCTCGGAAAGCATGCTGCTCGCGGTGTTTGGCGGCGCCCTCGGACTGCTGCTCGCCGAGGGGGCGCTGCGCGCGCTGGTCGCCTTCGGCGTGGACCTGATTCCGCGCGTCGCTGAAATCAGGATCGATCCCATTGCCCTCGGCTTCACGTTGGCGGCGACGCTCGTGACCGGTCTCTTGATTGGCCTGCTCCCCGCGCTGCAGGCCTCGGGTGTCAACGTCCTCGACGCGCTGAAGGCAGTGGGCCCAGGATCGGTCGGATCAGGCCGTCATCTTCGTTCCGCCTTGCTGGTGGTCGAAGTCTCGTTGTCGCTGGTGCTCCTGATCGCCGCCGGGTTGCTGCTGACCAGCTTCGCGCGGCTGCAGCGCGTCGACCCCGGCTTCGAGCCAGGGGGCGTGTTCACCGCTCAGATCGCGTTGCCGCGGCATTACTCACCCGCCAAGGTCATGGAGTTCTACGAGCAGTTCTCTCAACGCCTCGCGATGCTGCCCGGCGTATCCTCTGCAGCGCTCAGCGAACGCGTGCCGCTGACCGGCGGCCAGACGCCGACGGTGGTGGCGGTTGCCGGCCGACCGATTCCGCCGCTGAGTGAACGCGCCACCGCGACCCGGCATGTCGTGTCGCCGCGCTACTTCAGCACGCTTGGGATTCCGCTGCGCGGGGGCCGTGACTTCGATGAGCGCGACAACACGCGCGCGCCGCACGTCGTCATCATCAACGAAACCTTCGCGCGCAGGCATTTTCCCGGTGAGGATCCGATCGGCCGCACGCTGGTCACCGGGATGGCGCAGCGGCCGTCTCAAGTCGTTGGCGTGGTCGCTGATATCCGCGGCGAACACCTGAACACGCCCCCGGAGCCGGAATACTTCCTGCCGGTGCTGCAGCGGCCGGAGACGTCCACCAACGTGCTGGTGCGCAGCCATCTTCCGCCCGCAGCCGTTGCGCCACTGGTGCGCGAGGCACTGCGCACAATTGATCCTGATCTGCCGCTGCTGCAGCCGAACACGTTGACGACGCGCATCGCGCAGACGGTGGCGAATCGCAAGTTGGGGCTCGGGTTGTTGGGCGGATTCGCGGCGCTTGCGCTCGTCCTCGCGAGTCTCGGCGTCTACAGCGTGATGGCACACCTTGTGGCGTTCCGCACGACCGAGATCGGTCTCCGTATGGCGCTCGGTGCGTCACCTGCCGCCGTGATGCGCATGGTGCTCGGGCACTGCCGGCGTCTCACGCTCGTCGGTATCGCGTTCGGCATCGGCGGTGCCCTCGTCGTCTCGAAGTTGATGCAGCAGGCGCTCTTCGAAGTCGATCCGGCAGAGCCGCTCGTCTACCTCGCGCTGTCGGTCACGCTGCTGCTCGTAGCCGAGTGCGCGTCGTTCTTCCCGGCGAGGCGCGCGACGAGAATCGATCCGGTGATTGCGCTGCGGGCCGAGTGAAAATCGGCCTATCCCCGCCGGCGGGGCTGACGAGCCTCCAAGCCGCAACCGATTGTGGACCGACCAGGTAGGAGATCTTGAAAGAACTTGAAATTGCCTCACTCAAAAAGCCCACTTCGAACACTGCCGGCCAAGCGAACACTTCGAAGTGCCAATGAAATCAGCTAGTCTCGTCGTCGCCTCCGGGAGGACCTCTGCCTCTGGACCACGTTATCCGAATTCGAATCCCTGCCTCCCAGCCATAGCATCGCCGCGCGGCTTGGCTGTTCGTTAGGTCGTCAGGCACACCGCGGCTCGCCTACGGCTCACCGCGAGTGGGCACGAAGCCCTGCCTCCCAGCCACCCACTTCGACAGTTGCAAATCCTTCAAGGGTAGCGGGTTACGGCGTTCGATTTCTTGTTCTGCTCCGTTCAGGCGGCCTTCAGCGCAGTGCCGTGATCCGTCGCAACCTCCACGATATCAACGGCTTGGCCAGAATCGGGCGAGTTCGAATCCCAAGCACGTGTTGCCCCCGAGCAGTGGATCCGGATTCGGCTCTACGACCCGACCGGCCACTCATCTGGGACCACGTTCGACCCGTGCCTGATTCTTATCGTATGAGATAATTTACAAATGAGTCGCCGACTATGGTCGGCGGCGACAAGTCCACGCAGACGATGGACGTGGCTCGTGCGCAGGAGTCTTGGCACGCGTATCAGGAGGGCAAACGCCATGGCAAGACGAAGTGAAGACTGGAACGTCGGACTCGCGAAGGACCTTCGCGATCCTGCCTTCGCCCGCGAGTTCCTGCTGGCGGCGATCGACGAAGGGGTCGATCTGCAGCTTGCGCTCGGAAAAGTGATCCGCGCGATGGGCGTCAAGGAGTTTGCGGAAAGGGTGCGGATGGCCAGCCCGAACGTGTTGCGCGCAATCAATCCTCGCCACAATCCGACGCAGGACACGCTCAATCGCCTTCTGAGGCCGTTCAAGCTCCGCTTGAGCCTCGCGCCGCTCCCGGGGAAGACGCGACCGAACGCCGCGTAAGCAAACGCACGACCCACCGCGCCGTCCACCCCGTGGGTTGATCGAAGCACCATGACCACTGCACCGCTCGATTCTTTGGATGAGCGCATCCGGCGCGCTATCGCCGAGAAGCGGGTTCTCGAGATCCGCTACAAGAGAGCGATCCGTCTCGCAGAGCCACACGACTATGGAGTCATCGATGGAACCGAACGCCTCTTGATCTTCCAGCTGCACGGTCCAGATTCAGGCAAGGGTGCCGTCGGCTGGCGCTTGCTCGATGTCGTCAAGATCGAGAGCTGCGTAGTCACGGATCAGACCTTTGCCGGTAGCCGTGGCCACTCACACCAGCAGCATTACCAATGGGAGACGCTGTACGCGCGCGTGACGTAGGCTGACTCAGATGTCTGAGATTTGTTCACACACTTCAGATAGGAGCCGGGAATAACGATCTCATCTTCGAAATCGATCCAGGGGGACCACGGTAAGACT
>DAINCF010000294.1:0-8710 GCA_036732565.1 Vicinamibacterales bacterium
GTAGGCGCTGTCTGACCGGTGGGCGCCGGCTGCGGGGGCGCTTGTGGGGGCGGCGGCGCAGGTGGTGGGGCAACCTGCAGCGCCAGGATCAAGAGAACAGGAATCACAAAGGGAGTGGAGGGAGCCTGGAACCGTGCAACGCCCCGGGGACGGTGCGCCCCGGGGCCCGGCAGTTACTGCATCACCATGAAGCTGGTCAGATTGCTGATCGCGCGACCCGCGAACGCGTCCTTGTACTTCGCGAACAGCTCCTGCACCTCGCTCGGAAACACTTCGTTGATGAGGCGCGAGATGTCGTACTCCTGGCCCTTGACGACCGGATCGATCACGAAGATGTAGGCGGCGTTGCCCTGCACCTGCTGAGTCGATTTGAAGATCTTCCATCCGGCCGCCTGCTGCTTGCGCTCCGGCTTCTCGCTCTTCGCCAGCGCCTCCTTGAGACGGCCGAGCACATGCTCGAAGTCCGCCGTCTTGTCAGGCTTGATGAGGACCGTCATGACGACGGCGTCGCCCTCGAGCAGCAGGACTGGCTTTTCGGGCGCAGCCGGCTGAGCCGGCGCCGGTTCCTGGGCTGCAGCATTCGAGGCTCCCGCCAACGTGACCCCTGCAAGCGCCATCCCCCACACGAACAACTGAACTCCTCGAAGCATTGAGCAGCCCTCCTTCACGAAAGGTCGATACTTTACCGTACAGTCCCACTGATGAAAACGGCCATCACTTCATTTGCAAGCAACATGCCCTGACGAGTCAGAGCCAGACGGCGCCGGGGATCGTGCCGCAGCAGGCCGGCATCGACGAACGGCGCGAGCGCGGACCCATACTTGTCCCACACATCCACACCGTACTTCCGCAGAATCTTTCGAAGATCGACGCCGGCCACGAGACGAAGGCCGGTGAACAACGCATCCTCGAGCGGCTCCTCGCCCGCGAGGGTGCGCCGCTCCGCCACCACGGACGCTCCGGACTCGATACGATCGGCGTAATCCATCGTAGCCGAAACGTTCCGCCATCGCGCGCCGCTTCGCGTCGAGTGCGCCCCGCACCCGAAGCCCAGCCACGCCCCGTCCTGCCAGTATTTCAGGTTGTGCCGACTCGACCGACCCGGTCGCGCCACGTTCGAGATCTCGTACTGCTCATATCCCGCCCCCTCGAGCGCTTCGAGCCCCCGCAGATACATCTCCGCGGCATCGTCATCGGGCGCCAGCGACCATCCGCTTCGCGCCATCTCTTCTCGCAGCGGCGCGTTCGGATACAGCTCCAGTAAATAGAGGGAGGCGTGGTCCGGCGCCTCGGCAATCAGCGCCTCGACTGACGACAGCCACGACGCCACACTCTGGCCAGGCAGCCACATCATCAGGTCGAGGCTGACGTTGTCGAACCCGGCGCGCCGCGCCGCGCGGATGGCGCGCCTCGCGGTGTCTGCCGAATGTCGCCGCCCCAGACGCGTCAGCTCGCCCTCGTCGAAGGATTGGACACCGAAACTGAGACGATTGACACCCGCCGCCCGATACCCCGCGAGCGACGCCTCCGTGACCGTTTCGGGGTTCGCCTCCAACGTCACCTCGGCATCGCCGGCGAGGTGGAAGCTGCGACGGCACGCGTCGATCGCCCGCCCGACCTCCACGGGCGCCAGGAGCGACGGCGTACCGCCACCGAAGAAAATCGTGTCCGCCGGCGTGTCGGGTTCTGCGGCGCGGTCGATCTCGCGCACCAGCGCGTTGATGTAACGCTCCTTGAGCGCCTCGTCGAGCAGACCCCGATTGAAGTTGCAGTAGTTGCAGATGGAACCGCAGAACGGGATGTGCAGGTACAGCCCGATCAACTGCCTGCTTTGCCGCCGGTCCACTTCAGTTCGGCGGATCCCTTGTCGCGGAGCTGCGCGCGGGCCATGCCGCGAGATCGTGGCGGTAGATTGGCGGCCTTGCGGACGTTGTCGGGCGAGGCGGGAGATTCGCGGTGCCAGCGCTCGATGGTCGCCGCGGACGCGTGCGGCCCCACCTCGCGCACGTCGACGCCCTGAATCTCCACCCAGTCGCACATCTCGATGAGCCGGGACCTCGTGCGGGCGCCGAGCTGAAAGATGAACCCGCGTGGGTCGGTGTTGTCGGACACGTCCTGCAGATTGCTCGTGAACACCGTCGCGCGCCGGGCGTTGTAGCGCGTGTTGACCACGAGGCCAAGCGTCTCCTGAACCCATTCGGACGTGCGCTCCGCGCCGAGGTCATCGAGGACGAGGATGTCGGCCTCGAGCACGGGCGCGAGCACGTCCATCTCCGTCTCGTCGACCGACGCGTTGTAGGTGTCGCGCACCATGCGAAGCAGCTCGCGGGTTTCGAAGAAGTAGCCCCGTGCTCCCTTGGTCCTGACCACTTCCTTCAGCATCCCGACCGCGAGGTGGGTCTTGCCGACACCGTGCGGTCCGTACAGGAGCAGGCCGCGATCGACCACCGGGAACGCCTCGACGAACGCGTTCGCCTTGCGCCATGCCTGGCGCTGTGAATCCATGTCGTGCTCGAAGTTCGCCAGCTCACAACGCGCATAGCGCGGCGGGATGCGTGCGTCGCTGAAGAGGCGTTCGACGAGCGTCTGTCGCCAGCAGTCGCAGCGCGTCACACGCTCGACGCCATCGACTTCGACGGTCTTCCAGCCGGTTCCACTACAGATGTCGCACGTCATGGCGCGTCTTCCTCTGCGCGGTTCGCGTCATCGCGGGGGTGCGATTCGCAAACCGCCCCGACCGATGATCAATTCAGATGACTCTCGAACGCGCGCTGGCGGCCGAGGGTGTGTCTGGCGTCGGCCTCGATATCGATGACCCGATCGGCTGAGATGCCCAGCTGCGCGGCGACCTGCTCCACCGACCAGGCATCGGCGCCATGCAGGCCACAGCGGAGCCGGAGTATTTGGCGCGCGCGGGGATCGACGTGCGCCAGCTGCGCCTCGAGCGCATACGCCAACCCCTCGCGCGTCAGCTGATCGTCCGCGTCCGGTTGCCGATGAGCCACGAGGACGGCGCCGTCGGCCGCCGGCTCCTCACGCTCAGCGCGTTGACCCGACCACGGCGTCGCACCCGCGATGAAGCCCACGCCCGGCGGAGTCTCGTCCTCGTCGGCGTCGAGCGCGCCGGTGACGTCGGTCGTGACCGCCCCATGTTCGATGGCCGCTTGCAGCGCCGCGATGTGAAGTCCGGTGCCACTCCCCTCGTCGCCTTCGCGCGGCGGCTCGGGATGCGACGCCGCGAGCAGGTGGAGCATCGCCTGGCGAATCCACGAGAACGCGTAGCCGACGAACGACAGTCCCGATTCGGGATCGAAGCGACGACCGGCTTCGATGAGGCCGAGGTTGCCTTCGTGAATCAGATCGAGCGCCGGCACGCCGAGATGCCGATAGCGCCGCGCATAGGCGACCACGATGCGGAGGTTCGCTTCGACGAGTCCCGATAGCGCGTGCTCATCGCCGTGCTGGCGCACGCGGCGGGCGAGCGCCCGCTCTTCGTCAGGCGTCAGGCGCGGCAGCCCCGCGATCTGTCGAAGATATGCCTGGAGGGTTTCCGCGTCGGCCGCCAGCGTTTCGAGCCTGCGCACCACGAGAGAATCTTATCATCGGCGCGCACGGGGAGGACGATCTCCTTTAGCGTCGGCGTCCTTCGGCGCACTTTCGTGGGCGAGGTCGGATGCCCGCACGAGGTCCGTGGGCGACGGCTTCATCAGCGCCGTGCCGAGCCGCGTCTCCCAATCGCCGATGCCGCGCGCGAGCTCACGCTTCACGTAGTCCATGAACTCGTTGACCTCGCCCTGCATCTGCTCCATCTTGCGCCGCATGTTCAGGATGATTTCGACGCCGGCCAGGTTGACGCCGAGGTCTCGCGTCAACGCGAGGATCGTCTCCAGCTGCTCCAGATCCTCCTCGGAGTACAGCCGCGTGTTCCCCTCGGTCCGCGACGGCTTGAGCAGCCCTTCGCGCTCGTAGAGGCGCAGCGTTTGCGGGTGGATGTCGTACTTCTGCGCCACCGCGCTGATCATGTAGTAGGCCTTGCCGGGTTTCTTGGCCATACGCTGCGCTCTATGAAAGCCCGCTCCTCACGTTGTCCGCGTTCAATCGCCCGAACTCTCGCAACAGATCCTTCGATCGCTCGTCCATCACTGCGGGCAGGACGAGCTTCGCTTCGACGACGAGATCGCCGCGGCGTCCATCGCGCATCGACGGCGCGCCACGCTCGCGCAGCCGAAATCGCTGTCCTGACTGGGCGCCGGGCGGCACCCGCATGCGCACCGGCCCATCGGGCGTCGGCACTTCGATCTTCGCGCCCAACGCCGCCTCGTGAATCGCTACCGGCACCGTCACATGCACATCGTCGCCGTCCCGGCGGAACAGTGAGTGCGGCCGTACGACGACGTCCAGGTGCAGATCACCAGGAGGCCCGCCGCGGACGCCGGCATGACCGCCGCCGTGGACGCGCACTTGTCCACCATCCGGCACGCCCGGAGGCACGGCCAGCGCACGCGTTTCGGCGCGCCTGGTCACCCCCTGTCCGTGACAGCCTTCGCACGGCGTCGAGGCGAGGCTCCCTTCACCTCCGCATGTCGGGCAGCTCCGCGCGAACACCATGTGCCCGCGCGCAGCGCGAATCGATCCCGATCCCTGGCATGTGACACACGGCGTCTCCGCGATCGCGCGCACGCCCTTGCCCGCGCAGGCCGCGCAGGTAATCTGCCGCGTGACGGTCACCGGCACCGTTGCGCCCTGCCACGCCTGCTCGAACGACAGCTCCACTTTGATGTGCAGGTCCGCGCCGCTTTCGGGCGCCGACCGCTCGCGGCGATCCTGCCGCCCGAAGACATCCTCGAAGAGATCGCCGAAGGTGGTTGCGCGCTCGCCGTGGACCCGTGCCGAAAAGTCGAAGCCGGCGAACCCAAACGGATCGCCCTCGCCGCCTTGCCCGATGTCCATCTGTCCTGCGTCGTAACGGCGACGTCGATCGGGATCGGTCAAGATCTCATAGGCCGCCAGCACGTCACGAAACCGTGCCGCTGCCTCGCCATCGCCCGGATTGATGTCCGGGTGAAAGCGGCGAGCCAGACGCCGATACGCACGCTTGATCTCGGCCAGCGACGCACTTCGCTGCACACCGAGCACGACGTAGATGTCCATATCTCAGACTTGGGACTTAGGACGTGAGGCTTGGTGCCCCCAAGACTCGAGTCCCAGGTCTCGCGCCCCTTCAGGCCTTCTTGCCGTTCTCGTCCACGACCTCGGCATCGATCACGTCGCTCTGATCGCCACGCGGCGGCTGTTGCTCGCCACCCTCGCTGGCGCCCGGCTCCGGTCCCGTCGTCGACTGCTGACGATAGAGCGCTTCCGCCGCCTTGTGCTGCGCGGAGGTCAGCGCCTCCAGCGCGCTCGTCAGCGCGGCCTGATCGCTCCCCTCCACGGCCTTCTTGGTGTCGGCGATCGCCGACTCGAGCGCGCTGCGCACGTCGGCCGGCAGCTTGCTGCCACTCTCCTGGACCAACCGCTCGGCCCCGTACACCGTCTGGTCGGCGCGGTTCCTCGCCTCGATCTCTTCTTTCCGCTGCTTGTCGTCGGCCGCGTGGCTCTCGGCCTCGCGCATCATGCGATCCACTTCATCCTTGCTGAGCCCCGACGAAGACGTGATGGTGATCTTCTGTTCCTTGCCGGTCGCCTTGTCTTTCGCCGACACGTTGACGATGCCGTTGGCGTCCAGGTCGAAGGTGACTTCGATCTGCGGCATGCCGCGCGGAGCGGCAGGAATGCCGATCAGATGGAAGCGCCCGAGCGTGCGATTGTCGCGGGCCAACGGGCGCTCGCCCTGCAGCACGTGAACCTCGACGCTCGTCTGATTGTCGGAGGCGGTCGAGAAGATGTCGCTCTTCCGCGTCGGAATCGTCGTGTTGCGCGGAATCAGCGTCGTCATCACACCGCCCATCGTCTCGATGCCCAGCGAGAGCGGGGTGACGTCGAGCAGTAACAGATCCTTGACCTCGCCCGAGAGCACGCCGGCTTGAATCGCCGCGCCAACGGCGACGACCTCGTCTGGATTGACGCCCTTGTGCGGCTCCTTGCGGAACAGGTCTTTGACGATCTGCTGCACACGCGGAATGCGCGTCGAGCCGCCGACGAGCACGACCTCGTCGATCTTCGACGGGTCGACGCCCGCGTCCGCGAGCGCCTTCTTCGTCGGCTCGACCGTGCGCTGCAACAGATCCTCGACCAGCGCCTCGAAGCGCGCGCGTGTCAGTTTCAGCGCGAGGTGCTTCGGCCCGCTCGCGTCGGCGGTGACGAACGGCAGGTTGATCTCCGTCTCCATCACCGAGGACAACTCCATCTTGGCCTTCTCGGCCGCCTCTTTCAGTCGCTGCAACGCCATCCGATCGCGACCGAGGTCGATGCCGTCGCTCTTCTTGAACTCGGCGGTGATCCATTCGATCACGCGCTGGTCGATGTTGTCGCCGCCCAGGTGCGTATCGCCGTTGGTGGCCTTCACTTCGACGACGCCTTCGCCGACCTCGAGGATGGAGATGTCGAAGGTGCCGCCGCCGAAGTCGTACACGGCGATGGTCTCGTCCTTCTTCTTGTCCAGGCCGTACGCCAGTGCCGCCGCGGTCGGCTCGTTGACGATGCGCATGACCTCCAGGCCGGCGATCTGGCCGGCGTCCTTGGTGGCCTGGCGCTGTGCGTCGTTGAAGTAGGCGGGCACGGTGATCACCGCCTTCGCCACCGGTTGCCCCAGGTAGTCCTCGGCGGCTTGCTTCAGTTTCTGCAGGATCATCGCGGAGATTTCGGGCGGCGTCAGCGGCTTGCTCTGGCTGTCGACCGACACCGCAATGCGATCGCCGTCGCGCACGACGCGGTACGGCACCATCTTCATTTCCTCGGTCACCTCGTCGAAGCGCCGGCCCATGAAGCGTTTGATGGAGAAGATGGTGTTCTCGGGATTGGTGACGGCCTGCCGCTTCGCCACCTGCCCCACGAGGCGCTCGCCCGTCTTGCTGAACGCCACGACGGACGGCGTGATGCGGCTGCCCTCGGCATTCTGGATGACCGTGGGCTGGTCGCCTTCCATAACGGCCACGACGGAGTTCGTCGTACCGAGATCGATCCCGATGATTTTGCTCATGCTCTTAGTATCAAATGTGAGTAGGACACTGTCAACCTCAAGGTGTGGGCTGTCAACATCAGGTAGGGGCGGCTCGCGAGCCGCCCCTACAACGCCGCAGAATGCGCCGAATGTACGCAGTTTCTCCCTGCTATACTTGGTATGCCTGCCTGGAGACCAGTGAGGGGTCTCATGATTCGCATTTCCGCGATTGTGGCAATTCTGTGCTGCGTGGCCCTGCCCCTCCGGGCCCAGGAGGCTGACGGACCGATCGACTCTCCGGCCGTCGATCTTCCTCCGCCTGTGTCGCTCACCTACGTCGATGGTGAGGTCCAGCATCTGAACGCGGGTGCCGCCGAGCGTGCGAGCGCGCAAACGATGCTCAACGACGGCGACGGCCTCCGCACCGCTCGCGGACGTGCCGAGCTCGTGTTCGGCGACGGCTCGGTGCTGCATCTCGACGAACACACCGCCATCGACCTGCTGAGCGATCACCGGCTGCGCGTGCTCGGCGGCCGCGTCGTGTTCCGCGCATCGGCCGCCGCCGGCAATGGCTACGTCATCGACACACCAGCCGCGTCGATTCGCGTCGAGGATCGCGGTGAGTACAACCTGTCGGTCGATGGCAGAAATCAATCCGTCGAAGTCGCCGTTGCACGTGGTGTCGCCGAGATCGACATGTCGTCGGAGCGTGTGGTCGTCCGCGCCGGTGAAGAAGCGCGCCTCGATCGGCCCGGCGATCGCCCACAGATTCGCGCGTTCAACTCGGCACGGCTCGACGCGTTCGAGCGCTGGTCGCTGACGCGCTACGAAGGCGACGAGCTCTCGCCCGCGTCCCGGGGTCTGCCGACTGAGCTCCGCGCCTACGGCCAGACGTTCGACCGGTACGGTCGCTGGGACCAGGTCGCGCCGTACGGGCCGGTGTGGTATCCGACCGTCGACGTCGGATGGCGTCCCTACTACAACGGCAGCTGGCGCCGCACGCGCTACGGCTGGACGTGGTACAGCGGCGATCCGTGGGGCTGGCCGACCCATCACTACGGCCGGTGGCATGTCATCGGCGCGCGATGGGGCTGGATTCCCGCGCGTGTCTGGGCGCCAGCCTGGGTGTCGTGGGCGTACGCGCCGGGCTACGTGAGCTGGGCCCCGCTCGGCTGGGATTCGCGACCCGTCATTCCGTTCTATGCCCGTCCTGGGTACGGTCACCCCGATCGGTGGCGCGCGTGGACCGTGCTGCCCCGCGGCTATCTGGGAAGACCCGGGCCGATTCGCCCGTGGGTGGTGGACGCCTATCGCGCGCCGAATATCGGGAGAGCGGCGTTCGTGCAGCAGCCGGTTCCCGCCCATCGGACGCCTACCTACGTGATCCGGCGCGGTGAAGCGGGCAACGATCGAGCGGTCCCACGCGGCTCGTTCGATCGCGGCGCGCCCCGCGAGACATCGCCCCAGGGCACGGTGACCGGCTCTGCAACCGGAGCCGTCAATCGGCAGGGTTCGTCCGGCGCGAGGCGCGATCCCCGATCGGCGCCGGAGCGCGGGCGCACGTTCGAGGAGCAATGGGGCGGCATGGCGGTGCCGCGATCGACGACGCCC
>DAINCF010000295.1:0-8695 GCA_036732565.1 Vicinamibacterales bacterium
GACGCCTTCGCGGACGCGTGCGCGCCGCGGTAGTTCAACGTCTCCACCTCGATGTCGCGCGTCTGTTCGCGGCCGTCGCGGCCCTCGTAGACGATGCGCGCGTCGGGGAACTGGACGTGACCGTCCTTCTCAGGGAGGTCGTGGTCCATCGCCCAGCGCGCGATCTCGTCAGGTGAACGATCGGGACGGCCGTCGCTGTCGGACTTGCCGCGGTTGTGCTCTTGAAGGAATTGCTGATACTCGCGTTTCAGCTCGGTGTCGAGCATCACGCGGTGGATGACCGCACCATCCTCGCGCAGCCGCTCGGCCTCGCGCTCGTACGCCTGGTAAACCTTCGCGTCGTGAAGCAACTCGCGTGGGCGCTGAAGGCCGGAGTAAAAGTGCTGCTCGCGCTCGTGCCGGTTGCGTTCGAGGACGTCGCGGCCACGCTCGGTGAGGACGACGAGCGCACGGCCATCGCAGATCGGAATCGTTCGCACGAGCTTCTGTTCACGCAGGTGCCGGAGCTCGCCGCTGCGTGGATCGTAGGCTTGGCCGCGGCTGTCCCGCAGGTCGTCGGCGTGCACGACGCGGAACGCTCCGGTTGTCGCGAGCGCTCGCGATTCCGAGCCGCGCAAGAGAACGCTATGCTCGCGGAACCACACGCGTTCGCGGTCCGGGCCGCGCGGCAGATCGAGATCACGAGTGAACACGTCACGCGGGTCACGCGCGTCGCGTTCGAGTGGATCGGACGAGATGCCTCGACTGCCTTGGCTGAGTTCGCGACCATCGTCGTCTCGGTCGCGCGGGTCATCATTCAAACGAGGATCGAAATCCATAGCCGCACCTACCCTTTCGATGTGAATCGAGATGGCAGGCAACTGCAGGTCAGAATCTGTCGGTTGGTACGAGCGTCAGGAAGAGGATCGTCAATCAGCCGTTGGCTGACAATTGGCTGACAATCGGTAGTGGCTCGCGGTTTATTGCAGTTGCCCCAAGTTGAGAATTTACTAAGAAAAACGAGGGGCAGCGGTCTCCCGCTGCCCCCGGTTGTGTGGGTTCCTTCGCCTTGGGCGCAGGGGGTCGCTGGTTCGAATCCAGTCGCCCCGACCAAATTCACATAGTTTCAAGCTCGATCCGCCGACAAGGCTCTGTACGGGCTGCGCACCGACATCGCCAGAGTGCCGCTCTGACGATGCTACGAGTCTCGGTGCCGCGTGTGTCGAATCATCGCTACTGTGCGATCAGTGAGACCGGCGGCGCCTCGGGCATCGCGGCGGCGTCGTGGGGCGGCTCCGACGTGTCGAAGAGCACGCCTGCCGGACCGCTCATCACCGCCTGGCCGTAGCCGAACGGCCCCGAGCGTGGTGCGACCATTCGCAACGTTTCCGCGCGCGTCGAACTCGGCCCGGATCATTTCGGGCACAAGCGCCTCGATCTACAATCGCGGCCCTCGAAGCCGCCCTTAGTGAAGTGGTCCGCTTCGAGGGCCTCTTCAAGCGCCAGAAGCGGATTGCTCGGCAGATCGTCTCGCGACATCTTCACGGCCGAACAATCAGGTGGACCCAGTGAAACAGGCGAATTTTCAACGGTCGAGTGTGTCAGCGCGGCGATCAGACTGTACTTGCAGACGGCAAGAGGCTGAGTAGCCCTCACGCTTTTCGCGCAACCTGGGGGCGCGCTGCCCTATTGCACGTGGTGCTGAGCCGATGACACTGTGAACTGACGAACGTATTCCTAGCGTGTCGCTGCCCGAAGACCAAACTCGGCGACTGATCATGCGTCCGCAAAGACGCTGAAGTCCGAGCATTCGCCCACAGCACCTGCGCGCGCCAGTTGCGCGGACCGATGCCGGCGGAGGTTCGATTCAGCGCACGCGGAACCGCTCGCGATACGCGAGAATCTTCCCCGCATAGCTGGGGCTGCGAGCGTGTTTGAAGGCAATCGTGCAGACCGCGACCGGTGGCAGGCTCAGGGACACGATGCCCCAGGGTGGCGGATCAGCCACCTTCCGCCAGTCCCGGCTCTTCTTTGCGAACCGCCACTGATTCCGGACACGCTCTGCGTCGCGTCTCAGTGACTCGCGCGCCGAAGGGCTCGCGTCCTTCAGGCAGCGCGGCTCAGCCTGGCTCACACTGTATGCGCCGGTGAACAACAACGCCCGATTGTAGTACTCGGCGTCGAGCCAGCGCTCGGGACGTCCGTCCGCCGCGGCGTACTGAAGCGCTTTCGCCACCGTGACCGGTCCAGCGTTGTAGGCCAGCGCCAGCAGACGCAGTCGTTCCGCCTCGGGCAGTTCGTCGTAGCGGCGCCCGCGCTCCTTCAGCACCCGCTGCATGATGGCGCGAAAATCACGGAGTTTCTTCGTGCCGTGGTCGATCGAAACGGCTGGATCGGTGTGTGATGGGTCCTTGCCAGCCTGCATCAGGCCGGTATACCCGCTCCTGGCGACGAGATCGCGCTTCCCGCCCGACTCGGCGGCAATGACACCCAGGATCAGCGCCGGATCGATGCTGTATTTCGTTGCCGCCGCCTCAGCGAGCGATTGGTACTGCAGGACGGTCTGCACTTTCCGATCGTCGACCTTCACGCGCGGCGTGTACGTGGTGGCCGCGGCCGCACTCGCTCCATTCCCCGAAGCCGTCGGCGCGGTGCGAGGCATCGCGGGAGCAGGCGGAGGCGGCGTAACCGTCCCTACGCTGTCGCGCACCTTGATCACGGCGATGTACCTGCAGCCGTCGCGGGCGGTCTCTGGCAGGTGGCCTTGTGCGTCGGTGGCGATCACCTTCGTCTTCGCGGACTGGTTGACGTTACCACCCGCAACCGTGATCTTTCCTGGCTGCACGTCGATCACGATGTCGCCATGCGTCGGCCAGAAGGTTCCGTTGTCGACATTGGCGTACGTGACCGCCGAGCACTGCGAAGACTTGGGCCGTTTGCGCGCCTTGCAGACGATGTCACCCACCTCGGGCGCGGCGTCCGCCCGATCGAAAGCCCAGAACGGGTTCGACCGATCGCTGCTCAAACGATTCTTCTTCGCGGCCGCGAGATAGACGTAGTGGGCCCCGGCCTTCTTGAACGACGGCCCCACTCCGGCCCTCGTCATGACCCAGGAGATGAACGCGGCACTCCACGCACTGCGCCCGTTGATCTTCCTGTCGGCGGCCGCGAGGCTCAGACCGAGGTTCTGCCAGTATTCGCGGAGCACAGGGTGCATCGCCGAGTCGGTCTCCTTGCGGTTGCCTCCACCCCAGCGTGCGACTTCTGCCTTGGCTGCGGCAACGATGCGCTGACGCAGTGCGGTCCCCGGTGCGGACGGATGCGCGGGAGGAAGCGATGCCGGTGAGGGCACCGGCGGCGCTGTCGGCCCCGGACTCACGGCGCCCCTTCGCATCCGGTCGGTACGATACGCGTCGATCTCTCGCTTGACTCGCGCGTCGACGGCCGGATCGCGAAAGTACGTCCAGCGGGCCCACGTTCCGCGAACGTCCACGTGGGCGTACGTGTTCGCGATCCCCACCCCGATGCGGCCGCCCAGCACGTCGATGGCGGCTTTGGCCAGATCCATGCCGGTCTTGCCGGCGACCTTGATATCGGCGGCGCGCCCAGCGGAGTGCTGGCTCTCGGTCGGCTTCTGGTTGCGCTTCGCGTAGACCTCGAGGTTGTAGCCGTACGAGCGATAGCCAGACGTGATCACCACCGACGTGTTCAGATAGTCTCTGATCTTCTGCAGCGCGATCACGAGGTTGGGATCGATCCGCGCCTTGTCGAAGCGACGGCTGGCGCCCACGAACTCGTCGACCGTGAAGTTCCGCGACAGCCGCCTCGAACGATTCGCGCCGCTCGTGTCGAGCAGCGGATTGCCAGAGTTGGTGGGATCGTAGTGTTCTTCTTTATTGCCAACCGGACCGTCCACGACCCTGAGTGATTCGCCACTGGGGAACACCAGACTCCGTACTTCGTACTCGAACGTGGGCTCGGACCATGCCTCTTCGGCCTCATCCTCGACCCCTTCTGCGTCATCGCCAGCGTAGGGCCCTTCCGCGAGGGACGACACTTGGTACGGTTCGGCGCCGGCCGGCAGCTCCTCCGATTCGTCCGGAGCTTCGTCAAGATCGTACGAGTCTCGCTCGTACCACTCCTCGCCCTCGCCCTCCTGATCGTCATCTTCGCTCGCGATGAGGCCGCCATCGTCGACCTCCTCCTCCTCGTACTCCTCGTCGTCCTCCTCTACTTCGAAGTACGGTTCCGGCTCGTCGACGGCGGCGGCTTCCCAGTCGTCCACCTCCGGCTGACCAGCCGCATCGTCGCTCTCGGAGCTTTCAAACGGCGTCAGCAGGTCGAGGACCGCCTGCCGCTCGGCGTCTCGAAAGCGGTCTAGCGCGTCCTCGTCCTCGCGATCGATGAATGGCGAGTCGAGTCCCCCAGGTATTGCCGCATCACGCCGCTGTGCTTCCGCCACGGTGACTCCTTTGCGCGACGCGCAGGTGCACATCTCAACGCGCCAGGACGGGAAGACGCTCGCGTCCAGCCAGCTCCACGGGCTCGGCGCGCACTGTCTCGGTGAGGAGGTGCCCGACGTCTGGCCGTGCGCCGAGGTCCTTGACGGAGCGGCCCGTTGCGATGGACCAATGCGTGATGATCGTCAGCATCTCGGCCTGGAAGAGCCCTCCGTCGCCATAGAGGTCCCTTGCGAGCGCGATACTGTCGGTCTCGATCGCGCGCAGGATCGTCGACATGGGTTGCGCGAGCTTGAAGTATGCATCGGACCGCGTATGGGCCGGGATGCCGACACGCTCCCCGAGCTGCTTCAGGCGATCCGCTTCGCCGCCGCCTTGCGCGTTGAAGTCTTCGACGATCACCGTATCGAACTCCACAATCAGGTGGAACCACGACAGTGTCGCGACCGCGTCGAACTCTTCCCGGCTCAGCGCGCCCTGGTGGCGCCGCGCCGTCAGCATCTCCTTGAGATGGCGAACCAGCTCGGTAATGGCGGTATCGTCCGTTTCGTTCGCGCCCGTCTCGTTCTTGCGGTTGATGTAACCACGCCAGGTTTCATACACCAACCTGTCGAACAGAAGGGAAAATGCCTTGTTGGCAGCGTCGGCCTTGACGTAGGGATACGGGCGGCCATCCTCGGTACCGTGCGGGAGATCCCATCCGAACATCCGCCAGTAGGCGTTCCGGCGCACCGCCTCGCGATCGGGTCGGAGGGTGCTCGTCACGGATTGAACCGAGTACGGCCACGCATGACCGAAGAACAGCTGCTCGGTCGTCTGCAGCCAACGCTGCGACGCCTGGCTGACCTTCGGCAGCCGCTCTCCGTGGAGGGCGTCGAACACTATCTGTCTGAAGATCTCGATGATCCGTGTTTGCTGCAGCAGCGCCGCATACACCAGGTGGTGCCACTGGACGGTCAGGTTCTCAGGCGAACACGATGAGCCGTTGCTCAGCGGGTCGATAAACTTCCGGCGCGCCATGGCCTGATGCCGTGCCGCTGCGGTCTCATTGCTCGTGCTGAAGCTGAGCGTGTCAGTGTTGAGACCGATCGCTGCGAGAAAGGCCGGATTCCTTGGCGCATTCCAGAATCTTTCGAGGTACTCCGACGCTAGTGATGGACGGAGTTTCGTCAGAACATCGTTCGCTGACTGCTTTCCGGCGTCAGGCAGCGTCGTTGCAAGGGCTCGAAACATGATGTGCTCCTATATCCGCGCGGCAATCGGCTTCCGGCCGCGTTTCACTACTCTGGGGCAGTGACATGAATGGGAACTACGTCGTACGCGGCGACTTTGCCACAGTCGATGGCCTCGGCGATCAGCGCGAAGTCACCGATCTGAGAGATGCTCCATGTCACCTGGGCGCTCCCGCCTACGGTTGTGACTTCCTGGGGTGAAACCTCTGTCCCACTCGAGCGCAGCCGGACCAATGCGCTGTCGACTGGGTTGCCCAGTTGCGTCACCTGGATGGTGACGGTGACGGACGTGGTCCCCCCGGTGACTACCGGAGTCGATTTGCTCAACTTGAGCAGCATCGGCGGCACGCTGCTTTGCTGCCCGAACAGCTCGTCGATGACGTCCTGAAACAGCGGTCTGTACTCCGCTGCGAGCACGGTGCCCGGAACCCTGGGCGTGGCACGAAGAATCGCGAACATCTCGTCCTGCTCGGGCGTGAGCTGGGACGGCGACGGCACGACGTCCGTCCGCGGCGCGCGGACGAAGGTTCCGCCAGATCTTCCGGTCGGCTTATTCCCGTTCATTTGGACCTCCCTGGTCCTTACGCCGCGCTGCTCAGCGCCCCGAGCCGCAGCATCCACTGTTCCTGTTGACGCAACGCATCCGTCAGCTCCGTCGCGCCAATACCGGCGCGATAGCCAGCGAGCGCAAGCAGGCGAATCGCTTCGTTCCATGCCCAGTACGGCGACGTGAACGCTGCGGATCCCGCATCCCGTGCGAGTTGTTCCAAACTTTCCGGCGAGACGCGCGCCGGATTGATCAACCGCGTGAGCGGACGGCCGCCAAATGCACGGTACCGTCGATACAGGACGATCTCCGCAATGGCGGGGAGCGCCTGTATAGATCCCTCCAATAGTCCGCGGACGTCGCGCGGGCAACGGTCGATCGGGTGCTTGACGACCCACATCTCGGCGAGCGCGTCCCACGGCCCCGCGCCGAACGTCCGCTTGCAGAACGCGATCGCCATCAGCACCCGGATGAAAGCAATCGGATGCGGGTCGCCGGGCACGTACTGAAACACCGCGGCGTCAGTGCCGTCGACGACGTCGTGCAGCGCCGCGGCGGCAGCGTACCCGGTGTGGACGTGCGCGAACGCGTCGGCTGCGACCTCGGACGACCACGCCGCCCATAGCCGGCCGAGGGGTTCCGGTGCCAGCTTCGCGATGAAAGCGTTCGCGAGCTCCGCGTTCCAGTCGAGCGTGTGCGCCACCTGGTGCCCCGCTTCGTGGACGAGCGCGCTCGGCCGGAGCAGGTTGTGTCTGGTGACCTTGATCGTGCAGACGGGATTGTCGACGCTGCCGTCCCATAGTCGGAGTCCCCATTTGAGAATGGACGCGCCCAGGCCCTTGTCGATGTACGTCAGCGCCGCCGGGACGCTGCGCCCCATCGGCGTCAGTGCCTCCGCCATGCTCCGCGTCGCCAGGTGATCGCACGCACGCAGCAGCGCCGCCGTTCTCGGCATCGATCTGCTGGCGAGCGCATCCGCGTAGAAGTCGACCGTCGTCTCGGCGCGTAGGTAGCTCCGACGCAACGACGCGAGCTGCGTCTGAAGCGTCGCCGGATCGCTCGCGCCTGTACGCAGCTCGCGCTCGAACCGCGCGACCATCGTGCGCAGACGAGCGAACACGGTCGTGAGCGCCTGCCGGAGCGCGACGCCCAGATAGTGCTCGAGCGCCTGCCAGGCCTGCGGGGGCGCGACCGCGTCCAGGTCCGCAAGCCGGACGGCCGCGTGTCTCCAGTGTTCGAGCTCGCGCGCGAACTCGGCGCGGACGTCGACGTGGGTGGAAGGGCCAGCGCTCATGCGACTTGCACTCCCGCGCGCACGTCGAGCGCGTAGTCACTCGCCGCCGGACGCGCTAGCGCTGCGGTCAGGCTCGGCAGTGCAGCGAGTCCCTTCAAGCCGAACAGGCGCCGCAAATGCTCGAGGAGCGGCAACGCCTTGAACGTGACGACGACGGTGACTCCATCGGCCTCGTCTTTGAACGCCTGCTCGAACGCGGTTGCAAAGCTGTCGAAGCGCCTCTCGAGCTCGCCGCGAAGCGCCGTCAGAACCATTTGCAGCAGCGCCGACGCGATCCGGTTGCCCGCTGCGGCGAGGATCGGCCCGAGCGCCGCGGACGAGGGTGAGTGGACGGGCGCCGCGTCGTGGATGACGCGAAACGACCTCGTCGAGACGCCGGAGAGCACCTGCGCGAACTGCGGGGCGAGTCGGCCCTTGAGCGCGAGGAGGATGGCGGCCGGCGGCATCCGCTGCCGGAACTTCATCGCGAGCTCCTGCGCGCGCGTTTCGCTGTAGACGAGCGACACCCGCAGCTCGCGCCGTGGAAAGTCGATGGTCACGTGGGGATGCGAGGACCCGGCGGGACGCGGGCCGACGCTCGGCGAGCGCCGCGCGAGTCGGACTCGGGCACCCGGAATCTCGAGGTAGTAGAGCCGTTGTCCGACCACCAGGCGCCCCCGGCGCACGAGCGCTTCGGGTGCAACCGGCTTGCCGAGGCCGGGCTCGTTCAGCAGCAGCCCCGCAGCCTCCGGCGTCAGAGGGTGGAAGAGCGACCAGGCTTCGCGGCGGTGGGTCCCGAGGCCAACGACCTGCTTTTCGTGCAGCGCGATGAGGCTGACGCGCGTCCCGGGGATCGCCTGATACAAATGGACGCGCGCGTGGACCGGCTTATCGACCGTTAGGCCCAGTCGGTCCCGAAGGAAGTCGCGCAGAGTCACACTGCCAAACGTCTTCACGGCGGCCGCGATCTGCGGCGTGATCGACGTTTCTGGCGCCCGAGTGTACTTTTCGTACCGCTTGGCCGAGGTGCCGGCGGGCAGCGCAATCCACGCGCCGCTCTGCACGGATGCTTCGTGGAGCTCGCTACGAATCATCGCGTCGGGAAAGTGCGCCGCGGCCGCCTCCTGGAACGCGTCCCACGTGTACATCTCGAGCAGCGCCTCGCTGTCCCACACCTCGTCGGGCGCCTCCTGGACCAGGCGGC
>DAINCF010000296.1:0-8689 GCA_036732565.1 Vicinamibacterales bacterium
GAAGAAGCTCGCCGCCACGCCCGTGCCCGAGCTCGAGCCGCCCGTGCCGAGCGCGGGCCGGCCGTCATTGGTCTCGGGACGGGGATCCGGACGTGGATCGTACGGGTTCATGCCGAAACCACCGACGGCGCTGTAGTTCCCCGGCATGTTGCTCGACACCCAGTTGGCGAACTCGGTCAGCGTCGTCTTGGCGATGATGATCGCGCCGGCCTGACGAAGCTGCGTGACCAACGTCGCGTCGTACGGCGGCGTGTAGCCGGCAAAGGCGAGCCCGCCGCCGGTGGTCTGCATGTGCGTCGTGTTGATGATGTCCTTCACGCCGATGGGGATGCCATGCAGCGGTCCGCGAATGCGGCCGGCGCGGCGCTCGTGGTCGAGGAAATCGGCCTCTTCGAGCGCCTTCTGATTCACGGTGATGACGGCGTTGAGCGTCGGCTCGTAGCGGTCGATGCGCGCGAGGTAGGCCGCCACGAGGTCGCGCGACGAGATGCGTCCCTCTTCGAGCGCCGCTTGCATCTCCGGAATGGTCGCTTCCACGACGTCGAACGCGGTGGTGGCCAGCGTCGTCGCTCCCGGCTGTGCGACGACCGCGAGCGCGGACGCCAGGAGCAAAACCAGCAAGTGCAGTCGCTTCATGGGGGATGCCTCCGTCCCTGAATGGCGTTGCCGTGCGATGCCGTGCCCTGAGTGCGGCGCCAGATGATGTGTCAGAAGTAAGACGGAGTCAACAAGGGCCTCGCTTCGCCCGAAGGGCGCGAGGCCTACGGCGCCGCCGGAGGCGGCGTCCGCCTCTTAGTGGCCTGCTCGAACGCGTACGCCAGCTCGATGAGTCGCGGCTCGCTGCACGCACCGCCGGTGAAGCTGACGCCGTAGGGGCCCGGCTTGATCTCGAACCCTGGCGGCAGCGCGGGATTCGTCGGCTGATTCGGCACCATCGCGAACGGCACGATGACGGTCGGGTAGCCGGGTCGGGCGGCGATGGAGGCGCCACTGGCACCGGGGAAAATCACGGCATCCAGCTTGTGCTGCGCGATCACGGCGTCGAGGCCTTGGGCGCCGCCAAGCGCGATGTCCTTCGCGCGATCGGCCTCGTACCGAGTCTTGTCCCCGTTCACATCCATTTCGTCCGAGATGTCGAGCTGGGCTTGCGCGTACTTGATGGCGCCGCCAGCCTGATGAGCGCTGTTCCACGCCCGCAGCTCCGCCAGCGTCTTGATCGGCGCGGTCGGGCCGAGCGTCGCCAGGAACGCGTTGAAGTCACGCTTCATGCCGTACTTGAAGACGATGGAGCAGTTGGCGTCCATGCCCTTGCGACCGTCCGGGCCGGCACATGTGCTCCAGCGAAGGGCGTTCTGGCCCACCTCGGTGGTGGTCACGCTGGGGATGTCGGCGGGATCGACGAGCGTCGCCCCTTCGGCCTGCAGCACCGCGATCGCATCGGCCATCGCTTTGGCTTGCGCCTCGTTGAGGCCACCGCGCGGCTCTTTGTCGCCGGGGAGCGTCAGTCGGTCGTAGTAGAACGCGCGAGGAATGCCGAGCCGCGCGCCCTTCAGGCCCTCGCGCTTCAAGTGCGGCGTGTAGTCACGATTCGGAGGCGGCGTGCACGTCCTGGTGGCGGCATCGTTCGGGTCGGGCGCGGCGCCTTCGAGGACGCCGAGGAGAATCGCGGCGTCGGTCACGGTGCGCGTCATCGGGCCGGCCGTGTCTTGATCGGCGGTGATGGGGATGACGCCGTAGCGGCTGATCCGGCCGACGGTCGGCTTGATACCCACGAGCATGTTCTGATTCGACGGGCTCAAGATCGATCCGGAGGTTTCGGTGCCGACGTTGGCGGCCCAGAAGTTGGCGGCGGTGCCGATACCCGAGCTCGAGCCGCCGGTCGCCAACACGGGGCGGCCATCGGCCGTCGCCTCACGCGGATCGCGTCTCGGATCGTACGGGTTCTTGCCGTAGCCGGCGATGGCGCTGTAGTTGCCAGGCATGCCGCTCGCGACCCAGTTCGCCAGCTCCGTCAACACGGTCTTGGCGATGATGATGGCGCCCGCCTGCCGCAAGTGCATCGTGAGCGTCGCATCGTACGGCGGCATGAATCCGTCGAAAACCAGCGCCCCTCCGGTCGTCGGCAGATCGGTCGTCAGGATGTTGTCTTTGAGCGCGATCGGAATGCCATGCAGCGGGCCGCGAAGCTTGCCGGCGGCGCGCTCCTGATCGAGCGTGTCGGCCTCGGCCAGCGCTTTCGGGTTCACTGCGATGACCGCGTTGAGCTGGTCCTCGTACATCGCGATTCGGGTCAGGTACTGCGTGACCAGCTCGCGCGCGGTGACCCGCCGCTCTTCCATGGCGCGCCGCATGTCGGGAATCGTCGCCTCGGCCACCGAGAATGGTGGCGCCGGCGGTGGTGTTTCGCGTGCGCACGAGACGAGCGTGATCGAGACGAGCGCCAACATGGCGAAAGCGGGTCGCATCATGGGCCGGCATCATACAGCGAAGCCCGCCCCGTCGGAGGCGGGGCAAAGAAACGCCGCCCAGCGAGGCGGAGCCTCACCAGCGTAAGCAGTTGGTAAAGATGTCGACGCAGGGGTTGGCGTCGAGCCACGCGGTCACTAGAATGCGCCCATGCCCATGCCTTCTGTGGCGTCGACACACCCAATCCGTTTCGTGCTCCGTACGGCTCTCTGCGCTGGCGCGGTGTTCCTTGGTGCCGTCAACACCTCGGCAGAGCAGCCGTCAGCCCCCGAACTCACCCAGATGCGCGACGAGCTGCGGCGCTTGCACGACGAAGTCAGCGCCCTGCGCGCCGAGGTCGCCGCGCTGCGCGGCCCGGGCGATCCGCGCCCTGCGATTACGCCAGCGCTCTATCGACCGACACTGGACGTACGGAATGCCGGGTCTGTCGACCCGCCCGCCGCGACCGAGGCGGCAGCCTCGGTCCTCCCTACGAATGGTGAACAGCAGGTCACGCCTGAGGCGTTCGAGGTTCTGAAGGCGCAAGTCGAGGAGCAGGCGCAGTCGAAAGTGGAGTCGCTCTCGAAGATACCGGTGCGTCTGTTCGGCACGATCCTGTCGAACACGGTCTTCAACTCCGACGAGGCGAACTGGTTGGAGAACCCGAACTTGGTGAGCGCGCCGCCCCCCGGGACGACGGACCAGGGATCGATGACGTCGACGCTGCGGCAGAGCCGCATCGGTCTCGATATCGGCGTGATTCCCGTCGGATCGCTGAGAGCCAGCGGCACGCTCGTGATGGATTTCTTCGGCGGCGTCCCGAACTTCAGCAACGGCACCGTCATGGGGTTGCCACGGCTGATCATCGGGTACGGCCGGCTCGAGGGTGACGCGTTCGGCTTGCAAGTGGGACAGGACGCCGCGATGCTCGCGCCCCGCGATCCGACGTCGCTCGCGGCACGCTCGTTCCCGCTCTTCTTCCGCTCTGGCAACTTGTATCTCCGCGTGCCGCAGGCGCGCGTGGAGTATCGGCCGAACGGCGCCTGGACGTTCAAGACCGGCATCGTGGCGCCGATGGCCGGTGACTTCGCGAGCGCCTACGAGTTCGCGCCGACGGCCGGCGCCGGTGAGCGCTCCAAGCGGCCGGCGTTCGAAGGGCACGCCGGGTACGGCCGGGGTGACGCCGACTCGCCATCGGAGTTCGCGCTCGGTGTGTCGGGCCACTTCGGCTGGCGTCGCACGCCCTCCGCGCTCAATGAAACCTGGGCGGGGGCCGTGGACGGCAACGTGCGCGTTGGTCGCGTTGGCGTGGCGGGCGAGTGGTTCGCGGTCGAGAACGGCGAAGTGTTCGGGGGCGCGGTGAACCAGGCGGGACGCGCGCAGGGCGGCTGGATCGAAGGGCGCCTCGCGATTACGCAGAAGGCGTCGGTCAATGCCGGTGTCGGTCTCGATCGTCCGGAGGACGCGCAGGGCCGGCTCGTGCGTGCGGAGAACCGCAGCGCGTTCGCCAACACGATTTGGCGGCTCTCGCCCGAGCTCGCCGTGTCGGTTGAATACCGCTGGCTCGAGACCCGCCTCGGTCTCGTGCCGATCAACCGCCGCAATCATCACGTGAATGCGGCCTTTGCCGTCACCTTCTAGTGGAGCGTATCAACAGATTTGCTAACATCTGCCGAGAGCTCCGGGAGCAGTTTCCGGCCCGTTCCTACGGAACGGCCCGTTGTGATTTCAACCGCACATCCCACAAGATGCACACGCGCTGCATCGGTCTCATCGTCGTGCTGGGCGCCCTCGCAGCGACGCTGGCGTCCGCCGATCCCCTCTCCGGCAAGGTGCAGTCGGCGAGCAGAAGTGGATCGGCCGCGCCGGCCGTCGTCTATGCCGAACCGCTCGACGCGACGGCTCCCGTTCGGGGGGCTGCGTATACGATTTCGCAGAAGAACAAGACGTTCATGCCTCGCGCGCTGGGCGTGCCGCTCGGATCGACCGTGAGCTTCCCGAACGAGGACGGGATCTTCCACAACGTGTTCTCACTGTCGTCGCCGCAACCGTTCGATCTGGGCCTCTATCGGGCGGGCGCGACGAAGGACCGGGTGTTCGACAAGCCCGCCGCCTACCGCGTGTTCTGCAACATCCATCCGCAGATGGCCGCGTTCATCGTGGTGGCGCCGTCGCCGTGGGTGACCACGGCCGAGGCGGATGGCACATGGCGTCTCGATGTTCCGCCTGGACGCTATCGCGTGACCGCGCTCTCTGAACGCGCCACGCCCGTCTCGACGGAAGTGAAGGTCGGCGGAGGCGCAACCACGTCTCCGCAGTTGACGCTCGACGAGTCGACGTTCGCGCAGACGCAGCACCTGAACAAGTTCGGCAAGCCGTACCCGAAGGAGGCGTATAAGCAGGATTAGGGTCGGCCGGCCTAAAGGCCGGCCGCTACGAAGACCGGGCCGCTACGAAGACCGCGCCGCTACGAAGGCAAGGCCGACTGCGACGAAGACCTCGTTGCCACGACGATGTCCGGTCCTGACTCGGTCGAGACAATGCGGTGAAGATCGAAGCCGCCCGATGCGAGCAGCACCCGGAATTCCTCTTCGGTGCGATTGCGCCCGCCGACGCGCACCATCATCTGAATGTCGCCCATTTTTCCGGGACACGGCTGATTGCGACCGCACACGAGCTGCTCGACGATCAGTAGCGTCGTGCCGGGCGCCATGGCGCGGTGACAGGACGCAAGGATGTCACGCGCCCGATCGTCGTCCCAATCGTGGAGGATGTTCTTGAGGATGTAGAGATCGCCTCCGGATGGAACGGCCTGGAAGAAGTCCCCGCCCACGAGCTCGATGCGTGAGGCGAGCGTCGGTTCCACGAGACGCGTGGCCGACGCGATGACCCGAGGAAGGTTGAAGAGCACGCCGCGTGCTTGGGGGTAACGCCGAAGAATCGCCTGCAGGAGCGTACCCTGTCCGCCCGCGACGTCGACGATGGTCGCGTGCGGTGTGAAGTCGAAGGCCTCCACGACCGCCTGTGCGGCGGCTGACGCGGTCTGCTCCATGAGTTGATCGAACAGCGCGGCGTCCTGCGGGTGCTTCTCGAACCAGCTCCACGTGGATTCGCCATACGCGCTATCGAACGCCGTCTCCCCGGTCATCACGTTCTGCAGCAGTCCGCCCCAGGCGCGCCACATCCACGCTTCGCCCACCGCCTCCGCGGCCACGCGCAGTGAATCGGGGACGTCGCTGCGCAAGCACTGCGCGGATGGGGTCAGTCGAAAGACCCGTTCGTCCTCTTCCGCGAAGATACCCAGACTCGCCAACGCGCGGAGCACGCGATAGAGCGCGTCCTCGTGTGCGCCAGTAGCCTCGGCGAGCTGCGATATGGAGTGAGGGCCAGAGGCCAGGCGATCGGCAATGCGCAGTTTGGCCGCGACGTGAAGGAGTTGCGACACGCGAAAGCCGCCAATCGTGGCCTGGATGGCTGAGCGGGGCATGGTGGGCATGGCCCTGATGTAGGATGCGCTACGGTGCGCCTGGCAATCATAGTCGCAGTGCTGACACTGTTTCAGGCCTGTTCCGCGTCGACCCCGGGGTCCTCTGCCCGCGAGGTCCGGATCGCGCTCTCGCGGGACGCGATCACGTGGCTGCCTGTGCATCTCGCGCAGAGTCTTGGCTACATCGAGCAAGAGGGCCTGACGCTCGCGGTGTCCGATGTCGCCGGGATGAGCAGAGGCGCGGAGGCGCTGCTGGGCGGAAGCGTCGACGTGACCGGTGGCAATTTGATCGTGGCGCTCCAGCTGACCGCCGAAGGGCGTGCCGTGCAGTCGTTCGTGATGCTCAGCTCGAGGCCGAATCTCGCGATCGTGGCCACGCGGGCATCGGGTATTCGGACCGTCGCCGATCTCAAAGGCCGGCGGGTCGGGATCACTTCACCAGGCTCGCCCACGCAGCTGCTCCTCAACTACGTGTTGGTGTCGCATGGGCTCTCGCCGGACGACATCACTACCGTTCCCATCGGCGCATCGGCGACGTCGGTCGCGGCGCTCGAGCACGGCCGCGTGGAAGCCGCCTCCATGGTCGGTGCCGCGATCACGACGATGCAGAAGCGCTATCCGGACCTGACCGTGCTTGCGGATTTCCGTACGGCGGAGGGCGCTGCGGCGCTATTCGGTTCGCCGACCTTTCCAAGCTCGTCGCTGCTCGCCGAGACACGCTGGCTGAAGGCCAACACCGATACGGCGCGCCGCCTGGTCCGGACCATCACCAAAGCGATGGCGTGGATACGCGAGCATTCCGCGGAAGACGTGCTGGCGCAGATGCCCGAAGCGATTCGCATGGCCGACCCCGACGCCGACGTCGAATCGATTCGCTTCACTCAGCTGGCGCTGTCCGAAGACGGTGTGATGCCCGTCGACGGACCCGAGATCGCGCGCAGAGTGCTGGCGGCCTCGAACGAAAAGGTCCGCGCCGGTGCATTCGACCTGTCCGCGATCTACACCAACGAGTTCACCGCGACCCGATGAGCGCGTCAGCCGCGTCCGCACCCGCCGATCGCGCCGTCTCGTTGAGTGGCGTCGGCCGGCGCTTTTCAGACTACTGGGCGGTGCGTGACATCACGCTCGACGTGCCTGCGGGCCGCTTCGTGTCGATCGTCGGCCCCAGCGGCTGCGGCAAGTCGACGGTGCTCAACATGATGGCAGGGCTGCTGGCGCCCAGCACGGGCAACGTCGAAGTGTTCGGGCACGCGCTCACCGGCGTCAACGGTCGCGCCTCCTACATGTTCCAGGGCGATGCGCTGCTCCCGTGGAAAACCGTACTGGCCAACATCCAACTGGGGTTGACGTTTCGCGGGCGCACGGGCCGCGACGCCGAAGACGAAGCCACGAGGTGGATCGAGCGGGTTGGTCTTCGCGGCTTCGGCGATCGCTACCCATCGCAACTGAGCGGCGGCATGCGCAAGCGCGTGGCGATGGCGCAGGCGTGGATTGTGCGGCCGGACATCATCCTGATGGACGAGCCGTTCGGCGCGCTCGATGTCCACACCCGCCTGCGGATGGAGTCGGAAGTGCTGGGGCTCTGGACGGAGTCACGTCAGACCGTGATCTTCGTGACTCACGACCTGGAGGAGGCCATCGCGCTGTCCGACGAGGTGATCGTCCTGTCCGCGGGGCCCGGCAGCCACGTCGTGGGACGCTATCCCGTGGATCTCGCGCGTCCCCGCCATCTGATTGACATCAAGATGGAGCCGCGTTTTCAGGAGCTCTATCGGTCCATCTGGGCCGACCTGCGCCACGAAGTCCTGACCAGCTATGAGCGACAGACATAGCCCACGCGTGCCGATGCTGGTCTGGCAGATCGCGCTCGCCGTCGCGCTCCTCGCGGCGTGGGAAGTGAGCTCGAGGGTCCAATGGCTCGATCCGTTCTTTTTCAGCCGGCCGAGCGACGTGCTGGTCCGCGTCTGGCGCTGGACGCTGACGGGCATCGTGTGGACGCACATGCTGACGACGTTCGGTGAAGCGGCGCTGTCGTTCGTCATCGGCGGCTGCCTCGGCGTGGTGTGCGGATTCGTCCTCGGGCGCGTGCCGCTGCTGGCGGCGTTGCTGGAACCCTTCATTCGCATCGCCAACGCCCTGCCGCGCGTCGTGCTGGCGCCGATCTTCCTGCTCTGGTTCGGGCTCGGGATCTGGTCGAAGGTGGCGCTCGGCGTAACCGTTGTCTTCTTCGTGGTCTTCTTCAATACGTTTCGCGGCGTCCGCGAGGTCGATCGCATCGTGCTCGACAACGCGCGGATGCTGGGCGCGTCGGAGCGCCAGTTGATCCGCCACGTGCTGATTCCCAGCGCCCTGACGTGGATCTTCTCGAGCCTTCACGTCAGCGTCGGCCTGGCGATCATCGCCGTCGTGGTGGGTGAATATCTCGGTGCCTCGAGAGGCATCGGCTACATGATCGCGCAGGCCGAGGGCGTGTTCGACACCACCGGAGTGTTCGCCGGCATGACGGTGCTGGCCGCCGGTGTGCTGGCGGTCGGCGCCATCGTCAACCGCGTCGAACGCCGGCTTTTGCGCTGGAAGGAAGCCGGGAGCGAGGCGTCGAGCGCCGCTATCCCGTGAGCCGTTCCGCGTCCTCAGGCTCTGGCCTTCATCCGATAGACGTTGACGGGCTCGCTGAATCCCTTGACCGTCATCGGCGCCATGAGCTCGGCGGCCACCAGATCGCGCACGAGTGTATACGTGCCCTCGCTCAGGAAAATC
>DAINCF010000297.1:0-8685 GCA_036732565.1 Vicinamibacterales bacterium
CGACGGCGTCTCCCCCGCCGCCAACGCCGCCGCCAGTGGATCGCCACCCGGAAGCGCCGCGGCCACCGCCAGGGCCGACGCTGGACGTGCACGTGGATCAGGTTCAAGGCAGCGACGAATGACGCGCTCGACCGCGGGATCGAGCTCGACGCCCGTGCTGCTCAACGACGAGTCCGTGGCTGACCGCTCCCGACGCAACGTGCGCAGTTCCTGCACCGATGCGTTCTCGAACATCCGCCGGCCGGTGAACAGCTCGTGCAACACCAGGCCGAGCGCATAGAGATCGGTCTTGGTCGAGATCTCGCCGCCCTCGAGCTGTTCGGGCGCCATGTACATCGGCGTGCCGGCGAACTCGCCGCTCGCACGCACGTCCTCGATGGCAGCGGCCAGCCCGAAGTCCGCAAGCCGCGCATGCCCTCGGCCATCGATCATGATGTTCGCGGGCTTGAGATCGCGATGCAGCACGCCGCGATCGTGCGCGGCCGCGAGGCCGGCGCAGATCTGACGCGCCGTTTCGACGCCCTTGTCCGGTGGCAGCCGGCCGATGCGCCGCAGCAACGACGCCAGATCCTCACCGTCGACGAACTCCATCGACAGGAAGTGACGGCCATCGAGATCCGCGACGTCGTACACGCGGCAGACATGCGGGTGGGAAATCTGCCGCGCGACGCGGACTTCGTTCAGAAAACGATCGAGACGCGAGCGCTCGCGATCGAGCGTCTCCGGAAGGAACTTCAGCGCGACGGTCTGCCCGAGCTTGAGGTCCTGCGCGCGGTATACCTCGCCCATGCCGCCGCGGCCGATCAGACCGACGATGCGATAGCGGCCGAGGAGGAGGGTGCCAGGCGTGAAGCCGCCCTCGTCGAACGCCGAGGATTCCGCATCGCGGCTCGAGGCCGATCGCGAGCCGAGGCGCGTGATGGACGGGGCTGGGTCGGAAGACACGGCGGCTCCGCTGGAGGCGCCATAGTAGCAGCTGCGGGGGTGAGATACTGAGTGCGATGCATCGATTGCTGAGACTCTTGCTGTTCGTGCTGGTGCTCGGCGGCGTCGCCCTGGCCGCCGGCTACTACTACGCGGGCCAACAACCGGGGCCGGTCATCGAAGTCCGGGCGCCAGCCGACGTCATCGGGCAGGCCGGATCGCTGGAGTTCTCCGTCGATGCACCAGACGGTGTGTTCTCCACCATCCGCGCGGTCGTCGAGCAGGAAGGCCTGGTCGAGACGGTCTTCACCCTGGGCGCGGTGGATGCCAAGGCGGACGTCAAACAGGAGTCCGCGGATCGGATGTGGATCATCCGGCCGATTGGCCGGCAAGCCATCCCCGGCCTGAAGGCGGGGCCGGCGCGCATCACGATCACGGCGTCGCGACCGGTGCTCTTCGGCCTGCGGCAACCGAGCACGACGGTCGTCAAAGAGGTGCAGGTGCGCCTCGAGCCGCCTCGCGTCGGCGTCGTCTCGCTGCATCACTTCGTGAATCACGGCGGTGCGGAGTTCGTCGTCTACCGTGTCAGTCCTCCTGACGTGAGCTCCGGCGTGCGCGTCGGCGGTGTCGCGTTCCCTGGTTATCCGGGCAGCGCGACCGGTCTGTCCGACGCCGGCCTCCACGTCGCGTTCTTCGCGCTCGCATACGATCAGGAGCTGAACGCGCCGATCACCGTGTTCGCGCGGGACGGGGCGGGCAACGAGGCGTCGACGCCGCTCGATCACCGCATCTTTCCGAAGCCGTTCGCGAAGTCGCGGATCGATATCGATCAGCGCTTTCTCGATCGCGTCGTCCCGGCGATCATCGCTGAGACGCCCTCGCTGGCTCCGTCTCCGTCAAGCGCCGAGGAGTTCGTGCCAGCGTTTCTCAAGATCAACGGCGAGCTTCGTCGACAGAACAACGACACGATCACGGCGCTCGCGGCGAAGACCAAGCCGCAGTTGCTCTGGAGCTCGGCGTTCGCGCAGCTGGGCAACACCGCCGTGCAGTCCCGCTTTGCGGACTATCGCACCTATTATTTCGGCGGACGTGAGATCGATCGCCAGGTGCACCTGGGCTTCGATCTCGCGTCCACCGCGCAGGCGCCAGTGCACGCCTCGAATCGTGGCACGGTGGTCTTCGCCGGCTTCCTGGGCATCTATGGCAACTGCGTGGTCACCGACCACGGCATGGGCGTGCAGACGCTGTACGCGCACCTGTCCTCGATGGACGTGCGGGAAGGCCAGGACGTCGAGAAAGACCAGGTGATCGGGCGCACGGGCATAACCGGGCTCGCCGGCGGCGACCACCTGCATTTCACGCTGCTTGTGGGCGGAACGGCCGTGAATCCGGTCGAATGGTGGGATCCGCACTGGATTGAGGACCGGGTCTTCCGCAAGATTCGCGAAGCGGGTGGCACCCCTCCCGGCGGGCGATAGATAATAGAGAGTCGTCTTCATTCCGATACCGCCCGTGCATACAGCTGTCCGTGTATTCGCTCTCGTTGTGGGCCTCGGTTCGATGGCAGGCGCGTGCAGCGCGCCGCCACCGACCTCTTCGGCCAGCACTGGATCGTCCGTGGATTCCTCCCTCGTCCGGGGAACCGTTCAGTTCAGCGGCACGCCACCGCCGCCGGGCAGAATTCGTCTGGACGGCGACAAGCAGTGCGTGGAGCTGAACAAGAGCAATCAGCGCGAGGTGTCGGACGTCATCACCGGCGACGGCAACACGCTGCGGAACGTGTTCGTCTACGTGAAGGACGGCTTGGACGGCCGGATGTACGCGCCGCCGACCACGCCTGTCGTGCTCGATCAGCAGCGCTGCGAGTACGTGCCGCACGTGCTGGGCATTCAGGTCGGCCAGCCGTTGGAGATTCGCAACAGCGATCCGCTGATGCACAACATCAGGGCCGACGCGCAGATCAATCGCGGGTTCAATCAGGGGCAGCCCGTGCCGATGTCGACGACCAAGACCTTTGCCACGCGCGAAGTGATGGTCCCGATCAAGTGCGACGTGCATGCGTGGATGCGAGCGCACATCGGCGTCGTGGACCATCCCTTCTTCGCGGTCACGGGCGCCGACGGCACGTTCGCGTTGGAGAGCCTGCCTGCGGGCACGTTCACCATCGAGGCGTGGCACGAGACGCTCGGCACCCAGACGATGCAGATCACCGTCGGCGCGGGCGAGTCGAAGGACGCGACGTTCACGTTTGCCATCAGCTGACATGCGCACGCACCAGCCGCACGTCGCATCGCTCGACATTCCGGTCGAGAAGTCGCGCGCACGCAGCCGCGCGGCAGACCTCATCGCGCTGACGAAGCCGCGGCTCAACGTGCTCGTGGTCCTGACGACGGTCGCGGCGTACTACCTCGGGGCGGACCAGGACTTCGGCGTGCTTCCGCTCATCCACACCATCATTGGCACCGCGCTGGTCGCCGGTGGCGCGTCGGCGCTGAACCAGGTCTGGGAACAGCACACCGACAAGCTGATGCGTCGCACCCGCATGCGACCGCTGCCCGACCTGCGACTGCAACCACGCGACGCCACCTGGTTTGGAATCGTCCTTTCGGTCGCGGGGCTCGCGCAGCTCTGGCTCGGCACGCATCCGCTGGCCTCGCTGACCGCCCTCCTCACGCTCGTCAGCTACGTGTTGTTGTACACGCCGCTCAAGACACGCACGTCGCTCTCGACCATCGTCGGCGCGGTTCCGGGCGCGCTGCCGGCGGTCATCGGCTGGGCGGCGGCGACCAACACGTTGTCGATCGAGGCGTGGGTGCTGTTCGCGATCGTCTTCATGTGGCAGATGCCGCACTTTCTCGCCATCGCGTGGATGTATCGCGACGATTACGCGCGCGCGGGCATTCCGCTGCTGCCGGTGATCGAGCCTGACGGCCGCAGCACAGGACGGCAAGCGGTGCTCTATTCGGTCGCGCTGGTGCCGGTGAGCCTCTTACCAAGCCTGGTGCAGCTGGCCGGCACTCACTACCTGACGGGCGCCATCGTCCTCGGCGCGGTCATCGTCTGGCTCGCGCTGGAGTTCGCCGCCACCCGGACGATCGTGGCGGCGCGACGGCTGTTCTTCGCCACGATTCTCTATCTGCCGTTGTTGTGGCTCGTGCTTCTCGCCGATCACTTCTCGCGCTGACACGATCGCCTTCATGTCGGTCACCGATCTGCCAACCCTCAACGCGACGCTCAACGCGGCGTCGGCGATTCTGCTCGCCACCGGATGGGTGCTGATCAAGCAGCGCCAGATCGCGCGCCATCGGCTGTGCATGCTGACCGCGTTCGGCACCTCGACGCTGTTTCTACTGTCGTACGTGATTTACCACCTGAACGTGGGATCGGTGCCGTTTCAGGGACAAGGCTTCTGGCGAGTGGTGTACTTCACGATCCTCGTCACGCACGTCGTGCTGGCGATCGTGATTGTGCCGATGGCCCTGATCACGCTGTCGCGCGGTCTGTCCAAGCGTTACGACAAGCATCGGCGGATTGCACGGTGGACGATGCCGTTGTGGCTGTACGTGTCGGTGACCGGCGTCATCGTGTATTTGATGCTCTATCAGATGAGGGTCTGAGAGCGCGCGTTCTGAAATCGTACGTAGCGCAGGCCTTCAGGTCTGCCTGACGGTGCCAGCCGCGCACCGACGGCGTTTGGCAGGCCTAAAGGCCTGCGCTACGTACGCGATCGGAAATTTCGCAACTCACTCTTAGACCTGCGCTACGTACGCAGGCATGACGGATTGGGCTTATCGATACAACAGATACTTGGCCCGCAATTGGCGCCAGCGGGCTTCGGCGGCCGCCCATGACGCCGCCACGACCGCTGGGTCTTCACCGGCCTTGACGCGCTCCAGGCTCTCGCGCGAACCGACCAGGCGATGCGTGTTTCGCGCGTCGTAGCGATCCGGGTGCAGCTTCCAGAGCGCCGCGGCGACCTCCAACCCGACGCGCACCGGCTGCAGGGCGTTGCGATCGGTGATCGTGAAGAACACACCCTGACAGGCCTCTCCGTTGTACTGACTCGATGCGGGCGTGAACGTCACCGGATAGAAGCGGATGCCCGGCAGGCCGCGCTCATTGAGCGTCAGGGCCAAGCGGCGGCCGTCGATCCAGGGCGCGCCGATGTGCTCAAAGGGCTGGTCGGTGCCGCGTCCGACCGACACGTTCGAGTACTCAATCGCGCCGATCCCCGGATAGATCGTCGCCTGATTCAGGTTCCGCATGTTGGGCGACGGATTGACCCACGGCATCGCCGTCTGATCGAACCACTGATCGCGATGCCACCCCTCGACCGAGACCACGGCGAGATCGGCCCCGATGCCCCGCTCGCCGTTGAACAGCCGCGCCAGCTCGCCGATGGTCATGCCGTGACGGACGGGCATCGACGGCATGTAGGCGATGAACTCCTCCTCCGTTTGATCGGCAGCGGGCCCCTCGATGTGCCATCCATCGATGGGATTCGGCCGATCCAGCACCACGACCTTGATCCCATGCCGAGCAGCCTCCTCCATGACATACCCCATCGTCGTCACGTAGGTGTAGAACCGCACGCCGATGTCTTGAAGGTCGATCACGAGCGTGTCGATGCCGTTCAGCATCGCGTCGGTAGGGCGTCTCGTCTCACCGTAGAGCGAATGAATCGGTAGGCCCGTCGTCGAATCCGTGGACGAGGCGACTTTGTCGTCCAGCGTGCCGCGGATGCCGTGCTCCGGGCTGAACAGCGCGACCAGCTTCATGCCGGGCGCGCGGTGCAGGACGTCGATGGTCGACCGTCCGTCGAGGGTGCGGCCGGTGTGGTTCGTCACGAGCCCGACGCGACGATTGGCAAGCTCCGCGAACCCGTGCCGCTCCAACATGTCGATGCCGGCTTGCACCGGGGTCGACACGGCCGCACGACCCGCCCGCAACGGATCCGTCGACGCACCGAAGTCGGTGCCGGTCATCGTTGGTTCGGCACTCCTGGAGGGCTGCCCTCCAACGGCGGTGAACGTCGAGGTAATCGCGGACGCGGCCACTGTTGCGACCTTGCCGCGCAAGGCGGTCACGTCGCCTTTTCCGTCAGGATGCAATCGGCTCGAGAGGAAGATCACATAGAGGCCCGTCGCCGGATCGATCCAGATCGACGTGCCGGTAAAGCCGGTGTGCCCGAACGAGCCGATCGGCATCAGTTCGCCGCGGTTCGCGGAGAACGACGTGTCGATGTCCCACCCCAGCCCGCGGACACTCGCCATCCCCACGGGCGTTGCCGGCGAGATCATCTTCTCGACGGTCAGCGGCGACAGGATGCGCGCCGTGTCGAGACGACCGCCGTTGAGCAGCATGCGCGCAAAGCGAGACAGATCGCGCGCCGTGCCAAAGAGACCGGCGTGACCGGCCACGCCGCCCATCCGCCGCGCGGTCGGATCGTGAACGATCCCGCGCAGCGTCGGCGCCGACGGTGTGTTGCACGGCCACGCGGCCATCATCGCGCACCGCTCCGTCGGCGCGACGCGAGCGCGCGCGGTCTCCGGCGGGTTGAAGCGCGTATCGACCATGCCGAGGGGATCGAAGATGCCACGCCGCGTGTACTCGTCGAGCGTCAGTCCGCTCACGCGGGCGACGATAGCGCCCAGCACGAAGTAGTTGATGTCGCTGTAGACGAAGCGCTCACCCGGGCGCGCGATCGGCACCTCCTCGCGCGCCAGCTCCAACGCCGCGTCGGTGCCCTCCCAGGGATCACCGAGATCGACGTCAGGACGCAGACCGGACACGTGCGTCAGCAGATGGCGCACGGTGATGGCGCCCTTGCCGTAGCGATCGAATCCCGGCAGGAACGCGTGAATCGGATCGACCAGCCGGATGCGCCCCTGCTCCACCAGACGCATGACCGCTATCGTCGTCGCAACGACCTTCGTCAGCGACGCGAGGTCGAAGATGGTGTCCAGCGTCATCGGCTCGGCCGCCGGCTCGATCGCGCGCTGGCCGAACGCTTTCTCGTAGAGGATCTCGTCCCCGCGGCCGACGAGCACGACGGCGCCTGGGGTCAAGCGCGCGGTGATCGCCTCCTGAATCAGCGCGTCGATCCGCGGGAAGACCGCCTGGTCGAGGCCCGCTGGCTTCGGTTGAGCCTGCGTGTGCGTGGCCGGCACCACCGATGCGCTGATGGCCATCGCGCAGACGAGAAGAGCCCGTGGAAATCGGCGCATACGCCGGCCATCGTATCGCGTGGGCCGCGGCTGCGCGACGGCTGAGGCGGCAACGCCCGCCAGCAGCAAGGCGACCACCGGTGTCCGCATCGGTAAAATAGTATAGTTAGTCGGTTTTGGTCCTTGCGGCCCGTGACGGGCCGCTGACACAGGAGACGTGAGTGATGCGTGATCGAATGAAGTGGCGGACAGCGTTCACCTGCGTGGTGGTGCTGGCGCTGGCACTGCCGGCCCTTGCCCAGACCGGTCGCGTTGGTGGAACCGTCAAAGACGACAAGGGGCAACCGGTCAAGGGGGCGACGGTCGTCGCCGAGAACCCTTCCTCGTCACCTTCGTCGTTCTCCGCAACCACCGACGATCGAGGCCGCTTCTCGATCATCGGGCTGCGCTCGGGCAACTGGAAGGTGACGGCCTCGGCACCCGGTTTCCAGCCCTCATCGGGTCAGGTTCCGGTGCGCACCATCGGCGCGCCGAACCCGCCGCTGGACTTCACGCTGGCCGGCGGGGCCACGGGTCCGGCCGGTGCGTTGGCGGGCGTCAACACCAAAGAGCTGCAGGGTGAGCTACAGAAGGCCGAGGATCTCCTCGCGCAGAATCAGTACGACGCGGCCATCACCGCGTATCAAGCCATCCTCACCAAGACGCCGGCCCTGACGATGATCAACATGCAGATCGGCCGCGCCTACCGGATGAAGAAGGATTACGACAACGCGCTGGGTGCGTACAAGAAGGTATTGGAAACCGAGCCAGACAACGAGCGCGCGAAGATCGAGATCGGCATGACCAATCTCGAGAAGGGCGACCTCCCGGCGGCAGAAGCGGCGTTGACCGAAGCGGCTCAGGGCCTGAGCGCGAACCGTGAAGTGTTCTACAACCTCGGTGAGGTGAAGTTCGCGAAGGGCGAGACGGACGAGTCCATCAAGTGGTACGAGCGCGCGCAGCAGGTCGATCCCAACTGGTCGAAGCCGTACCTCAAGCTCGGCTTCGCGAAGATGCAAAAAGGGGATACGCCAGGCACGATCGAGATGATGGAGAAGGTGATCGCGGTCGAGCCGAGCGGGGCTGACGCTGCCGTGGCCAAGCAGGTGCTCGATCAGTTGAAGAAGGGCTAGGGCACCTTCCGCCGTTCGGCTTCTTGAATCAGCTTGTCGATGTTGGGATAAGAAGGCTCGAGCGATCGAGCCTTCTTCCAGAGCCCTACCGCCTCGTCGAACCTGTTCTCCCTCGCCGCCAACACCCCTTTGATCACGACGGGCCTCGCGTACGCGGGCTCGAGATGGATGGCCGCATCGAGCGCCTCGCGAGCGGCGTCGATCCGTCCCCGCTCCGCCTCGAGCCATCCACGCTCCGTCTGTTGCTGGGCCGAGTCCGGAAACATCTGGAAGCTCGACACGAGATCGTCCTGCGCGCGCGCGAGCGCCTCGCCCGCACGGCCCGGCAGCTGGCTCACGCCGAACGACAACAGGATCTCGGCCGCGTACGCGCGCACCACGCGCGCCTCGTCGACCAGCCTGGCCAAGACCGCCGCCACCAC
>DAINCF010000298.1:0-8663 GCA_036732565.1 Vicinamibacterales bacterium
CGGACATCGAGCGCGACGTCGCCGCCGTGACCGCCGAGTGGGATCGCTCGGTCGAGGAGGTGGAGACCGTGCTGGCCAAGCCGAAGCGCGGCGGCGTCAGCGTGCAGCTGGTCGCGCTGGTGTGGTTGCCGCAATAACGGCTGCCGACGGACGCGCGAGGGCGGTTAGACCACCTGCTTGGCCGTCGCATCCGCCCCGGTGAGCACGTCCAGGAACGACGCGAGCCACGCGGGATGGGCGGGCCATGCCGGCGCCGTCACGAGCAGTCCGTCCGCCACGGCACCATCGATCGGCGAGTCCACCCAGATCGCGCCGCTCAGCTTCACCTCGGGTCCGCAGGCGGGATACCCCGTGCACCGCTTGCCGCGCCCGACGCCCGCGGCCGCCAGGATCTGCACCCCATGGCAGATGGCCGCAATCGGCTTCGCCGTGGCCTCGAAATGCCGAACGATGTCGAGCACGCGGGCGTTGAGCCTGAGGTACTCGGGGGCCCGGCCCCCAGGAATGACGAGCGCGTCGTAGCGCCCTTCGTCGACGTCATCGAACGTCGCGTTCAGGCGGAAATCGTGCCCGCGCTTCTCGCTGTAGGTCTGATCGCCCTCGAAGTCGTGAATCGCGGTGCGGACGATCTCTCCAGCTTTCTTGCCCGGGCAGACCGCGTGCACGGTGTGGCCGACGATCTGCAGTGCCTGGAACGGGACCATCACCTCGTAGTCCTCGCCATAATCGCCCACCAGCATCAGGATCTGTTTCTTCGCCATCGCCCCTCCTGGGGAATGTGATCGCACCGCTCAAGATGCCACAGTCGTTCCGCGGATGACATCCTGGCGTCGAATGGCCGATAATCGTGTGACGTCCTCACGCCGGAGTGGCGGAACTGGCAGACGCGCGGGACTCAAAATCCCGTTCTCCTTGCGAGAGTGTGGGTTCGATCCCCTCCTCCGGCACCAGTCTTCGCTCGCCCTTCGGGCGAGCTTCGGCTAGGCAGGCCAGCGAGCCTTCCACAAGCGAAGGCTGTCTCGCCAAAGCGCCGCAGGCGCGGAGGCGGACCTCAGCTAGATGGGGCCGAGCCGTTTCGTCTACGTCCTTCGAAGCGATACCGATCCCGCGCGCCACTACGTTGGAGCCACGTCCGACGTCCAGAGACGCCTCGCGTACCACAATGCGGGCGAATCAACTCATACGAGCAAATATCGTCCTTGGCACATCGTCGTAGCGATCGAGTTCGCGACTGAAGAACTGGCGTTACGTTCGAGCGCTATCTGAAGTCTGGATCCGGCCGCGCGTTCGCGAAACGCCACTTCGCCTAGCCGATCGCTGCCGGATCACACTCGATAGAGATTTCTCCGATCCGCTGCGACATCGTCCCGCGAGTCAGGCACGTCTCGCGCCACTATTCGCTGCAAGGAGAAGCCACTCGTTCAGAAGGGGATAGGCCCTCCCGCACTTCAACTTACGGTTCTCCTTGCACGAGTGTGCGTTCGATCCCTCCCTCAGCCGAGCTCCGACGCGAAGAACAAAAGCTCAGCCGTTGGCCTCGACGCTCCCTCAGGCTGACCCACAGCTTCTTCTAGGAAAAATCCCCAGGACCCTACTGATCGACCGAGACGTGATCGAAACAACCAGGGGTGTGTCGTGCCGCTGATTGCCGAGCTGGCCTTCTACCTCGTCATTGTGCGTGAGTCGGGTTCTGTCGCGTGCGGAGAACTACCATCCTGGAGCTGCTGAATGAAGGTCTGCACAACTTTGCGTCCGTGCTCGCGAAGCCACTATGCGTTGGCGCTCACGTTCGCACTCCTACAGGTGTTGTCGACGGCAACTGAGACTGCAGCCCAGCTCGTCGATCCTGGGTTCGCCGCGAGTATCCCGCTCAACTCCGAGGGCAGCATTACCGCTCTCGCGCTGCAACCCGATGGCAAGATTCTCGTAGGAGTGTCAGGGCCCAAGGAGGGTATGCCTGCGCCCGCTTCTCGGTTTCTCCTGCGGCTGCTGCCGAATGGCACGCTCGACAACACGTTCAATGCCACGTTCGATTCGAGCAGTCCAGAGGTCGCGATCTATTCGATCGTGGTGCAACCAGATGGAAAGATTCTCGCAGGAGGATATTTCACCGCCGTCAACGGCGCCAACGTCGACGGCAGAAGCTACATCGTCCGCCTCCATCCGAACGGCAGCACCGATGGCGGTTTGACGCCGCCATTGGCCGCGAGTGCGCCGGCCGCCGCGTCCAACATCGTGGCGGATATCGCGCTCCAACCCGACGGAAAGATTCTGATCGCGGGCGGACGGCTGCCGCCGCACGAGCTCAGCCGACTCAACAGTAGTGGTGCTCTAGATGATCAATTCGTCGCACCAGAACTGGGTGGTTCAGGAGGCGGCCTCGTTGAGGAAGTTGCTCTTCAACCGGACGGGAAGATTCTCGCCGCCGGCAGCTTCAATCTCGTGAACGGCGCGGCGAACGAAGGGCTCACCCGCCTGATGCCGAACGGAGCGCCGGATACGACCTTCGTTCCAGTGCCATTCGCGACCGGGTGTTCCGACGACCAGCCGGTTCGCTCGCGGTTCGTTCAATCAATTCAAGTTCGCCCGGACGGTCGAATTCTGGCCGCGAACAACGTCTGCGTGCTGCAGCTCCTGCCAAGTGGTGCATTCGACCCCAGCTTCAGTCCCATACCCCTTGGAGCCGAAACCCCGACCGACCTGCAGCTGGTGCCGGACGGTCACCTTCTTCTGGACGTCAGTTACGACGTTGCTCCAAACCAGCCGGCGTACTACCTGTTTCGCACGAGTGTGACCGGTCTGCCCGATCCGACGTTCATTCCCTACCCGTCGGTGGTCGCGCACGCAAACGTCCAGGCCCTGGCGGTTCAACCGGACGGCAACGTGCTGGCGGCCGGGTATCGATTGCCGCTGGTGCGGCTGCTCTCCACTCGAGCGCAGACGCCAGGCCCACCGAGCCTTACCGTCAGCAACCCTTCAATGAATCCCATCAGTCTGAGCTGGAGTCCGGGCCTCGGCGGCGCCCCGCAGCAGTACTCGCTGCATGCGGGGTCATCGCCGGGCGCGAGTGACTTCGGCGTGTTCAGTATGGGCCTGGGCACCTCGATCGCTGCACCCGCACCACCGAGTGTACCCATCTTCGTTCGCGTTGTGGCGAGCAACCAGTTCGGATCCGCGGCGTCGAACGAAGTGCGCGTCTTGATCGGTGGCAGCGTCGATCCCCCTGGGGCTCCGACGCTGACAGCGCACGCCGCATCGAATCCGATCACGTTGTCTTGGGCGGCTGGAGCGGGCGGACCGCCGCAGAGCTACACGTTGTTGGCGGGGACGTCGACGGGCGCGGCGGATCTAGGAACGTTCGGTGTGGGCTCGGCCTCGAGCGTCAGCGCGAACGCTCCCATCGGCGTGCCGCTGTTCGTCCGTGTCGCTGCGCACAACGCAGCGGGGATCGCCGTGTCCAACGAGGTCTCATTCGCGTTGAGCGCTCCCTCGCCGCCCGTTGGTCCCGTGGTGCAATCTCCAATCGTCGATGGTTCGACCGTGCTGCTGGCGTGGAGCGGACCGGCAGGAGCCTCGTACACGCTGCTTGCGCGGTCGACGCCGAATGGGCCGATCCTGCTGTCAGCGCCGGTCGGCAGCATTACGAGCTTGACAGTGCCTGGGGTGGGCAGCGGCACGTACTACGTCTCGGCTGTCGCGCACGTCGGAGGGTATTCGAGCGCGGAATCGAATCTCGTCGCGGTGATCGTGCCCTGAGGCAACCGCCTGCCGATCGAGGCTTACGGTCTATTCGGCACCACGTGGCGGCCCGAAACACGAGCGTGCGGCGTCTTGCTCGAGCCCTTCTCTATCTGCTGCTCGCCAGCGTTTGTTTCAGCGGACTTTCCGCTCGCCAGGAGGTCGAACCGGTCTCGGTCCAGGAGTAGATCGCGAGATTTGCTTTAGGGAAACGCGAGATCGCGCCGAATGCCGGGCGACATGGTGTCAAGATCCCGTTCTCCTTGCGAGAGTGGGTTCGATCCCCTCCTCCGGCACCAATGAAGTCAATCGTTTGCAGGGATGGCCGATCGATCTTCGATCGGCCATTCTTGTCGCAAGGTACGCCTATCCGGAGACGACATACTGTTGATCGCGCGGCTACACGCGCGCGGTCGCTCGCTGCGCACCATTGCGCGCATCGTGACGCTGGCTTCTGGCCAGGCAGTGAGCGCGAACACGATCGGCAGGTGGCTGCGGCGCGCGCTTCAGCCCCTGGAAGAAGTGCAGCAGGCGCTCGCCAGCCTGCGCGCCCAGGCCGTAGAAGGCTGGGGCCGGGCCATCCTGCGCGGCGCTCGTGGCGGCCGTCATGCGCCCGCCAAGGACTTGCTCGTCGCCGCTCGGGACCATCGAGCGCGACGGTCGTGACGGTGCCGTCGGCGCGCTGTGCGAAGGTATAACGACCAGATCCGCTACGGCCAGCGTCGCAACGAGACGACGTAAGCGTCCTGCGATCCAGCCCGCCAGCGTTCGCCGTACGCACCCGGCGTTGGCAGCACTTGTCCTCCTCGCGCAATGACCCGCCCGCCCTGACTGCCCCCAATGTCACCTGCGATCAGGATGTGGTCGCCGACTGCGACGAGCCCACGGCCCTCAGCGTACTGGTTCCTCGGATGTTCATCGGTTCCCAGCAGCCTCGCCGAGCGAAGAGCGCCACGATCAATGTCGAGCTTCGCCACGTATGCCTGACGGTATGTTGAAAGGGGCCGCATTCCCGCCTGCTGCGGTAGTCGCGGGAAATCGGGAGAGCTGGTCACGCCTGTGATCCAGATATCGCCCGCCACATCGACGGTCACGCCGCGAATCGCCTCGTTGTCGCGCCCGCCCAAGCAGAAGTTCCTCAGCGGCACGCCCTCGTCCGAGAGAACGACCACCCAGCCATCCTGGCCCATCCCAGTCCGGCAACTCGAAGATGCCGAGTCGCCGACCGCCACGATCCGGCCATCCGGCAACACCGCTGCGCCCAGGAGACGGTCGTCCGCGCTGCCACCCAGTTGGCGCGACCATACGGTCGCTCGTCCACGGGTATCGAAGAGCGCAACAAACCCATCGATGTCGCGGCGTGGCGTTCCACCACCACGCGCGTTGTGTGAGGTCGTCTGTCCAATGACCGCGATCCGATCTGTCTTGATTTGCGCCATCGCCACAACATCGTCACTGCCTGTGCCGCCGACACGATGCGCGAAAGCCAGCCGGCCTTCTGCGTCGATCCGCGCGATAAAACCGTCCACCCCTCCGCGATCGGGAGATGCCGATGCGGGTACCGGTGCGCCGAATTCGCGAGAGTCAGTGCTGCCACCGACCCACACGCCGCCCGCTGGATCGGACAGCGCAGCGCTGCCTTGCTCGTCCCCCGACGCCCCCAGGTACGTTGCATAGGCGATCGACGAGCCGTCACGACTCCACCTCAGCACAAACGCGTCACCGGCTCCGGTTGCACTACCGCCGCCGAAGTGACGCTGGGCCGCATCCCGCGTGACTGGGAGGCCTGGTCCGTCTGTACTGCCGACGGTCCAGAGTTCTGCGGCCGCCGACACGGCTGCCGCCCGTCCCCACATCATTCCCTTGCCGCAGGCGGCAGTTGAATACGCGACCGCCCCGCTCTTCGCGATCAGCCGCGTCGCGAAGGCGCACCATTCGCCTGTGGCTGGACGCCCGACGGTCGTAGGAAAGTCATGTGAGTAGGTGGATCCGACGACGAAGACGTCCGCGTCGGTGGCAACGATTGCCGATGGAATGTCCTTGCTGACGCCGCCCCAGCGCGCGATGAAGCTGATCTCAGGCGTGTCGGCCATTCCGAGCGCCGCCACGGTTAGGACCAGGGCAAGGACAGGCGGTTGACGAGGCGATGTGCTGCGACAAGGGGCCATGAGCATCGGTCTGCAGCCGTTGGACACCGGCGACACCGATTGGTTTCCTGAAAGCCGCGACAGTGCCCCAAGGCTAGATCGCATAGGCAGCCCACCAGCACCGTAAGCGCATCTTGATAAAAACGATAGCCGATCTCACGTACAGTCTGGCGTAATGACCCTACTGGTTCAGATCATCGCGGGCATCGCCGGGGCTTTGGTCCTGGTGGTTGCGTTGTATTTCGTGCTTCTGTTTGTCCTCCACGATTTCAACCCGGATTTTTTAAACGTCGATAGGTGCCTCGACAGCGGCGGCCGATGGAACTACCAGCTGCGACTCTGCGAATCGGCCCGCTGAACCAGTGCAGTGCCGATGAGTGGGCAAAGGGTGCGGGGCAAGTCGCGCCGCGAGGTGGCGTACGAACTCGTGAAGGTGGCCCTTTACGTGCGGTCGGCGCGAGTTGACAACGAGGGTGCGCGCCACGTTGTTCGGCACCTGCTTAAGGATCGAGAAGTCCCGGTTGGGAAGTGATGATCTTCCAGAGGGGGCAATGCATCGCTGCACAGCGTCCCTGGTTAGTTCATAGACGCGAAGAACTTCGAGCGCCAGGCGTGTTTGATGAGAAGTAATAGTGGAGCGCGGACGCTTCCACAGATTTGCGAGTCTTCAACGCGGAGTCGATTTCGCGTTATGCTGCGAGCCTCGCGGGAATGGCCGAATTCGACTGGCCGCCTCTATTCGTTTGACCGATGCCGGCAGCCCCCATCATTAAAGCTCAAGTTGTGCCCCTCTTGCTGGAGGCTTGCCCCACGGCTCGACCAGCGTGGGAAGAACACCTCGCTTGGTGGAAGAGTGAAGAGGCCGGCGGCTTCAACGACGTCAACGTGTTCGCCCAGCACATCGTGAATAGCTATGCGAAGGGCCTGACGGCAGAGTGCGGCGCGCTGTTCGCGACCCTCGAACGGATTCTCAGCGACGGTGATGAAGAGGCCCGAAGTCTGGCTGCCTTTGGCATGCTCGAGGACATTCAGACGATCTCCACGCATTATTCATTCGGCCCGGAAGCATTCGTAGTTTGGTTGGGCCCGAGGAGTCGCGACGCTTGGAAACAGATCGATGCCCTTTGGCGTGCCGGAGGTGGGTCGCTCGTCGGGGTCGTTCGTTTTGAAAGGTCCCTTCTCGTACGGACGACGAGGAAGTGGTGGCAGTTCTGGAGGCGCACGGTCTGACATGCCGCTGCAGCCGACGTGCGGCGGCGACCGACGCGTCTGGCCGGCTGGCGATGCGGTCGAACAACTCAAAATCCCGTTCTTGCTTGCGAGAGTGTGGGTTCGATCCCCTCCTCCGGAACCACCTTCGCCTCTGTGGACGTAGTTCCGCGAACGGCGGTCAGTCCCGACAAAGGTCCCTCGCAAGCCAGACTCAAAGCGTCTGATCTGCCTTCTGTCGTGGCAAACAGAGTGGCTCATCTATTGCTCTATTCGCGCAATAGCCCCTATGGTGCGAATCAATCTCCTGGAAGACTGCCGTGTTCGTCGCCGCAACAGCGTTTCTGAGCGCGCAGCGGACAGCGGCACGGACGCTACCGTGCCCGCTGAACCAACTGGATCGCCATTGCACGCCGCCGAATCTCCAAGCCATCGTCAAGAGCAACGTCTTGGCGCTCATCTGGACGACTTGAAGCGCCCGGGTTGACGGAGGGCGCTGGCCGTGCGCCAATCTGCGCAGAAGTGCATCGGCCCCAGACGTGACGGACTATTCGTGCGAGTTCCGCGGCCCGAAATATGGGCGTGCGGTGTCTGGCGCGATCGCTTCTCTGCCTGCTTCTCGGCAGCGTCTGTTTTCAGCGAGCCTCTGCTCGCCAGGACGTCGAACCGGTCTCGGTCGAGAACTTCGATATCCGCCTGAACGCTGAGCGGGCACCCGCGGGATATATGGAGCGCGTGGGCGCTGACCGCACCTCTCCGCTTGCGGCGGAGCGCGTCGAGCGGCGCGCGGAAGGACTGGCGCGGCTCCAGCGTGACCACGACGCGATCGACCTCGTCTTCAGCCCCGCGCTCGGAACACCGGAGGTGGTGGCGAAAGCAGCGGGTGCCGGCTTCCTCGCTGGTCCGACCGGAGGCAATCGCGCCGACGCGTTGCGATCCTTCCTGTCGGGATACGCCAACGCCTATGGTCTCTCGGCACAGGACCTCGCGACGCTCGATCTCGCGGCCGACTACGTGAACCCGTCCGGCAACATGGCGTGGGTCGAGCTGACTCAGCGCGTCAACGGCGTGCGCGTGTTTCAAGGCGCGATCAGGGCCGCCTTCACCACGAGCGGTGAGCTAGTACGAACGACGGGCGTGCTGGCCACTGACATCGACACGCGTGCCTCTCGCAGTGCGGCAGCCGTGACCGCTCCACAGGCACTGGTGCTGGCTGCCGGTCCGGTCGGCTGGGATCTCGACGAGCGCGAGTTTCTCGAACAGGCACGCGACGTGGCCGGCCGTATGACGTTTGCCCGCGTGCGTGCCATCCACGGCGTGCGGGCGTGGCCAGTGTACTTTCCTCTGACACCGGGCGTGCTGCGACTCGCGTGGGCGACAGAGCTCCTCGGCGATGCGATGGGCTACCTGACGATCGTCGACGCCGAAGACGGATCGCTGCTGTTCCGCAAGAGTCTGACGGAGTCGCAGTCGCAGTCGGCCACGTATGCCATCCACGCCGGCGGCAGCCCCGCCCCCTGGTCGCCGACGACCGCGTCGCCCGGCAGCGGCGCACAAGCGCCCGCGGTC
>DAINCF010000299.1:0-8620 GCA_036732565.1 Vicinamibacterales bacterium
TGTCACGCCCTCCACCGGTGATCATCGCCACTCGTCCTGCGAGCGCGCTCACAGCCGCTCCAGGATGGCGTCGGCCAGGATCGAGCCGAGCGCCTCGATGCTGTCACGACCCTCGGATGCGCGCCCGTCCGCCGGCCAGCCGAAGTACGCATCGACTCCGCCGGCATCGGCAAAAGTGGCATGGCCCTGGCGGATAGCGTCCACCAGCGAACGCGGATTGGACGGCAACGAGGCCATCAGATCCGTGCGCACGAGCTCAGGGCGTTCCGCGAGGATGATGGACGTTTCATATCGACCCGCGTGACATGCGCCGCTTCGAAACTCCTCCGTCAGCCGCTCCGCCCATCGTCGCCGAGTGAGATCGGGAAAGACGAGCCGGGGACCGTCCACCTGGGCGTCGAGCTCCTCGACCGCCGTGCGAAGGGCCGCAACATTGGCCGGATCGTGGTGCGCATTGGCAATCGCCGTCAATCGCATGCCGTGGCGGGCGACGTCACGCGCGATCGCGGTCACCAGCGATGTGATGGCAGATGCCGGCACATCGAGGGTCCCGGAAAAGGCGGCCGCGAACGGGGCCGGGGCGAACGCCATGCTCGGAAGAATCACGACGTCGAGGCCGGCGCGCGAGAGGCGCTCGGCGCCCGCCCGCGCCATCGCCTCGGCGATGACGATGTCGGTCCCGAGCGGCAGGTGCGGACCGTGCGCTTCGATCGCACCAGTCGGGAGGATCGCGACCATCGGTCCCTTGGCCAGTTGCGCAACGTCCGCGAAGGTCAGCGCGGCCAGATGATAGACACTCATCTAATGGTAACTACGGTCGAATCGCACTGGGCCGCTGCGTAGGAACGGCCCGGAAGCTTCGGTCGAGGGTTCTTGCCAGACTCCACGAATCTGTTGAAGCGCTCCACGAGACTCAGCGTATAGCATTCCGCTATGTCCTTCACGCCGCCGGCGCAGTTCAATCTGGCCACCTACCTGCTCGATGCGCGCATCGCGGAGGGGCGCGGGGATCGGATCGCCATCCGAACGGATAGCGGCAGGTTGACCTATCGCGAGGTGCTCGCGCTTTCCGCTCGCTGCGCCCATCTGCTGCGTGCCGCAGACATTCGTCCCGAGGAGCGCGTCATCATCGCGCTGCCCGATGTGCCGCATTTCGTCGGCGCGTTGTTCGGCATCCTGCGTCACGGATCCGTCGTTGTCATGGTGAACCCGGATCTGCCGTCCGAGATGCTGCGCTACTTCTGCGAGTACACGCGAGCTCGGGCCGTCGTCCTGCACGCGGATCGAGCAGCCGCGTGGCAGTCGGCAACGGCCGACCTGATGTGGGCGCCGCATCTGCTCGTCATCGATCGACCCGATGTGCAGGCGCAGCTCGCGGGCGCCGACGCCGACTTCCCCGCCTTCGACTCGCATCGCGATGATGCGGCGATCTGGCTGTTCAGCGGCGGCACGACGGGACGACCGAAGGCGGTGGTGCAAACGCACCGTTCGTTCGCGAATACAACCGAGCTGTATGGCAAGGGCGTACTGCAGCTCGGTGAGGACGACATCAGCGTCGGTGTGCCGAAGCTCTTCTTCGGCTACGCGATGGGATCGAACGTGTTCTTCCCGTTCTCGGTCGGAGCGTCATGCGTGCTCTTTCCCGAGCGGTGCACGCCCGACGTCATCTTCGCGCAGATCGCGCGGCACACACCCAGCGTCTTGATCAACGTCCCGACGATGGTGCAGCAGATGGTGGCGCACGCGGACGCCGGACGACAGGATCTCTCGTGCCTGCGCCTGGCGACGTCTGCTGGCGAGGCGTTGCCGCCGGAGCTCTACACCCGCTGGATCGATACCTTCGGCGTCGAGATGCTGGACGGATTGGGCACGGCCGAGATGTGGCACATCTTCATCTCCAGCCGACCCGGCGCGGTCGTGCCGGGTACGCTGGGCCACGTCGTGCCGGGCTTCGAGGTCAAGCTTTGTGACGATGAGGGACGCGAAGTGCCCGATGGCGAGGTTGGCGCGTTATGGGTGAAGGGCGAGTCGCGCGCCATCGCCTACTGGCAGCGGATGGAGGACACGCTGCAGGCGTTTCGGGGCGAGTGGTACGTGTCCGGCGATATGCTGCGGAAGAATCCCGATGGCACGTTCGTCTACTGCGGGCGTTCGGATGACATGCTGAAAGTGGGCGGGCGGTGGCTCTCGCCTGGCGAGCTCGAGAACTGCCTGCTGCAGCATCCGGCGGTCAGTGAAGTCGCGGTCGTCGGGGTGAAGAACCCAGATGGTCTGGTGAAGCCTTGCGCGTTCGTCATCAGCCACTCGGCGGGACCAGCGCTGGCGTCGGAGCTACAAGCGTTCGCGAAGGCCCGACTCGAGCCCTACAAGTACCCGCGTGAAGTCATCTTTCTCGAGGTGCTGCCGCGGACGCATCTGGGGAAGGTCGATCGCAAGAAGCTGGCGACTCAGGCCGTGCTGGACGCGCCTCCGTAGAGATCCAGGCGGACGATCTCCATGAGGCCGTGCGGGCTTTCGATCGAACGGAAGCCGTACTGCTCGTACAGCCCGTGCGCATCGCGGGTGGCGAGCATGAAGCGGCGCAGGCCCTGCAGATCCGGATGGGCGACCACGACGCCCATCAGCCATTTGGCAAGGCCCAAGCCCCGATACGCTTCGAGCACGTAGACATCCGCGAGGTAGGCGAACGTCGCCCGATCGGTGATGACGCGCGCGAGACCGATTTGCGCCTGCTCGATGTACAGACCGAAGCAGAGAGATCCCTCGATCGACCGCTGGACCACTTCTCTCGAGATGCCAGACGCCCAGTACGAGCGCGTCAAATATGCATGAATGGCATCGATGTCCAAGCGAGTGGGATCGGTCGAAATCACGAACTGATCACGAGACACTTCAATAGCCACTGCGGCGCTGCTCCCCTATGGCATTGGAGGATACATCCACGAATGCGTCAAGCCCGGATGTCGCTTCGCGTACAGCGTCGGCACGTCACGGGTCGCGTCGCTGGGGATCACCAGTGCGATCAGCATGCACATCGCGAATGCGAACCGCCTTGGCCCGAGTGCCGATGACACGGCATTCGCCTCGCTGCCGATGGCGACGGATGGAGGCTGGCGCACCCAATTGCGCACCAGCAGCGCGACGCCCAGTATCGTCATCACGACATTGAACGTCTGGCCGGTCGGCAGTCCGAAGAGCGTGATCGGATACTCGCGAAGCAGATCGATAGGGATACGAAGGGCCGGATAGAGCAAGACGAACACGGCCGCGAGGCGCCCTGGCGGTGGGTTATGCCGTCGCACCCAGAGCAACAGCGGAATCAGCGCGAAGTTCTTGAGGCCGTCATACAACACAACCGGATGGCGGAAGCCCATCGCCTCGGGAAACTTCACGGCCCAAGGCACGTCGGTGAAGCTGCCGACGATCTGTCCATCGATGAAGTTGCCGATTCGCCCACAGCCGAGAATGAGAGCGGCCGGAATGGCCAGCGCGTCGAAGATGGGGCGGAACGGACGCCGATGAATCAAGCAGAAGACGAACACGCCCAGCGCGCCGCCGAGCACCAGGCCGTGCGTGGCAAGACCGCCCAGCCAGATCGCCGGAATCAAGGAGAGGTGCTCGCGATAGAACGCCCATTCGTTGTTGAACACCACCAACGAACGTCCGCCGACCAGCACGCCGATGCACAGGCAGAGCGTCAGATCGTAAACGGCGGCCAATGACAAGCCGAGACGCTCGCGATTCCGTCGGAGAAACAGATACGCGTTGAAGAAGCCGAGCGAGTAGCTGAGGCCGTACCACCAGAGGTGGATGCCGCCGACCGACGCAACGATCGGATCGATGTTGTGCACGAACACGACGCAGGCACTCTCAGGCGCTGCCGATGACTATACCCGTAGTGAAGGCAGAACCTGCGTGACGAACCTTCGTGACGAGCCTTCGTGAGGAACCTTCGTGTGGAACGTTCGTGCGGAACCGCCGTGCCGGAACCGTCGGTGTACAGTAGACACCGTGAGCATCGAGACGTTTCGCCCACGTGCCGTCATCTTCGACCTCGACGGCACCATCGTGGACAACATGGCATTGCACGCCGAAGCCTTCGGGTTGTTCGGTGGGCGCCACGGGCTGCCGCCGCTGACGTTGAGCGATCGCGCGCGAATTGATGGCCGGCGCAACAGCGAGATTTTCCCCGACCTCTTCGGACGGCCGGTGGCGCGCGAGGAATGGCTCGCCTACGAAGTCGAAAAGGAAACGCTATATCGCGAGCTGTCGCAGGGCCGGCTGATGCCGATGCCTGGGCTGACGAGGCTGCTGGGGCGACTCGGCGCCTGTGGAATTGCCGCGGCGCTGGCGACGTCGGCGCCCGAGCCGAACGTCGCCCACACGCTTCGCGAGATCGCGCTGACCGATGCGTTCGCGACGATCGTGCGCGGCGATGAAGTCGCGCACGGCAAACCCGCTCCCGATGTGTTCCTCGAAGCCGCACGGCGACTCGACGTCGAGCCTGATCGGTGCATGGTTTTCGAAGACGCACCCATGGGTATCACCGCCGCGCGCGCCGCGGGCATGCTCGTTGCCGCATTGACGACAAGCTTCTCGGAAACGGCGCTGCGCACGCTCCCGGATCCGCCCGATCTCATCTGCCACGACTTCACCGCGTTCCTCGCGGGACCCGGCGCGTGGATGATGGCCGACGCGCCTGAGGTCGTTCAATAGACACTCACGATGGGTACGTAGCGCAGGCCTTCAGGCCTGCCTCGTACGACGGTATGCATGTCTTCGTGTAGACTCACGCATTCACCTTCTCACTGACACCCGTGGAGCCTAACGCATGTTATTGAAGGTACTCCTCGCGTGCGTCGTCGCGCTGTGGGCCGCGCCCGCGCTCGCGCAGACCGACACCGCGACAGTGCTTGGAACCGTCACCGATTCGCAGCAGGCGACACTGCCAGGCGCGACGGTGACGGCGAGGAACACGGCGACGGGCATCGCGCGCACCGGCGTCACCGACCAGGAAGGGCGCTATCGCATTGCCGCCGTACCGCCCGGTGCCTACGAGGTGAGCGCCGAGCTGTCGGGGTTCTCGCGCGCGCTGCGCCCGGACGTGCGGCTGACGCTCGGGGCCGAAGCGGTCCTGAATTTCGAGCTGGGCGTGGCTGCGGTGACGGAGACGGTCACCGTGTCCGCCGATGCGCCCGTCATCGAGACCACGACTTCCGCCGTGAGCGAAACGATCGGTCGGCGATCGATCGACGTGCTCCCGCTCGCGGGACGTGACTTCACCAGCCTGCTGCGGCTCGTGCCCGGCGCGGTCGCGAACAACAGCACCTACGGTTTCACCGGATCGCGCGGACGCTCGAACACCTGGAATATCGACGGCGTCGACAACAGCGACGAGATCTCGGGCTTTCAGCACCAGAACCCGTCGCGTGACTCGATCCAGGAAGTGCAGGTCCTGGTGAACGGCTTCAAAGCGGAGTTCGGCTCGGCGTCGGGAGGCGTCGTCAACATCATCACGCGCTCTGGCGGCAACCAGATGACGGGCTCGAGCTTCTTCACCTTCCAGGATGAGAGCTTGCGCGCCCGCAGCCCGTACGCCAGCCGTGCGCTGCCCGAGGACACGTTTCGGCGGCTGCAGTACGGTGCCACGTTCGGTGGACCCATCCGGAAGGATCGCACGCACTACTTCGTGACCTACGAGCGCGAAGATCGTGACACGATTTCGGCCGAGACGCGGACGCTACCGCCATCGACGGCGAACCTCTCGGCGGCGACCCGGCAGTTTCTCGCCACGCACAACATCGATCCCGCGCTCTTCGGCGGCGGTGGCACGGTGCGCCAGGTCCGGCCGGAGTTTGTCGATGTCCATAAGGCGACTGGGCGCGTCGACCATCAGTTCAGCCCGAGTCAGTACGGAACGTTCCGCTACGTCCTCGATTCCAGCGACCAGCCCTCGGGGCAGAGCGGCACGCTGCTCGACTACAACGGCGGATTGAACCTGCTGCGCACGCAGTACGGCAACGCCAATCACAAGTGGGTGCTCGGGGCGACGCGCCTGAACGAGGCCTACGTCCAAGTCGGCAACCATCACGAGCGGATCGATGCCGTCTTCAACCGGCTGCCGCGGGTGAACATCACGGGCGGGTTCAATCTCGGGTCGACGTCGTCGTACAACCCGGTCGACAACTGGGTCGTGGCGCTCAACGACACCTTGACCTGGACGCCGGCGTCCGGCGCGCACGTAATCAAGATGGGCGCGCAGCTGAAGATCCTGCGGTCGGACAGTTTCTTCGACTCGAACTTCAAGGGGACGTACACGTTTCCCAGCCTGGCGGCGTTCATCGCGGGCACGCCGTCACGTTACGTGGTGCGTCAAGGCGACAGCGCCCTCGAGCGCCCGAACGAAACCTATGGCTTCTTCATCCAGAACGACTGGCGCCCGCATGTGGACCTGACACTCAACGTCGGGCTGCGCTATGACTACGAGTCTGCCAAGACCGAGGCCCTGCGCGGGGTCACCGGTGAGCCGGGGCCGGGCATCGGCCGCGACAAGAACAACTGGTCGCCGCGCTTCGGCTTCGCCTGGTCGCCTGGAGGCGATACGAAGCAGGCATTCTACGGCGGCACTGGCATCTACTACGACCAGGTGATCCTGAACGTCATCGGCAACGCGCGCTTCACGCCGCCGAAGGTCGTCGAGCTGCAGATCGACAATCCCGGCTTCCCCGACCCGTTCGCCGGCGGCGCGATCAGCGAACCTCCTCCCAGCCCGTCGATCATCGATTCCGAGCTGGTAACGCCGTGGAACTGGAACTCGCAGATTGGCTACCGCCGCGAGCTCATGCCGGACCTCGGCCTCGACGTCAGCTTCGTGTACAACCGCGGCTACGACCACGTTGGGATCATCAACAACAATGCCGGCGTGCCGGGCTCCGCGACGATCACCGGCACGGGTGCGGTGCGGCCGCGCGCCGACGTGGTCAATCCGAGCTTCTACACGAACTACGGCGAGATCAAGTACCGCGGGCTGCTGGTCGATCTCAGCAAGCGCTTCTCGCGCAACTTCCAGGGCGGACTGGCCTACACCTTGGCCAAGACGGAGAACAACTCGACGAATTTCGTCAGTACGCTGCAGGTGCCGACGCGCCCCGATCTGAGCTGGGGGCCGGACAGCACGGATCGCCGCCACGCCATCGAGGCGCACATCGAGGCGACCCTGCCGTGGGACATCCAGTTCGGCATGATTGCCGAGTTCAGGACGGAGGCGCCGCTCGACATCGCCGCGAACGGCCGCGATCTGAATGGTGACGGCATCACCGGCGACTGGGTCAACGAATCGCTGTGCGTCGCGCGCGCTGGCCTCCCAATCGGCTGTCCCGGATTCAACTACTCGCGCAACGCCGTCCGGGAGCTGTCGACCGAGGAGGCCAACCGCCTGCGCGCGCTGTTCGACCTCGCGCCGATCGCCGAGTTCCAGGACAATCCGAAGTACTTCAACGTCGATCTCTCGCTGCAGAAGCGCTTTCCCATGGGGCGGCACGCGCTGCGCGTGAGCTTCGAAGCGTTCAATGTCTTCAACATCGCGCAGCGCTTCAACACTGCGGGCATTCCCGCGGCGCCGAACGCAGGGATTCTCAACGCGAACTTCGGACAGTACACCGCGGTCGAACAACCGCGCGCACTCCAGCTGACCGTGGGGTACACGTTCTAGGCTTTCGCAGTGAAGTGGGCCGGATCGAGCGCTATTGATACATCGGCTTGCGGTCCCTGAGCGCGAGCCAGCCTCGCGCCACCCGGTAGACGAACCACACCGCCGTCATCGCCAACGGCAACCAGGCGATCAGCACGCCGAGACCGAGCGTTGCGATGATGAACAGGAAGCACAGCGAGACCCACAACAGCCCGAACCAGAACGTGCGGATCTGCCAGCGAAAGTGCGACTCGAGCCAGGTGCCCCGAGCCTGCCCGCGTTTCAGATAGTTCATGATGACGGCGATGAGGGATGGCCAACCCGTCAGGAACGCCCCGATGATCGTTGCCGTCCCCACGATTCCCGTGAAAAGGCTGAACGCATGCAGCGCGTAGACCACGTGGGTCCAGGTGAGGAGTTCCTGCGGGTCTGCGGTCGGACCAGTCGGTGGGGGCACTTCCATGTCGCGTCACCTCGCGGGCTATTATCGTTCCGGCCTCGAGGATCGATCCGCTATTCCGTTAGCGATCCCAGATGAGCCCGCTTCAGCTTATGACCCGTGAGGTGTCGGTCGCACCCTGAGACAGAGTCCAAAACTGATGCGAGAACTGGATGCGGCGGAACGTCTACCCGCCTTGGATTGTTGCTGACACTTGACCAATGCCGGGCTCCCAGTCGTTCTGATAGGCTCACAACGCATGACGACACCTCGACCTCTCGTCCAGGGCGGCATTTCCTCGACATGCGCTGTTGCCAGGAGTGTAACCGTGCGTCGCTGGCTCTTGGTGTTCCTGCTGGCGCTCTCCAGCGCAAGCGTCGCGGCTCAGTCGAAGCGCGACGTGTTCGAGATATTGAACACCGCGGAGCTGCCGGTCACCGGCTATCACGCGATCGCCGCGGTCGATGTCCTGGAACCAGGCGCGCACGCCC
>DAINCF010000300.1:0-8603 GCA_036732565.1 Vicinamibacterales bacterium
GCTCGGGTGCTCCGCCCCAGCGGCCGCGTGCTGGTGCTCGACCTGCGCGAGCACGAGCATGCGTGGGTCAAAGAGAAGCTCGGCGATCGCTGGCTGGGCTTCAGTGACGAGGCGTTGGCACGTCTGCTGACGGATGCCGGCCTCACCGACGTCAAGGTTTCGCTCGGTGCGCGACGCACGGGCGACCCGTTCACTGTGCTCGTCGCGTGCGCGACGAAGCCTTCTTCGGCTTCTTAAGGCTTGATCATGTCTGAAACGGTCACGACGCTTTCTCGCTTGCTCGGCTCGCGCATCCTGATGCTGGACGGCGCCATGGGCACGATGGTGCAGCGGCTCAAGCTGAGCGAAGCCGACTTCCGCGGCAGCCGCTTCCCGAACCATCCGTGCGATCTCAAGGGCAACAACGATGTCCTGATCCTCACGCGCCCCGAGGCCGTGGCCGCGATCCACGCGGAGTACCTCGACGCGGGCGCGGACATCATCGAGACCAACACCTTCAGCGCCACGACGGTGTCGCAAGCCGACTACCAGCTCGAATCGGTCGCCTACGAGCTGAACCTCGAGGGCGCACGCCTGGCGCGCCGGGTCGCCGACGAATGGACCTCGCGCACGCCGGACAAGCCCCGCTTCGTCGCCGGCGCCATGGGACCGACGACGAAGACGTTGTCGGTGTCGCCGGACGTGAACGATCCGGCGTTTCGCGCGATCACCTTCGACGCGATGCGCGACGCGTATCGCGAGCAGGCGCGGGGCCTCATGGACGGCGGCGCGCACCTGCTGCTCGTCGAGACCATCATCGACACGCTCAACTTGAAGGCGGCCCTCGTCGCCATCGAAGAGGCGTTCGCCGATCGCGGCAGTCGTCTTCCCGTGATGATCTCGGTGACGATTACCGATCGCAGCGGCCGGACCCTCTCAGGTCAGACGCTCGACGCGTTCTACGTGTCGATGGAGCACGCCAAGCCGTTCAGCGTCGGGATCAACTGCGCGCTCGGCGCGCGCGAGATGCGGCCGTATCTCGCCGAGCTCGCCCGCATCAGCGACATGCACGTGAGCTGCTACCCCAACGCCGGCCTCCCCAACGCGTTCGGCGCCTACGACGAGCTGCCGGACGAGACCGCCGCGCTCGTCCGCGACTTCGCCGCCAGCGGGTTCGTCGACATCATCGGCGGCTGCTGTGGCACGACGCCCGACCACATCCGCGCCATCGCCGCGGCGGTATCCGACCTGCCGTCGCGCACGGCACTGCGGCATCGTAGGTCGAGTCCGGACGCATCCGGACCTTCACCGGCTGCAGGCGGCCTCAAGGCGGACCCCACGGCCGTTGCTGTGCCTGATTCTGCACCCGGCTCCACCGGCCTCTCGCGCTTCGCCGGCCTCGAGACGCTGATCCTGCGCGAAGACGCCAACTTCCAGATGATCGGCGAGCGCACCAACGTCACCGGCTCCCGCAAGTTCGCCCGCGTGGTGCAGGCGGAGGACTGGCCCGGCGCGGCGGCCGTCGCGTTGGACCAGGTGCGCGGCGGAGCCAACATCCTCGACGTCAACATGGACGAGGGGATGCTGGACTCGGAGCGCTGCATGAGCGAGTTCCTGCGCTACATCGCCACCGAGCCGGAGATCGCCCGCATTCCCGTGATGATCGACAGCTCCAAGTGGTCGGTCATCGAGGCCGGATTGAAGTGTGTGCAGGGCAAGGGCATCGTGAACTCCATCAGCCTGAAGGGCGGCGAGGAAGAGTTCCTGGCGCACGCGCGTACCATCCGGCAATTCGGAGCCGCGATGGTCGTGATGGCCTTCGACGAGCAGGGGCAGGCCGACACCGTCGAGCGCAAGGTCGCGATCGCACAGCGCGCCTATCGCCTGTTGACCGAGCGCATCGGCGTCGCGCCGGAAGACATCATCATCGACCCGAACGTTCTCGCCATCGCGACGGGCCTCGAGGAACATGCCGAGTACGGGAAGAACTTCATCGAGGCGACCCGGTTGATCAAGCAGGCCTGTCCTGGCGTCAAGATCAGCGGCGGCATCAGCAATCTGTCCTTCTCGTTTCGCGGCAACGACGTCGTCCGCGAGGCGATGCACGCGGCGTTCCTGTTCCACGCCATCAAGGCCGGCCTCGACATGGGCATCGTCAACGCCGGCCAGCTGGCGGTTTACGAGGACATCCCGCCCGACCTGCTGGAGCGCGTGGAAGATGTCATCTTCAATCGCCGATCCGACGCGACCGAACGCCTCGTGGAGTTCGCCGAACGGGTCAAGGGCTCGTCGACGAGGCGCGAAGTCGACCTCGCCTGGCGCTCCGGTACGGTCGAATCACGACTGTCGCACGCGCTGGTTCATGGCGTCGTCGACTTCATCGACGAGGACACCGAAGAAGCCCGCGCGAAGCTTCCGCGACCATTGCACGTCATCGAGGGGCCCTTGATGGACGGCATGAAGATCGTCGGCGAGCTGTTCGGTGCCGGCAAGATGTTCCTGCCGCAGGTCGTCAAGAGCGCGCGGGTGATGAAGAAGGCGGTCGCCTACCTCGAGCCGTTCATGGAGCAGGAGCGCGCGTCGCAGCCGGGCTCGCGCGCGCAGGGCAAGGTGCTGATGGCGACGGTCAAGGGCGATGTCCACGACATCGGCAAGAACATCGTCGGCGTTGTGCTCGGCTGCAACAACTACGAGGTCGTCGATCTCGGCGTGATGGTGACGTGCGATCGCATCCTGCAGGAGGCGAAGAACCACGGCGTCGACGTCATCGGCCTGAGCGGCCTCATCACGCCGTCGCTGGACGAGATGGTGTACGTCGCGCAAGAAATGGAGCGGCGTCAGATCAAGCTCCCGCTGCTCATTGGCGGAGCGACGACGAGCCGGCAGCATACGTCGGTGAAGATCGCGCCGGAGTTCAAGGGATCGGTGGTCCACGTCCCTGACGCGTCACGGGTCATCGACGTGGTCCAGAGTCTGTTGAGCCCGGACAGGCGCGCGGGGTTCGATGCCACGAACCGCCAGGAGCAGGCGGTCATCCGGGAGCGACACGCGAAGCAGGCGGAGCGGCCGCTGCTCTCGTACGAGCAGGCGCGCCGCAATCGGCTGAAGGTGGACTTCTCTGCCACGCCACCGGCCACGCCGTCGTTCACCGGCATGCGCCAGGTGGACGTCGATCTCGCCGAGCTGCTGCCCTTCATCGATTGGACGTTCTTCTTCGCGGCTTGGGAGCTGAAAGGGCGCTTCCCGGCGATCCTCGATCATCCGCAGCATGGCGCGGCGGCGCGAGAGCTGTACGGCCACGCCCAACAACTGCTCGATCGCGTCGTCAGCGGCAAGCTCCTCCGTGCCCGCGGCGCGTACGGCTTCTGGCCCGCCAACACCGACGGCGACGACATTGTCCTCTACCGCACTCGGGAGTCGGGAGTCGGGAGTCGGCAGTCACGGGAGTCGGCAGTCGGGAGTCGGGAGTCACGTGAGTCATCAGCCGATTCAGGATTGCCGACTGCCGACTCCCAGCAGGAATTGACGCGATTCCCGATGCTGCGGCAGCAGGAAGTGATCGCGGACAACAAGCCGAACCGCTCGTTGGCCGACTTCATCGCGCCGATCGAGAGCGGGGTGACCGATTACATCGGCGCGTTTGCCGTCACCGCGGGTCTGGGCGCGCAGGAGCTCGCCGATCGTTTCGCGGCCGACCACGACGACTACTCCGCCATCATCGTCAAGGCGTTGGCGGATCGGCTCGCGGAAGCGTTCGCGGAGCACTTGCACGCGCAGGCGCGACGCGAGTGGGGGTACGGTAGCGAAGAGCATCTCTCGAAGGACGAGCTGATCGCCGAGAAGTACCGCGGGATCAGGCCGGCGATCGGCTATCCGGCCTGTCCCGATCACAGCGAGAAGACGCGGTTGTTCGATCTGCTCCGCGCCCGCGCCATCGGCATGGAGCTGACCGAGTCCGGCGCGATGCTGCCCGCGGCCTCCGTGAGCGGGCTCTATTTCTCCCATCCGCAGGCGAAGTACTTCAACGTGCAGCGGATCGGTCTCGATCAGATCGAAGACTACGCGCGGCGCAAGGGGGTGTCGGTCGGAGAGGTCGAACGCTGGCTGCGCCCGGTGCTCGCGTACGAGCCACAGCTGGTCAATGCGTAGGGGCGGTTCGCGAACCTCCCCTACTGGATGATGCCGGTTATCGCTGGACGGCGCGGCGCAAGAGGGCGATCGCCTGGGGCGCGTCGCTGGGGAAATCCTTGGTCGATGCTTCGACGCTGATCCGCTTGTCGAATCCGATCGTGCGAAGGCTCGCAAAGAACGGCGCGTAGTCGTACTCGTCCCACTGGAGCGGGAACACGCGGCCGTGCGGATTGGCCATGTGCAGGTGCCGGATGTGTGCTCGGGCCCGCACGACGATCGCCGGGTCTTCCGTTTCGCTGGCCAGATGATAGAAGTCCACCATCAGTTGAAAGTTGGGATCGTCGATGGCCGTGACCAACTCCAGCCCCTCCGCCGCCGAGTTGATGATGTTGGTTTCCTCGCGGCGCAGCGGTTCGATGGCAATGGTGAGGCCGTGGGCGCGTGCTTCCGGCGCAATGCGCCTGCCGAACTCGACCAGCTGCTGAAACGCGTCCTCCTTGGGGAATCCTTCAGGCACCCGGCGGGCGCCGCCGCTGCCGAACACGACAATCTCGGTGCCGAGCCGGGCCAACCGCGCGAAGGCTTTCTTCACGTAGGCCATCTGTTGGTCTCGATCTATCAGAGGCCCGGTCACCTTGAGCGCCGCCGGAAGAAACAGGTTGGTCACCGGAACGGGAAGGCCGACCTGCTTGATGTGTCTCACCGCCTCTTCGTACTCCTCGTCCGACAGCCCGGCGATTTCGGTCGTGCCGAGCTCCACGTAATCGAAACCCGCCGCCTTGGCGGCTTCGATGCTCTTCAACGTCGAGCAATAACCGACTTGCACGGGACGGACCTGCCCCACGACATCCGCGCTGAAGAGCAGGCCCAACAGAGCGACGACAATGCGGCTGCGAGTGGTCATGAGAGCGTTCCCTTGGTCCGGCCTACTCGGTCTCGCCACGTGCTTGTTCAATGAGGTGCTGCAGGCCAGCCAAATGCTGAGACAGCGCCCGTCGGCCCTTCGGCGTCAAGCCGTACCAGGTGATTGGCCGTCGATTCTGAAATTCCTTCCGCGCGGAGACATACCCGGCGTCTTCCAGCTTGCGCATCTGGGCGCCGAGGTTGCCATCCGTCTCCTTCAAGAGGTCTCGAAGGCGACTGAACGACAGGCGGTTGTGCCTGGCGAGAAGGACGGTGGCACCAATCCGGGCGCGGTGCTGCAGAAGGTCATCGAGCTCCACGAAGTCCGGCCCTGAAGGCGCGGCGTCAGCTCGTCGCTTCACGCGAACGCTCCCCGCGCACCCCCGCGGCGGTGAGCCCGACGGCAAGAGCCACACCTACGATGGTCCAGGCGTAGACCGAGACCACGGCCACGGTCACGTAGCCGACACCCATGAGGAGGCCGATCCAGAGCATCGACCGATCGGTATGGACCCCGGCCGTCCAGTAGCCAAGCGCCAGCAGCAAGAGAATGACCGTGTTGAGGCTCTCCCACGGCATCACGCCCCGCGCCGGCATCAGCACGGCCAGAAAGGTCACGACCAGCACGGCGCTCCAATGGAGCACGTGGCGTTGGCCGTCCGACGCAGACAGCTGCCCCGACCGCCGACCGTAGCGCCATCCGACGTACGCGCTCGTCACAAACCCCGCGGGGCCGGCGATGGCCCAATAGACGGGCACGACGGCCGGCCGGACGTCGACGAGCGCGAACCCGATCAGGACGAGGGCGGCCCAGAGGAAGTAGATGGCGGCCGGGTACCGAGCCTGACTGCTCGATTCGAGCGCCCCGCGGACGAAGCGCAGATCCCCCTCGATTCGTTCGATCGATGACATGCGCACCTCACTTGCTCTAGATTATAGAGAACTCTAAGAGTGGCAGTCAAGGCGTTACCTGCCCTTTCGCGTCATCGCTCAGCCGCCGCACGATCTCGGTGGTCCTGCGGATGTCTGCTTCGCTCAGATCGACGCCCATCGTCGACGCGATCGTCAGGAATCGGTCGTTCAGCTTACGGTAGCGCGCGTCACCTTTCGGCGTGAGCTGCACCAGCTTCGAGCGCCGGTGTTTCGGATTGTCGATGAATTGCACGAGCCCCGCGGCCGCAAGCTCGTCCGCCAACCGCTGCATGCGCTGGCGGCTCGTCGGCCGCATCTGCGCGATCTGCGGGACGGTCAGCGGGCCCAGCTGCGCGAGGCTGCGCATGAAACCAAACGCCCCGCCGCCCCAGCTTGTAATGAGCCCGGTCCTCTGACCCACCGCGCGTATTCGAAAAAAGAACTGTGCGGCTTCGAGCATCAGGTCGGCGATTGCTTCACCCTTGGTGCCGACGATTCGCACTCCCGCTTTTCTCTGTCGCATCTTGGCCATCGCGTTCCGCCTCAGAACCGTATATTGACACCTATGGTGTCAATAACTATAATGACACCCTTGTTGTCAACATATCGGCCGATCCTGCCCTTCGGCAGGTTGCCTGGCAGGACGAGGAGGAGACATGGGCCCAGCCGGCCAGCACGCTAGTGACGCCGCGGTGGCGGGCGTCATCGCGCGACCGCCGCTCCTCTTTCTCGCCGCTCTTCTGCTCGGCCTCACCTCGGATCATCTCCTGTCTTCGTCGTTCGCCGTTCCGGGAGGCGACCTGGTCCACGGGACGGTCGCCAGCGTCCTGATTCTCATCGGTCTCGGGCTCGGAGCCGCGGGTATTCGCAACTTCTCCCGGGCGGCGACGCCGGTCCCCACGAATCAACCCACGCGAGCGCTGGTGACGACAGGTATTCACAGCCGGACGCGTAATCCCATCTATCTGGGTATGTTTCTCGTCTACGGCGGCCTCGGCCTCGCCGCACGCAGCCCGTCGGTCCTCGCACTTGCATTGCCTCTTGCCATCGCGATCCGCTACGGCGTCGTCGCCCGCGAGGAGGCGTACCTGGAACGGCGCTTCGGCGACGCATACCGTGACTACAAGGCGCGCGTGCGGCGTTGGCTTTGACGGTCGAACAAGGAACACAGGCTCCTGCCCCGTCCTCGGGCGCGGAGGCCGAGTTGAGATCGGGCCTGAGCGTGATCGGCGTTCTGGCGTTGATGCTTGCGTCGTGCATGACGATCCCGACACCTCAGGAGGCCAACGACGCCGTGCTATTGCTCCGAGAATACGAGAGCTGGGGATGGGCAGCGGGCATTGCACTCATCTGGGCAGACGTGGTGCTGCCAGTCCCACAGACTGCCGTGATCGCGGCGCTGGGCATCATCTATGGGGCCATGCTCGGCGGATTGCTGGGCAGCGTGGGCCTGATTACCGGCGGCCTTCTCGGCTACGGGCTGGTGCGCACCTCCGCACGACGATTGGTGCACCGCTTCGTCGGGCGTCAGTCTTTGAAACGGATGGAGAATCTGTTCGACCGCAGCGGCGCGTGGGCGATCATCCTCTCGCGCAGCCTTCCCTACAGCGTGCCGGAGGCGATGGTGTTTCTCGCCGGGCTTGCGCGCATGCCCGCGCGACAATTCATCACGGCGCTGATTATCGGCAGTGTGCCCACCGCGTTCGCGTTTGCCGCCATCGGAGCCGGCTGGGCCGACCAGCCGATCCTGGCCCTCGTGGTGAGCTACGTGCTCCCCATCCTCCTGCTGCCCATTGCGTTCTATCTCATGCGGCTTCGAGCACAGTAAGCAATGTCCACATTGGTCATCGTTCTCCGCGCGGTCTCCCTGCTCGCCTTTGCGGGACCCATGTTGTTGCGGAGCGTCAACGCGCGGCGCGGAGAGCCCCAGACACACGCACGTCAGGGCGGCGGCAACCGAACACCGGTCGTGGCAAACGTCTCCGCGTTTGCCTTGTTCCTCCCGTCGCTCGTGATGTTCGCGGGCCGCTCCGAGGGCCGCACGGCGCTGCTGCTGGCCACGTCGGGCTCACTGCTGGCGGTTGCAGGCGCCACGCTCGTTGTCAGATCGCGGGCCGAGCTTGGTCCCGCATGGAGCTTCAAGCCCATGGCCGATCGCGGCACAGGCCTCGTCACAACCGGTCCCTATCGCACCGTGCGCCATCCCATCTACCTCGGCCTCGCTCTGCTCGCCATGGGAGAAGCGCTCGCCTTCGGCAGCTGGCCTGCCGTCCTGATCGTGCTGTCGGGGATTGTCCCGACCTTCGTCTGGCGCGCCCGCGCCGAGGAAGAATTGCTCAGCCGAACGTTCGGCGAGCGCTACGCCCTCTACCGCACACAGTCCAAGATGATCATCCCGCACCTTCTCTAACCCCTGGCGGCCCGTTCGCCGACGCTCGCACGGCCTGTCCCCTCGTCCGGCGCGCCCATCGTTCCAACCGAATCGCCCCCCACCCCCGTCCAATCGCTGCCTCGTTTCCACGGAGCCATGACCATGACGGCAGTCCTCATCGCGGCCGTGCTGGCCGCCCAGCAACCCGAGCTTCGCGACGCGGGCGCGGTCAACGCCCTGCTCGCCTCGCTGCGGACGGCGGATCCGGCGGTGTGCGAGATGGCCGGGCGCACGCTCACGAACCAGT
>DAINCF010000301.1:0-8598 GCA_036732565.1 Vicinamibacterales bacterium
AGGTTGGCGGCGCCGTCGGCGCGGTCCAGCGCGAGCTCGAACTGCTAACGGCCTCTGGCCTGGTGCGCCGCGAGGTTCGCGGCAAGCAGGTGTACTTTCAGGCAAACCAGAAGGCAGCCATCTTTCCAGAGCTGCAGGGCCTGTTCGCCAAGACCGTTGGACTCGTGGACATTCTGCGCGAGTCTCTGACGCCCCTCGCTGATCGTATCCGCGCGGCGTTCGTCTTCGGTTCGGCCGCACGCGGTGAGCTTCATGCCTCCAGTGACGTCGATCTGCTGGTCGTCGGCGACGTGTCATTCGGCGACGTCATAACCGCGATACAAGGAGCGGAGAAGCGCCTCGGGAGGGACGTGAATCCAACCGTATTCTCGGAAGACGAGTTCCGGACCAAGGTCCTCGCGAAGCATCACTTTGTAACCACGGTGCTTGGGCAGCCCAAGATGTTCGTGCTTGGTGAGGACGACGATCTTCACCCGAAGAGAGCCAAGCAAGCCGTCCCGGAGTCGGCAGTTGCCCATTCCACACGTCGGTCGTCTTCACGTTCTGGTCGCAGGCGGAGAGGCTGAGACTTCACATGTCGCCGTCAGGCAGCTCAAACGCTCCCGAAGCCAAGGCCCGAACGCGCATCGACCACGCGCTGGCTGAATCAGGCTGGACGCTGCAGGACCGCGACGACATGAACTTGACCGCCGCACCGGCCATCGCGGTTCGTGAGTTCAAGCTCGATAAAGGCCACGGTTACGTCGACTACATGCTCTTCCTTGACGGACATCCTGTCGGCGTATGCGAGGCGAAGCCGTCGGGCGCAGCGCTCATCGGAGTCGAACACCAGGTGAAGAAGTACGTGCAGGGCATTCCTGCGGCGCTCGCAGCGCCGTACAAACCGCTTCCCTTCGCGTATCTCTCAACGGGCGAGGAGACCCTCTTCAGCAACCACTTCGATCCACACCCGCGGACGCGCCCGGTGTTCTCGTTCCATCGTCCCGATACGCTGCGCGAGTGGCTAACGGCCGACACGCTTGATGCGTGGCTGAAACGGTCGGACGGCTTCTACACGGCGGCCGACGAAACCAAACCATCGACACTTCGTGCCCGGTTGCGAGCGATGCCGCCAGTCGAACTGCCCAGCATGTGGCCGAACAAGGTGCAAGCCGTGGCGAGCGTCGAGAAGAGCCTGTTCGACGACCGCCCGCGTTCGCTGATTCAGATGGCGACCGGCTCGGGCAAGACGCTGCTGGCCGTCACCACTCTTTATCGCCTGATCAAGTTCGGCGGCGCTCGCCGCGTGCTGTTCCTCGTCGATCGCGCGAATCTTGGCGAGCAGGCTGAGAAAGAGTTCCAGGGCTTCCGCACGCCCGACGACAACCGGCTGTTCACGGAGCTGTACGGCGTCCAGCGCCTGACGTCGAACACAATCGGTTCGTCGAGCAAGGTCGTTATCTCGACCATCCAGCGCCTTTACTCGATTCTCAAGGGCGAGCCCGAGCTTGACCCCGAAGCCGAGGAGCACTCGGATCTCGATGGTGGCCCCGAGCCGAAAGAGCCGATGCCGGTCGTCTACAACGCGGCCGTACCGCCGGAGTTTTTCGACGTCATCTTCATCGACGAGTGCCACCGGTCGATCTACTCGCTCTGGCGTCAGGTGCTGGAGTACTTCGACGCCCACCTGATCGGCCTCACCGCGACGCCGGCCAAACACACCTACGGTTTCTTCAACCAGAACGTCGTGATGGAATACCCACATGCGCAGGCGGTGGCCGACGGCGTCAACTGCGACTACGAGGTCTACCGCATCCGCACGCAGATCACCGCCACGGGCGCGACCATCGAGGCCACGCCAGGGACGATGGTCGGCTACCGAGACCGGCAGACGCGCAAGACGCGGTGGGAAGCACCGGACGAAGACGTCACCTACGCGGCCTCCGACCTCGACCGCAACGTCGTCGCCATCGATCAAATCCGGCTCATCGTCCAGACGTTCCGCGACAAGGTGTTGAAGGAAACGTTCCCCGAACGCACCGAGGTGCCGAAGACGCTCATCTTCGCCAAGGACGACTCGCACGCCGAGGATATCGTCCGAATCGTGCGAGAGGAATTCGGCAAGGGGAACGAGTTCGCACAGAAGATCACCTACAAGGTGACCGGCGCATCTCCAAAGGATCTGATTCAGGCGTTCCGAAACAGCTACTACCCGCGGGTCGTCGTCACCGTGGACCTGATTGCGACGGGCACGGACATCAAGCCGGTCGAGATCGTGATGTTCATGCGCAGCCTGAAGTCGCGCGTGCTCTTCGAGCAGATGAAGGGCCGAGGCGTGCGCGTGATCAGCACGGACGATTTGCGCGCGGTCACGCCTGATGCGCGAGCCAAGACCCACTTTCTCATCGTTGACTGCGTAGGCGTCAGCGACCATCCGCTCTCGGACACCCGCCCCCTCGACAAGCACCCGACGGTATCTCTTCGTGTGCTCCTCGACCACGTGGCGGCGAACGGTACCCACGACGAGTACCTCGCGTCGTTGGCCAGCCGAATCTCGCGTATCGACAAGCAGTGCGACGCAGATGACCGGAAGAAGGTGGACGAGGCATCAGGCGGTGTCTCTCTCGCGAGCATCGCGGCGGGCCTGGTCCACGCCATTGACGACGACGTTCAGGAACAGGCGGCCCGGAAGATGTTCGCCTTGCCGCAAGACGTGGAGCCATCGGAAGAGCAGATCCGAAAAGCCTCCGAGCCACTGAAGCGTCAGGCCATCCACACGCTCATGAGCCGCCCGGCGTTGCGAAAGTTGATTCTCGATCTTCGCCACAAGTTCGAGCAGGTGGTCGACGAGATCAGCAAGGACGAGCTGATAGCGGATGAGACCGGCTACAGTCCCGAGGCACGTGAGAAGGCCGCCGCGCTCGTGCACTCGTTCGAGCAGTACCTGACGGAGCACAAAGACGAGATCGACGCCCTCCAGTTCTTCTACTCCGTGCCGCACCGGAAGCGCCTGCGGTACGTCGACATCAAGGCCCTGGCCGATGCGATCTCCGCGCCGCCGCGCCAGTGGACCCCCGAGAAGCTGTGGCGGGCATATGAGACGCTCGAGAAATCCAAGGTGCGCGGCGCGGGCGCTGAGCGGTTGCTCACGGACGTCGTCTCGCTCGTCCGCTTCGCGCTCCATCACGACGGCGAGCTCGTGCCCCATGCCGAGCGGGTTCAGAACCGTTTTCAGACGTGGCTCGCGCGGCAGCAGCACGGCGGGCGCAAATTCACCGACGAGCAGCGGCGCTGGCTGGAGATGATGCGCGACCACATAGCAACAAGTCTTGAGATCGATCTCGACGACTTCGACCTGACGCCGTTCGCCGGCGAGGGCGGCCTGGCGAAAGCTGCGCAGGTGTTTGGAAAGGATCTTGGACCAATCGTGAATGAGCTAAACGAGGCGCTAGCGGCATGACGCTTCCCGATAGTTGGAGAGAAGTGCAGCTTGGAGACCTGGTGGAGTCGCTTCAGTACGGTTTCACCGCGCCGGCGGATTTCACGGTGTCAGGCCCACGGCTCTTGCGCATAACGGATATCGAGAATGGCGCGGTCGATTGGAGTCACGTTCCTGGATGTAGCTTGGATCGCGAGCAGCTGGAAAAGTATCGTCTTCGACGAGATGACATTGTGTTTGCTCGCACAGGTTCGATCGAAAAGGCCGCGAGAATCGTCAACCCGCCCGTAGCCGTGTTTGCCTCGTATCTCATTCGAGGCCGTCCACTGATTCCCGAGCTGGCAGCTTGGCTTGGATTGTTCGTCGGCTCGTACTCGTACGTCGGTCAGGCGAAGCGAATGAGCGCGGGCATAGGTCGCGCGAATGTGAACGCCAAGAATCTGGCGAGGATTCGCCTTCCGTTGCCACCAACGGCAGAACAGGCTCGAATTGTCGACACCGTCGATTCCTATCTGTCCCGCCTCGACGCGGCTGTTTCAAGCCTCGACGCAGCCGAGCGGAAGTTGAAGGCGTATCGTGCCTCCGTCCTTAAGGCGGCCGTTGAGGGCCGGCTCGTGCCGACCGAAGCCGAGCTCGCGCGGAAGAAGGACCGTTCGTACGAGCCGGCCGACGCGCTTCTTCATCGCATTTTGAAGGAGCGTCGCCGTCGCTGGGAGGCAGCCGAGCTGGCAAAGATGAAGGTTGTCGGCAAGACGCCGAAGGACAACAGGTGGAAGGACAAGTACAGCGAACCGACGCTCGACAAACGCGACGAACTCCCATCGCTCCCCGCGGGCTGGCAGTGGGCGCGACTCGACCAGGTGTCTGAGGTACAGCTCGGTCAGCAGCGAGCTCCGGTGCATGCGGCGGCATCAGAACAGCTGCCGTACGTTCGTGCGGCAAACATCACGTGGGACGGTCTTTACCTCGGTGACGTGAAGACGATGGGCTTCCCGAACCCGGAACGGTACCGCCTGAAGTCCGGCGATGTTCTTTTGTCTGAAGCATCCGGGAGTCCCATGGAGGCCGGCAAGCCTGCTGTCTGGCGAGATGAGATTCCAGGCGCCTGCTACCAGAAGACGTTGCTTCGCGTCCGGGCCTTGGAGACCGACTGCCTGCTGCCGACGTATCTCCGCTTGGTGTTCCTCCGCGACTGCGTCACCGGAAAATTCGCAAGGTTGGCACCTGGCGTCGGTATCGTGCACTTGACTGCGGAGCGCATGTTGCCTTGGCCCGTGCCAGTGCCTCCTCGCGCCGAGCAGCAGCGAATTGTGGACGAAGTGGAGCGACTTGAGACTGTCCAGAACAGTGTGCGTGCGGCGATCGCCCGCGAAAGAGCCCGCATAGTGCGCTTGCGTCAGGCCGTTCTGACTTGGGCTTTCGAAGGCCGATTGGTCGAACAAATTCCTCGCGACGAACCGGCCGAGGCGCTGCTCGGCCGCATTCGTGCGGAGCGTGCGAATAGGACACCGACTACGTCGAAGGCGAGGCGTGCACGGACACTGACGGCTGCCTCATGAGCGACCAGAGCGAACGCATCGTCAAGAAGCTCTGGAGCTACTGCCAGGTCCTGCGGGACGACGGCCTGAGCTATCAGGACTATCTGGAGCAGCTCACGTTCCTGCTCTTTCTGAAGATGGCCGACGAACGTGCGGCGCTAACAGGCGAGCCTCAGCCCATCCCCAAGAGCTACCGCTGGGAGACCCTGGCGAACCCGAAGATGGAGGGCGTCCAACTCGAACAGCATTATCGCGACACGCTGAAGGCGCTCGGCGAGCAGGGCGGCATGCTGGGTCTCACGTTTCGCAAGGCCCAGAACAAGATTCAGGACCCGGCGAAGCTGCGCAAGCTCGTTGTCGATCTGATCGGCAACGAGAACTGGAGCCGGATGAGCGCAGACGTGAAGGGCGACGCGTACGAGGGGCTGCTGGAGCGCAACGCCCAAGACGTCAAGGGCGGCGTTGGACAGTACTTCACGCCGCGCCCGCTTATTGATGCCATCGTGGACTGCGTGCAGCCGAAGCCTGGTGAGATCGTCGCCGATCCGGCCTGCGGGACCGGCGGCTTCCTGCTCTCGGCGCACCGCTACATCGAGCAGCACTACAAGCTGGACAAAGGGCAGAAGAAGGCGCTCCGGTACGACTCGCTGCGCGGCGTGGAACTCGTCGACGGCGTGACTCGCCTCTGCGCGATGAACCTCTTCCTGCACGGCATCGGCCCCGACGACGACCGGCGCAAGCCGCCGATCAAGACCGACGATTCACTCAGGAAGGAGCCCGGCGAGATGGTGGACGTCGTCCTGACGAACCCACCGTTCGGCAAGAAGTCGTCGATCACTGTCGTCAACGATGAGGGCGAGACCGACCGCGAGACCGTCACCTACAACCGGCCCGACTTCTGGACCACAACGTCGAACAAGCAGTTGAACTTCGTCCAGCACGTGAAGTCGATGCTCAAGATCCACGGTCGCGCCGCCGTCGTGGTGCCCGACAACGTGCTGTTCGAGGGTGGGGCCGGCGAGAAGATCCGCCGCAAGCTGCTGCAGGAGTGCGAGGTTCACACCCTGCTCCGGCTGCCGACCGGCATCTTCTACGCTCAGGGCGTGAAGGCGAACGTGCTGTTCTTCGACCGCAGGCCTGGCGCGAAGGAGCCGTGGACAAAGAAGGTCTGGATCTACGACCTGCGCACGAACAAGGACTTCACGCTGAAGACGCGCCGCATGACGCGCGCCGACCTCGACGACTTCGTGAAGTGCTACAACCCCGCGAACCGGAACCAGCGGAAGGCCACCTGGGACGAGAAGAAGCACCCCGATGGACACTGGCGCGGGTTCACCTACGATGAGATCGTCGCCCGCGACAAGTGCAGCCTCGACATCTTCTGGCTGAAAGACGAATCGTTGGAGGATTCGGCGAACCTGCCGGAGCCGCACGTTTTGGCCGAGGAGATCGCCGACGACCTCCGAAGCGCACTCGAACAGATCGAGAGCGTGTTGGCCGACTTGCAGCAACGCGTGAAGACTAGCGAGGAAGATGAGGCACCGGAACCGGCGCGCCGGCCGGCGCGGAGTAACTGAGGAACCACATGTTCACTTGGGTGCCGATTCACAAGGAAGCAGTTCGCAGGATTCTGTCGTTCTCCGAACCGCAACAGGAGTTGCTCGCGGTCTTGCGAGAGATGGAACAGCAAGGCCTCAAGGTCATCAGCCTCGACGACAAGAGCGCAGAAGGACCTGTGCCGCTAGCCGAAATCGATCCCTTCTCATTCTTCGCTTCGTTCAACAGAGGGATCACCGAAGGCAATCGAAAAGAAGATTGGCGTTTTCTTAAGAAGAGATGGGATCTGCGGTCCAGTGTTCCTGACGATTTTGCGGGAATCCCAGTCCTGCACAACATGAAGTCCTGGTTCTTTCCGTACGTGAAATCGCGAGACAAGAATCACATGGACGTCTTGTGGCAAGTGTTTCGACAGGCTGCCGATAACCCGGTGGAGCAAATCGACCGAGCACTCTTTGAGCGCTGCATCGCGCTTCCTCAAATCACCACAAACAAACTCACCATCGGACTGTTCTGGGTCAATGCCGATGGCTATTTGCCAGCTGACCGAAAGACAAAGGCGTTTGTCGAAGAGAAGGGGGTAACAGAAAAGCCCAACGATCACGACAGCTACCGCCGATGGCTGGAGGAAGTGCGAGCGAAGGTTGGCATCGACTACCCGAAGATCTCGCATGATGCCCACGTTTGGGCCACCGAAGATGGCGAAGACGACGGCGACGACGACGACGAGGATGTGAAGCCAACACCGGCGCGTCGTCTGTGGGTCGTGGCCCCAGGAAGCAAAGCAAGCGAGTGGCAGACGTTCAACGACGCCGGAATTATCGGAATCGGCTGGGAGAATCTGACGGACCTCCGCGAGTACAAGGACAAGGAGGCGATTCGCAAGAAGCTTCAGGAAAGCGAAGGCGATTCATCGAAAGTCAACGACACGTTGGCATGTTGGCAGTTCGCCCACGTTATGCGGCCCGGCGACATCCTGTTCGCGAAAAAGGGCCTCAAGAAAATCGTCGGGTACGGCATCGTAAGGGGGGACTACGAGTACGATCCGAGCCGCGGGTGGTACAAACACGTACGCTCGGTTCAATGGCTCGCGAACGGCGCATGGCAGCTCCCAGAGGGAGAGCAGCTACCTGCCAAGACATTGACCAATGTCACGAAGGACCAGAATCTCGTCGACACCCTCACGAAGCTCGTCGGTCTTGATCTCGGCTCCATTGGAAAGGCCGCGCCGCAGCCAGGGAGCAAGACAATCGATCAGCACGTATCGCATTGGTGGCTTAACGCGAACCCGAAGCAGTGGAGTTTTGAACAGGCCGCCGTTGGTACGACGCAAACATACACGTCCCACAACGAGAACGGCAACAAACGCCAAAAGTACAGGTACTTTCAAGAAGTCAAGCCTGGGGACATTCTCGTCGGGTACGTCACGAGTCCGCAGCGCGAAATCGTCGGCATTTGCAGAATCACCAAAGGGCTGCACGGCTCTCCCGACGGTGAGCGCATCGAGTTCGAGAAAATCGAACGCCTCAACAAGCCGATTCTGTACGAGACACTCAAAGCCACACCTGATCTCGAAGGGTGTGAGCCGTTGGGCAACCACCAGGGCAGTCTGTTCAAGCTCACCGAACCGGAGTACGACGTCATCCGGTCGCTCATCGACGAGGCGAATCCTCCGGAGGCTGTGCCCCCAGCGCCATACACCAAGCAGATGGCGATGCATGGCCTATTCATGCCGGAAGCGCAGTTCGACGAGGCTCTCAACGCCCTGCTCGAGAAGAAGAACCTCGTTCTCCAAGGTCCGCCCGGTGTCGGCAAGACGTTCGTGGCAGCCAGAATCGCAAAGGCGCTGATCGGGGCTGATGACCCGACACGTATCGCATCGATCCAGTTCCACCAGTCCTACTCGTACGAAGATTTCATTCAGGGCTTCAGGCCGACGGCCAAAGGCACGTTCGATCTGCGATACGGGATATTCCATCAGTTTTGTAGACGCGCCCAACGGGATGAGGCCACCGGCCGCCGATACGTCTTCATCATCGACGAGATCAATCGCGGCAACTTGAGCAGAATCTTCGGCGAGCTGAT
>DAINCF010000302.1:0-8571 GCA_036732565.1 Vicinamibacterales bacterium
GCTGTAGCCGCGCGCAGCGGTCGTCGCGCGTCCCAGCGTCGTCGCGCTCACCGCCTTGCGGCCGAGCAGCGCGCCGAAGACGGTCGTCGCGACCGAGATACCCGCTTGCCATTTGGACTCGCTGGCTTGCTGGGCCTGCTTTTCGGTCGCCTGCTCGGCGCGGCGGATGCGATCCTCGATCGTCTTGATCTTGCTCCCGTACTTCTCGCGCACCTGGGCGATGGCCTCGTCACGTGCCTCGCGCAGCGCGTGCTGCACGCGAATGCGGAAGTCGCGCTCGGACTCATCGGGCTGTGATGTCAACTTCGCCCGCGGGTGACGGAACAGCTCGATGGTCTGCGACCGACTCGCCCAGCGCTCGAACTCCTTCGACCACTGCGTATAGCTCTTCGCCTTGCTCGCCGTCGCGGGCAGGGCCGCGAAGCTCATGTCGCCATCATCAGGCGTTCGCTTGAGATCGGTAATCGTGAAGTCCGCGGGTTCGGCGTGTTCCCAGTCGACGGGCACGGGCCGATCCGTCAATGGCGTGGTCACGATCACATCGCGCGTCTCGTCGATGCCGAGCTTGGCATCGGAGTAGACGATGCGCGCCGATCCCAGGATCGCGGGGACCCACGTCGAGCCGGTGCCGGGGACGAAGTATTGCGCGATGGCGGGATCCAACAAGGGTGCGCTGGGTACGCTAGGTGCCCGAGGTGTGCTGGATGCCAGGGCCTCACCATCAGCCCCTTGGGCACTCTGAGCACCTTGTGCACCCTGAGCACCCTGAGCACCTTGGGCACCCTGAGCACCTTGTGCACCCTGGGCACCTTGCGCACCCTGAGCAAGCTTCTTGAGCTCTTCCCGCCCCAACGGCCCCCGCAGATACGACATCGTCCATCGCGTCTGGAAGAGCAGCGGCTCGCGTTCGTGGACGTTGTGCAGGAGGAACACGCGCTTCTGGAGGCTGGAGATCCGTTTGTCGAGGCCCGCGCGATCGAAGCCTTCGCCGGTCGCCGCCGCGACGCCTTCCAGGCCGTCGAGCAGGCGCGCTTTGTCGCGATCGGTCTGAAGGCGTCCGATCATCCAGGTGCCTGCGTTCGACAGCGCCTTGTAGTCGAGGTCGACCGGATTCTGTGTGGCCAGGGTCATGCCGAGGCCGAACGCGCGAGCCTGCTTGAGGAGCAGCAGGAGCGGCGCCTTCGACGGAGGATTCGCCACCGGTGGCAGAAAGCCGAAGATCTCGTCGAAGTAGACCAGGGCGCGAAGGCTGGACGTGCCGCGCTGCGCGCGCATCCAGCCGACCAGCTCGTTGAGCAGCAACGAGACGAAGAACATGCGCTCGTGGTCGTTGAGGTGCGCGATGGAGATGACGCTGACGCGTGGCTTCCCCTGCGCGGAGAAGAACAGACGATCCACGTCGAGCGGATCGCCCGACATCCACGCGTTGAATCCGGGCGCGGCGAGCAGGTTGTTCAACTTCATCGCCAGCGCGAAGCGATCGTCGGCGGGGTAGAACGACTCGAGGTCCATGACGCCGACCCTCGCCACCGGCGGACTCTGCACGTGGGCGATCAACGAGGACAGGTCCAGGTCGCGCTGCTGTCGCCACGCGTCGCCGAGCAGCGTCGAGATCAGGATGTGCTCGCGGCTGCGGAGCGCCTCGGCCTCGATGCCCGCCAGCGTCAGGATGCTCGTGGCCGCCGTACTGACGCGCTCGCCGAGCAGCTCGGCATCCCCCGCGACGGCTGGCGGCGGTGCCGCGAACGACTTGACGATGGAGAGGGGACGGCCGACGGTGCTGCCTGGCGTGTACAGCGCGAACTCGGCGGCCGCGCGCAGGCGCTCGATGCGTGCGCCGTCCTGCCCCCAATCCGCGAGCCCCTTCTTCCACTTCTCGGCTTCGGCGCCAGCGAACGCCTCCGGCGCGACGTTGGCGGCGCGCGCCTCGTCGACGTTCACCCACGGCGCGAAGTCGGTCGCCGACAGACTCGGAAACGTCAGCAGGAGGTTGGGAAGATCGCCTTTCGGATCGATGGCGATCACCGGCACGCCGTCGATGGCCGCTTCCTCAATCAGGTCGATGCCCAGGCCGGTCTTGCCGCTGCCGGTCATGCCGAGGATCACGCCGTGCGTGACCAGATCCGAGGAGTCGTACAGCACGGGCGCGTCGGTCGTCTCGCCGGTGTCAGGGTCGACCTGCTTACCGAGATAGAAGAGACCTAGCTTCTCAAAATCCATATGTCGCTCTCGGCTATCGGCTTACAGCTTAAGGCTGCGCTTCGCGCCTGCGCCAGCATATCGCGCGGCTACGCCGCGCGAGCCGAATGCTGAGAGCTGAATGCCGACGTGAACGTCCTCACACATCCAATCCGACCGATCGCATCAGCGCCAGCGCGTTGCTCGTGCGGACGATGCCCGGTCGGAGCCAGAAGTCGAAGTGCAGCGTGCCGTGCTCGAAACGATCCTCGAAGTGGACGTTCGTGGCGCGCGTGCCGAGCGGCTCCACCAGCTCGGTCAGCGCTAGATCGTGGGTCGTGATGAGCCCGACGGCGCCGAGCTCGACGAGACCGGTGACGATGGCGGCCGCGCCCAGCCGACGGTCGTGCGAGTTGGTGCCCGCCAGCACTTCGTCCAACAGGAACAGCACATGGCGGTTCGCGCGCGCGAGCGCGACGATTTCACTGAGCCGCGTGATCTCGGCGAAGAACCGCGATCGACCGGACTGCAACGAGTCCTGGATGCGCAGCGTCGCCCCAATCGCCAGCGGCGTCATCGTCAACGTCGCGGCGCGTACGGGTGCGCCGGCCTGGGCGAGGACCGCATTCAAGCCGACCGTTCTGAGCAGTGTGCTCTTGCCGGACATGTTCGATCCACTGACCAGCAGGACGTGCGGTGTGTCGCCGCCGAGGCTCACGTCATTGGCGACCGCCCGCTCGACGGGCAGCAGCGGATGCGCGAGGTTGTGCGCCTCGAACCGTGGCTCGCCGTCGACCATCTCGGGCATGACATCGCTGGGATGCTCGGATGCGTACGTGGCCAGCGCGGACAATGCCTCGAATTCGCCCACGACCGCGAGCCAGCGCTCGACGGCGGCGCCCGATCCGACGCGCCAGCGGTCCACGGCAAAGGCCAGCTGCGTCTTGAGGAGCAGCAGCGCCGCGATTGGACGGAAGATCTGATTCTCGTTCGACGCGAGCAGATCGACGAGGCGCGCCAGCCGGCCGATCTGTTGCGATGGCGGCCGACCCGCCACACGAAGCGACTCCATCAGCGCGCGCAGGCGCGGGCTGGTGACCACTTCGCGCTCGAGGCGTCCCAGCATCGACGCCAGCACCTCGAGGTCGCCCTCGCGCTCCTCGACACCTTCCGCGACGTGATTGACGCGATGCCGGAACCATCCCGCGAGCAGCGACTGGCCGATGAGCCACGGCACGACCAGCGCCGGCGGTGTTCCGCTCCAGATCCACCACCCGATCAACCCGCACGACACCGCGCCGACGAGCGGGAAGACCACGCGCGGCCACGTGGCCGTGAGCATGGCCGGTTCGGCCGCCCACGCGACCAGCGCATCGGTGTTCACGGCGGAGCGGACTTCGGGGCCAAGCACCGCGAGGTCTTCCTGGAGATCGAGCCGGGGACCCAGCTCGACGACGGCCGCCTGACGATCGCGGATCTCCGGTACGGCGGCCGGCTGCTTCAGCCAGTCTGCGAGAGTCGCTTCACCCGCGCGCGTCCGCGGCGTCGACAGCAGCTCGAACAGGCTGCCGCGGCCGAAGACGTCGAGATCGTCCGCGTACAAATGCGCCTCGGATCGGAAACGCTCGCCGGTTTCACCGCTCCCGGCCCAGCGATCCTCCAGGCGCGCCAGCCCGCGTTCGTAGAAGGCCGCCGCTCGACGGGCGCGATCGAGCCGATTGAGCACCCGAGCGTGCCCGAACGCGATGCCGATGAACGCGATGAGGAGCGGGACGATCCACGAGGCGCCGGTCCACCCGATGGACATCAGCAGGACGGCCCCGAGGGCGAACAACGCCAGGCGCAGCCAACTCAGCCGGGCGTGGGTGCGGTCGAGCGCCGCGACCTGGGCTTGCCGGTCGGCCAGGCGAGAGAGGTAGGTGGTGTGTGGCCCGCCTTCGCCCTCCGCCCGTCGAGTTCCGGGATTCGGCGAGGGAAATCCGCTCAGGGCCTGACCGTTCCGTCCGCTCTCCACAGATAGAGCGTACGCGGGCTCCCCGAACTGTCGTTGAAGTTTTCGACCTTCTCGGCCGGCCAATCGCCCATGGCAAAAGCATGGGCGACGATGCGCGATCCGGGCCGAAGTTGCTTGGTCAGGATCGGCCGCAGCTTCAAGTTCGACGAGGACAAGAGATACAAGGTGACGACGGTCGCTTCCGAGACGTCGGTTTTCAAGGCATCCTGCAGCTTGAAGCTGACAAGGTGGCTTACGCCCGCTCGCTTGGCGTTGGCATTGGATTCCGCGATGCGCACCGGGTCGATGTCCACGCCGACGCCGCGCGCGCCGAACTGCAGGGCGGCCGTGATCACGATGCGTCCGTCGCCGCACCCAAGGTCGTAGATGACGTCTTTCTTGGTGACGCCCGCAAGATCCAGCATGTGGTCGACCACGTCCTGGGGCGTGGGGACGTAGGGGGCCAGATTCGGGGCATCCGGCTTCTTGGCCGTGGGCGCCGGTGCCACCTGTGCCGTAAGCCCTTGGAGCGACACGAGTAACCCGACCAGCACGGCGCCGCCGGCGACACGCGAACGAAGCATCCGGGAAGGATAACCGGGGTCAGGCGTCGACAATTGACAAAGCGGCAAAACGGCAAAATGTGAGCATCTTTGGCTCAAATCCTGCCGCATGGTCGACTATCGATGCCTGTCCCCCCAACGATAAAAGCTGGACGGTTCGAGTGATGAACTCACGGCATCGACCCCTGCGTCAGGCCTTAACCGTGTGATGGATCAGGGGTTAAAGTCGGATGCTTCGACAGCGCACGCGATTCCTCGAAATGCGCGATTTTTCGGGCCTTTCCGTTGATTTTGGGCCACTGCCTGGGGTATACTGATTGCACCTGTTCGCGCTCTCCGGTCCTACCATCCACCAAAGCGAAACGAGGGCCACGTGTCATTTCAGGTTGGCGACAAGGTCATCTACCCAAACCACGGACTCGGCGTTGTTGAGAAGATCGAGGAGAAAACCATCCTCGGTACTACGTGCGGTTTTTTCCATTTGCGCATTTTGTCGAACGACACCACGGTGCTCGTTCCGGTTGCCAACGTCGACAACGTCGGTTTGCGGCGCGCGATCACGGACGAAGAGGTGGAGCGATTGTTCGGTCTGCTTGGTGACGGCAAGATCGACAACCACGCGAACTGGAAAGGCCGCTTCAAGGATAACTCGGACAAGATGCGCACCGGCTCGATCTACGACATGGCCGATGTGCTGAAGAGCCTGACGTTCCTGGCCAAGTCCAAGAGTCTGTCGTTCCGCGAGAAGCGGATGCTCGATCGCGCGAAGGCGCTGATCATCTCGGAAGTGTCGGAGGTCATGCGCGTGAAGGTCGAGGAGATCGAGGATCGAGTCGAGAAGGCGTTGGAGCGGTGCTTCATGATGAAGGCGCGCGCACAGCAGCGCGCGGCCACACGTACCACTGCCAAAGCCATTCCCGCGAAGGCGACCACCACACGCGCCGCCGCCGTTCGCCGACAAGCGCGCGCTTCGTAGTCGCGCATCCCGTAATGCGGTTGTAGGGGCGGCTCGCGAGCCGCCCCTACGTTTTTGCGCGCATGCTCTCCACACTCGTCGCGGCGGTCCGCTCCGTCCTCACCTACATCATCGTCTCCATCTACACGCTGATCGCCGGCACCGTCGGTCTGGCGATCGTGATTCCGTTCCGGTGGAAAGGGCTGCTGTACGGGCTGGGGCACATCGGAGCGTCGCTGGCGCTCGGCCTCTCGGGTATTCGCTATCGCGTGATCGGTCGGGAGCACATCCCGCACGATCGCGCGGTGGTGTTCTGCGCCAACCATCAGAGCAACGTCGATCCACCGGTGCTGTTCCGCGCGCTGCACCGGCGGCTCCACATCCTCTACAAGGCCGAGCTGCGGAAGATTCCCGTGCTCGGCTATGCCTTCGAGGTCGGCGGTTTCATCGCGGTGGCGCGCGACCACCGCGAGGCGGCCATGGCGTCGATCGAGCGCGCGGCGCGATCCATCCGCTCCGGCAACTCGTTTCTCATCTTCCCGGAAGGGACGCGCAGCAGGACGAATGAGCTATTGCCCTTCAAGAAGGGCGGGTTCATCATGGCGCTGAAGGGGGAGGCGCCCATCGTGCCCGTGGCCGTCAGCGGCGGGCGGGATGCGATGCGCAAGGGAAGCGCGATCATCCGGCCCGTGATGGTGACCGTCCGAGTGGGCGAACCGATTGAGACCGCGGGCATGACGACGCAGGACCGCGATAGATTGATTGCGATGGTCCGGGAACGCATCGAAGGGTTGTTGCGCGATCGGCCGGCCCAAATGCCATGGAGCTCTTAGCCACGCTCGGTCGCACGTTTGGCTTCTCGCTGGCCGCCGGGGTGAACCTCTACGCGACCATCGCCATCCTCGGCCTGGCCGCTCGCTTCAACCTCGTCTCGCTGCCGCCGCAGTACGCGGCCTTCGACAGCGACTGGATCATCGGTGGCGCGCTGGCGCTCTACGCCATCGAGTTCATCGCCGACAAGGTGCCGTGGGTCGACACGCTGTGGGACGGGATGCACACGTTCATCCGTCCGGTTGGCGGTGCGCTGATCGCCGTCATGTCGTTGGGTGACGCCTCCCCTGGGCTGGAAGCCCTCGTCGCCGTGGCCGGTGGCTCGCTGGCCGCCGGGAGTCACCTGACCAAGGCGAGCGCGCGCGTGGCTGCGAACACCAGCCCGGAGCCGTTCACCAATTGGACGCTGAGCATCCTGGGCGACATCTTCGTGTTCGTGATCGGCTTCCTGGCGTTGCAGTACCCGCTGGCCGCATTGCTCGTCACCGCCGTCATCGCCATCCTGATGATCCTGGCCATCCGCCTGCTCGTCCGCGCGCTCTTCAGACGGTCTGCCTCGCCGCCCGCTTCAAGCGCTAGTATGTAGCAGTCGCCCTGCCTGCGACGGGAGCCGTCATGATTCGCGTCCGGTTCGTGTGGCCGCTACTCGCCCTCGTTCCGATTACGGTTTACGCGCTACAAGAAAAGCCAGCGCAGGAGTCGCCGGCGCAGGAGCAGCGCGCGCCACGCTTCCGCGGCGGCGCCAACCTCGTGCGCGTCGATGCCTACATCTCACAGCAGGGCGTCCCGGTGCTCGACCTCAAGGCGCCCGACTTCGAAGTGCTCGAAGACGACGTCCCGCAGCGGGTTGAAGATCTCGAGCTGATCCAGGTCGCGCCTCCCGTGCCCGAGCAGACGCGTGTCGAGCCGAACACCGTCGCGGAGTCGCGGGCGATGGCCGAGCAACCCGACTCACGGCTGTTCGTCTTGTTCCTCGACGTGTGGCACGTGCAGCTCGCCGGCTCGCATGGTGCGTCGAAGCCGATCATCAGCTTGCTGGATCGCGTCATCGGTCGCGACGACTTCGTCGGCGTCATGACCCCCGAGATGTCGGCGCGCAACCTGACCCTCGCGCGCAGGACCGGCACCATCGAAGGCATCCTGAAGGACAACTGGTTCTGGGGCGAGCGCGATCGGGCGAACTCCTCCGATCCACGAGAGCTGGAGATCAACACCTGCTATCCCGACAGCGGTAAGGAGTACGCCGGCATCGCCGCCGAGATGATCGCGCGGCGGCGCGAGAAGAAAACCCTCGACGCGCTGGATGACTTGATTGGGCATCTCGAGGGCACGCGCGACGAGCGCACGTTCGTCGTGCTGATGTCCGAAGGGTGGCGGCTGTTTCCGCGCAACGAGAACTTGGCGCGCGCGCTCCCGGAAGCGCCGGGCATGACCGCGAACCCGCCCGGGATGCCGGAGCCGCTGGGTGTCGAAGCGGGACGGTTGAAGGTCAATCCGAAGGGCACCTCCTTCGAAGCGTGCGAGCGTGAGCGGTCGATGCTGGCGTTCTCGGATCATCAGGTGGAGTTCCGGCGCATCCTGCAGAAAGCGAACCGCGCGAACGTGAGCTTCTATCCGGTGGACGCACGCGGCCTGGTCGTGTTCGACGAGCCCATCGGTCCACGCCGGCCACCACTACCGAGCGTCGACGCCGAGCGGCTCCGCGGACGGCAATCGTCGCTGCGCGAGCTGGCGGAACAGACCGACGGCACCGTCGTGATCAACACGAACGACGTCGAGGGCGCGGTCAACCGCATGCTCACCGACACGGGCGCGTACTACTTGCTGCGCTACTACTCGACGAACACCAGGCTCGACGGACGGTTTCGACGCATCACCGTTCGCGTGAAGCGGCCGGGCCTCGACGTGCGGAGTCGCCCAGGGTATCTCGCGCCGACGGAAGCGGACATGGCGTCGGCACGGGTCGATGCGCTGATGAGCGGGGCGCCCGTCGGGCACACCACCACGCCGCCGGCGATGTCGAGCGCAGCGGGATCGGCCTGCAACAGCAC
>DAINCF010000303.1:0-8555 GCA_036732565.1 Vicinamibacterales bacterium
GTCGCCGCGACCGCGTTTCTGGCGCCGTCGGCGATGTCCTGCGACTCACGCCGGCGATCGTAGGTCTCCACCACGCGCTGCGCCTCGCGTCCCACCGAATCGAGCAGTCGCGAACGGTCTTCGTGGAAACTCCCGACGTCCGGCGATCCCAACACGGAATCGCCGTGCTTCTGCCGCCGCGTGGCCAGACGCGCCGTGACCGCCTGCCACTGACGGAAATCCTGATCGACGACCCAGTCGATGATCTCCGAGACCCGCCGCTCGATTTGCTGCGGCGCGTCGGCGATGACCTTCTCCTCGAACTCTCGCTGCACCCGCGCGCGGTTCAACAGATCGAACACACGGCCGACACGCAAGGTGTCCTCGAAGTACTGATGGCCGCGTGATTCCATTTCGAGGAGCACTTTCTCCACCGCGGTCATGCGCAGCTCGAAGCCGCGCGCCAGGTCCTCGCGATACAACCGGAGCTGCCGGTCCACTTCATCCAACGTCGTCACATCCTCTGCCAGCAGCCCGAGGCGCTCGGTGGCCAAGTCCTGGTAGCGGCGCGCGAGCGCGTCGCCCACGCCAAGCGGGTTGGCCAGCTTCAAGCGGAAGCGGCTGCGCTCGTCCAGCGTGTCGTGGATGTAGCGCTCGAGGGGCTCGAATCGGCTGGCAGCCCACACGTCCGGCTCCCGCCCGCTGGAGCCCTCGGGATTCTTCGCCCGCCACGCGAGGCGAGCGCTTACCGGGAACACATCCGGCGTCATCCCGAGCGAACGTGAAGCGCCATCACGGACGAATTGCAGCACCTGCTCGAGCTCGGCCGCGGAGGCGAAGATGTCGACCTTGTTCACGACCAGGACGATTTTCTTGCCCCACTCCCGAATCGCTTCGATGAACGCGCGCTCGGTTTCGGTGAAGGGCCGATCCGCGGACGTGACGAACAGGACGAAATCCGATCGCGGCACGAAGTCCGTCGTCAACTGCTCGTGCTCGCGGATGATGGCGTTGGTGCCCGGCGTATCGACGATGTGCACGTCGCGCAGCAGCTCCACGGGAGCGGCGACGACGCGCACGCCCGACGCCAGGGTTTCCGTGGACGCCTGTTCCCCAAACCGCAAGACGTGGATCTGTGCCGTCGTCGGCGTCACCCCTTCTTCAAGCACGCGCACGCCGAGCAGCGCGTTGATGAACGCGCTCTTCCCCGCGTTGAACTCACCAACCACGACGATCAAGAAGAAGTCATCGAGCTGACGGACCGACGCCGCAAGGGCGGCCGCATCGGCGCCCGTCGCGGGCACGGCCGCCAGTACCTCACGGAGATCGCCCAGGATGGCGCGTCCTTCCGCGAGCTGTCCTTCAGCGACGTCGTCAAGCACTCGTGTGCGCACAGGACCTCGAGATCCGGCTCGCTACGTAGCGCAGGCCTTCTGGCCTGCCCTCCGGGCTGAGCCCGGAAGAAATTCTGCCTCGCTCCAGCCTTCGATCGACCAGGCGGCGCTGAAGGGCGGCGCTACGAACGAGCCTGCCAGATGTCATCAAGAATTGACCAACAGTTTACGCAATCGACACGACCAGCCTTCGAATCGTTCTCACAATCTCATCGGCGCGCACTCGCGCGCAGTTGTCGACCTCGAAGGAGTCCCCATGACCCGAATGTCCGCTGCGGTGGTTACCGCGCTCGCGCTGCTTGCCGCCGCTCCGATGGCCCATGACGATGATGAACGCGGCGGACACGTCGGTTCGTTCCGGCCGATCGCGAACTTCAACGTACCCGGCGCCACCTCGGCGGAGATCATATCGGCAAGCCGTGATGGCCGGTTTCTCGTGTACTCCGACGCCATCGGCAAGAAGTTCGGGCTCGTCGACATCGCGAATCCGGCCGCGCCGCAGCAGGTCACGACCCTCGACGCCGGCGGCGACCCGACCAGCGTCGTGGTCCTCCCGGTGGGCAACCTCGCCATCGGCGCGGTGCAGCCCGGGAAGCTCGTGCTGATCGACCTGTCCACGTTCACGATCGTGGCCACCCGCGCCATCGGCACCGGTCCCGACTCGGTTGGCGTCACGACCATTGGCGGCCAGGTGGTCGCGGTCATCGCCATCGAGAACGAAGGCGCGGAGAAGGGCTTCGTCGAGATCGTGCGGCTCGATCTCTCGAGCGCGGCGGCGTTCGCGGCGTCACCTGGCACGACGATCCAGTTCAGCGATCCGGCGGCGCTCACCGCGGCCGGCCTGACCGCGGTGAACGATCCGCAGCCGGAGTTCGTCAGCATCCGTGGCACCAAGGCCGCGGTCACGCTGCAGGAAAACAACGGCATCGCGATCATCGATATCGGCAACCCCGCCAGCCCCGTGCTGGAGGAGCTGTTCTCGGCCGGCAAGGTCGCGGACCGGCCGGCGGACCTGCAGGCCGACAGCAAGATCGCGTTCACCGAGACGTATCCGGCGGATGTGGAAGACGAGAACCCGACCGCGGGCCTGCGCATTCCCGACGCGATCGGCTGGAGCCCGGACGGCACCGTCCTCTTCACCGCGGACGAAGGCGAAGAAGACTACGAGGGTGGTCGCGGCTTCAGCGCGCACGGCGTGAACGGCGACGTCCTGTTCGACGATGGCGGCTCGCTCGAGGCGACGGCGGTGCGCTTCGGCCACTACCCTGACGGACGCTCCGACGCGAAGGGGATCGAAGCCGAAGGTCTTGCGGTGGCGACCTACGGACAGCGCACGTTCCTGTTCGTCAGCTCGGAGCGCGGCGCGTTCGTCGCGGTCTACCGGCTCGACCACTCCAACACGCCACGCTTCGTGCAGCTGCTCTCGACGGGCCAGGGGCCCGAGGGCGTGCTCGCGATTCCGTCGCGCGGCCTGCTCGTGACCTCGAACGAAGGTGACGATCAAGACGGCACGATCTCAATCTTCCAAGGCGTGCCGAACCACTGGGAAGGCTCGTTCGATCGGCCGACGATCTCGTCGAAGGGCGTCGACGAGCCCTGGGGCGCGTTGTCGGGCCTGGCGGCCCATCCCTTCCTTCCGAACGTCCTCTACGCCGTTCCGGACAGCGCCCTGCCATCGAGCATCTTCAGCGTGATCGTGCTCGGGCCCGAGGCGAAGATCCACGAGCGCGTGGCAATCACGCGCGACGGACAGCCGATCAACTACGACCTCGAGGGCATCGCCATCGACACCTCCATCAAGCGGCCGCGATGGCACGCGGGATTCTGGCTCGCGTCCGAAGGGGACGCGGACGAGACGAAGAACATCCTCATTCAGCTGAACGCGCGAGGTGAAGTGCTCCGCGAGATCTTCCTGCCCGAGGACATCGATGCGCCTGGCGGGAAGATTCAGAGCAACGGCTTCGAAGGCGTCGCCGTCTCCAGCAACGGCCGATACCTGTTGGTCTCCGTCCAGCGGCCGTTCGTCGGCGACGTGAGGGTCAGCGGCAAGGAGTACACCCGCATCGCGCGATACGATCTGCTGCTCGACAAATGGGAGTCGTTTTTCTATCCCCTCGAAGTCTTCCCAGGCACGATCGGCCTGTCGGAGATCGCGCTCGTGGGCAAGAACAAGACAGGCGCTGATGTCTACGCGGTGATCGAGCGCGACAATCGACTCGCCGCGCGCGCGAACCTGAAGCGCATCTACACCTTCACGTTGGAGGGTCTCGCCACCAACGATCTGGCTACGGCGGTCAGCGCCGGCAGCATCGTCGGCACGACCGTGACGAAGGCACTGCTCAGCGATCTCCTCCCAGCGTTCAGCCCGTACGAGAAGGTCGAGGGGCTGGCGCGCACGGTGTTGGGAGACTACTGGGTCGTGCTCGACAACGACGGCGGCGAATTCGAGTCGCGTCTCGTGCGCCTGCGGAAATAGGATTCGGTTATCGAGGGCTGAGCTGGGGTGTCGACGCTCCGGGCGCCGGCATCTCAGCCCGCCTCGTCGCGAGTTCTGATTCGGTGTCAGAATGCGATCGGAGGCGTCGATGTCATCCAAGAAGTACGAATTCAAAGTGCTGGAGTCGGCCGATCTCGCGACGTTCGAGCAGCAGCTGACCGGCGTGGGCGGCGAGGGATGGTCGGCCGTGGGCTACGGAGTGCTGCCGAACGGGCATCGCAGCGCGTTGCTGCAGCGCAAGCAGCACGATCACGACCACGACGACCATCACCATCACCGCGATCATCACCAGTCACATCATCACGAGCCGGCGAGCTGAGGTGGCAGCGGGTCGGACCCGCCTCACCACTACTGACTCGTCGTCACCGCGAGCTTGTTGACGACGCGCTTGACGCCGTCGGTCTCGCGCGCGATGCGCAGCGCGGCCTCGCGCTGCGTCGACGACTTGACCGACCCGCTCAAGGTGACGACGTGCTCGTTGGTCGAGACCTCAATCGAGCTGCCGTCGAGCTCGTCGGCAGCCACGAACTTCGACTTGATCTTTGTCGTGATCCAGCTGTCGTTGACGACCTCTCCGGCGGAGTTCACGAAGTCGCCGGTCTTGCTGATCGCCTTGTTGAGGCCCTTGCGGGTCTTGTCGGCGGCGGACTCCGCATTGACGGAGATGCGGTTGTCGACGTTGGTCACGCCATTGACCTTCGCCAACCGCGCGGCTCGAGTCTTCAGCGCGGTGGTCGGGACCTCGCCGGTGAGGACCGCGACGCCGTTCTCGAACTCGACGTCGATATCACACGACGGGCACGCTTTGAGTTGCCCATCCTTGTCCCAACGTGCCTCAATCTGAGTCTCTACAGTATCGGCGTCCGGGACAGCAGGCTGAGCAGTAGCCGGCGTCGGCATGCTGAGCAACAGGCTCAAGCACCCAACGACGGGAGCGAGACAAAGGGACTTGATGTTCATGCTCTGGAGTGAAGCAGGGGTTGTGCCACCTGCTTCCAGCTCATGAGTGAAGGCTCAGCCTTTCGCGCGGGTCTCGAGATAGGCCGCAATCGCGGCGGCCATCTGATGTTGCAGGGCCAGAAGATCAGCTTCGGTCGCTAGAGGATTGTGAATCGCTTCGCCCGCGCCCACCGGTAAACGGTGAAGTCGTCGTCGAACGTCATGATGCGGGGTTCGTCGTGGATCTCGGCGCAACGGATGAGAGAGGCGTCGGCGAACGAAATAGGGGTGTCAGCGTACTTGCGCAGCAGCGCTTCGATGGGCGCCCAGTGTTCGCTGAGCGACACGGCGATCTGATATACGCCGCGTCTCCCAAGGGTCACAACCTCGGCTGGACCCTGGGCGTCCACCTTCCGCAAGAGAAAGCACGCCTCGGCGACGACAGCCTCGCAGCAGCGCAGAGGAGGCGCGCAGGCTGCAAACAAATCCTTGGCTCGTTTATGGTTGGCGTCGGCTTTCGACAAGAGTGCCACCAAGGGCCCTGTGTCCAGAAGCGCGCCCGGCACGTTCACTCGCCAAAGCCCTCGAGATGCGCCGGATTGCTCGACAGATCGCGCGGCCCTTTCTTGAACCGGCCAACGCTGGCGCCGGCCAGGTCCAACGCGCTTCGCCGCCGCCGCTGCTCCTCCGCCACCAGCTCGAGCCCGCGCCGAACGATCTCGGACTCCGTACGCCCGGTGGCCTGCTTCAACTCCTCGAGCACGGCCCGATCCATCTTGCCGAGTCGCGCGTGAATGTAGTTCTTCACGCAGTCAATGTAGCACATGTCGTCACCGTTGTGCTACATCTGCGCAGGCGTCCGAAACTGTTTGGTGAGCACAGCGCTCATCTGCGACAATCACAAGCACGCGCCCGTAGCTCAGTTGGATAGAGCATCAGCCTTCGAAGCTGAGGGTCACAGGTTCGAGCCCTGTCGGGCGCGCCACCGCGCTCCGCGCGCTGGCCACCCCCGGCCGGTCTTGCGGGAAGCGCCGCGACTCGCTTTCGCTCGTCGCGAGCGGTTCCGAGCCCTGTCGGGCGCGCCAACTCGCTTGGGCGAATCGGCTTGCCACGACAGTCCTCAGGCACAATTCGACTGGGAAAGAACTTCGCGCACCCTTACTCGCCAGCGTCGATTCGGTACGCCTTGAGTAGATCGACGACCTGTTGGCGATTTTCACGATAGGCGTTCCAGATCCACATCATCACACGCCGACAACCCCTCGCCCCACGCGGGACTTCGCCGCCCAGGCGCTACTCGTGTGCGCGTCGATCGGGACCGCATAGAATACTCGCTGGGGGAAGCCAATGACCGCAGCGCAGCTCGAAGAACTGAAGAGTCAACTCGATGTGAGCGAGACCCTGCACCACAAGATCATGGCCAAGATGTCCGACCCCGGGTTCGACCTGCTCGAGGCCTGGGAGCGTAAGGAGCGCCTGGACATGGCGATCGGCAAGTTCATTCGAAGCGCGATGAACAAGTAGAGACTCGGGTAACAGTCAACGGCGAGGCGCGCCGTCAGGAGCGGCAGGCTCGCGGCTATAGTGCTGCTCATGCGCCTCCGCGGTTCGATCGGCATCATCCTGGTGACCGCGCCGCTGATCCTGACGGCTCAGAACACCGTCGCGAACCTTCAGCCGCTCCCGGGCAAGGGCCTGGCCCAGCATCCGTTTCTGTACTGCGGCGAATGGCAGCGGCGCAGCATCTCGGACCAGACGATGTACATCGTCCGCGACGGGACGATCGTGTGGGAGTACACCAATCCTCATCGAGGAGAGCTCGGCGACTGCAGCGTCCTGGAGAACGGCAACATCCTCTTCTCGCGGCAGTTCGGCGCGAGCGAGGTCACGCCCGACAAGAAGATTGTCTGAACTACGACGGCCCGCCGGGCACGGAGATTCACACGACCTGGCCCGTGGATCGGGATCGCGTCCTCATCATGCAGAACGGCAATCCCGCCACGCTGATGGTCATCAACAAGCGGAGCGGCCAGACCGAGCGGTCGCTGACGCTGCCGACGCGCAACCCTCAAGGCGTGCATGGCCAGTTCCGCCACGTGCGCATGACGCCCGAAGGGAACTTTCTGGTCGCGCACCTCGACCTCGGCAAGGTCGTTGAGTACGACACGGGCGGCAAGGAGCTCTGGTCCGTCCCCGCGCCCTCGGCGTGGGCCGCCGTCCGCTTGAAGAACCGCAACACCCTCATCAGCGGCAATCAACACGGCTACGTCCGCGAGGTGAATCGCCAAGGCGAGACCGTGTGGGAGATCAACAAGAACGATCTCCCAGGCATCACACTCCATACCGTGCAGGAACTGACGCGCCTCGCGAACGGCAATACGCTGATCAACAACTGGGTGGGAGCCGTGCCGCAGGAGGAGTGGCCCAGCGTCGTGCAGCTCATCGAGGTCACGCCAGAGAAGAAAGTCGCTTGGGCGCTGCGCGACTGGACGACCCTCGGACCGGCCTCGTCCACGCAATTGCTCGACGAGCCAGGATCGGCGGAGAAACAGGAACTACAGCGGTAATCCAGTTACGGACCCGGCTCCACCGCCGACCTCAAGCCGGCTGCTCCTCCGCATCGTCGCGGGCGGCGGCGACCATCTTGATGAGCGCCTCCGGGTCGGCCGGTTTGCTCAGGTGACCGAAGAAGCCCGCGGATAGCACGCGCTCACGGTGAGCTTCGGACGCGTAGCCGGTCAACGCAATCACGGGCACCGGCGACTTCATCCGCGAGAGCACCTGCCTCAACATCTCATAGCCATCTTCGTGCGGCATGCCGATGTCGGTGACGATGACATCGGGTGTCCAGCGGCCGAGGACGTCCATGGCCTCGCGCACCGAGGCCGCGTGCTGGACCTCGGCGCCTTCTCGCACTAGCAGCGTCTCGAGAAACGCCCGGCCGTCAGGATCGTCCTCCACGATCAGCGTCCGCACGTGATCGAGCGCCGGCGGCCGCCGCGCCACCACCAACGGATCGGGACGATCGCCCGGCTCCTCGACCGCCTCGCCTTCGGCCAGCGTCGGCAAGCTGATGGTGAAGCTCGCTCCGCGCCCTTCACCCTGACTGAAGACGTGGACGGTGCCACCGTGGGCTTCGGCGATGTGCCGCACCAGCGCGAGGCCAAGACCCAGGCCGCCGTGCTCGCGCGCGCTCGATTGGTCCGCTTGACTGAATCGCTCGAACACTCGCGGCAGAAACGCCGGCGGAATGCCGATGCCATCGTCCTGCACCAGCAGGATCGCGTGTGAGCTGGCTTGAGTCAGCGACACCGCGACGTGACCGCCCGGTGGCGTGAACTTGACGGCGTTCGAGAGCAGGTTCCAGGTCAGCTGCCGCAGTCGATCGTGATCGCCGGACACCAGGCGCACGGGGACCTGAATCGTCGTCCGCACGGCGATGCCCTTCGCCTCCGCCGCCACGCGAATCGACTCGACGACATCCGAAACGACCGCCGTCAGCGCTACGGGCTCGGCTTCGAGACGCATCTTGCCGGTGACCGCGCCTGACGCATCGAGAAGATCGGAGATGAGCCGATTCTGCGCCAAGGCGTTTCGTCGGATCACTTCGAACGCCCGTATCTGCTCGGGCGCCTGCAGGTTTCCCGACTGCAGCAGGTGGGTCCACCCGAGGATGGCGTTCAACGGCGTCCTCAGCTCGTGCGAGAGCGTCGTGAGGAACTCGTCCTTCAATCGATTGGCGGATT
>DAINCF010000304.1:0-8525 GCA_036732565.1 Vicinamibacterales bacterium
CAATCTCCCGCGTGCGCTGCGCGACGGTGTACGCGAGCACGCCGTAGAGCCCGATCGCCGCCAGCAGCGTGGCCAACGACGCGAACGCCGCGGACAACGTGGTAATCAGCCGGTCGAGGAACACGTTCTCCCGGATCTGCTGCGGCATGGTCCGCAGCTCCTCTACGGGCAGATTCGGGTCGATGCGCGCGATTGCCGGAGGAATCGCCGCGAGCAGCTGCTCTGGCGGGAGCGCCGAGCGCACGAGGAAGGTGGTGGCCCCAATCTGATCGTCTTGCCGGTACGGGCGGTAGTAGATCGGTGGCGGCTCCTCTTTCACACTGCTGTACTTCGTGTTCGGCACCAGGCCGACGATCTCGATGTCGAGTGCCGCCTCGCGGCCTTGGTCTCCCATCCGTTTGCCGAGGGCATCGCGACCGAGGTTGAACTTCTTGGCGAAGGCCTCGTTGACGATGACCACCTTGGCCGCCCCCTGGGCGTCGGCCCTGGTGAAGTCACGCCCGGCCAGCAGCGGAACGCCCAACGTACGGAAGTAGTCCGGACCAATCTCGTTGTACTGCGAGTTGCGATCGGTATCCGGTCCGACCTCGAACCCCTGGACCATGATGCTATTGCCCCAGTTGTCACCGGCGATGAGCGGTACCATCGACGCCGACACGCTGGTCACGCCGGGCATACTCGAGATCGTATCTTCGACCTGCTCGAACAGCGCCTTGCTCCGCTCAGGCGTGTAGCCGTTGAGCCGCGGTGAGATCCCGAACGACACGACGTTGTCGATCTCCACGCCGAGATCGACGCGGCTGATGTTCGCGAGGCTGCGAGTGAAGAGCGCGGCCGAGACCAGCAGCGCCATCGACAGCGCGATCTGCACAGTGGCGAGCGACGTGCGGAAGCGCGCCGCGGCCCGTGAGCCCGACGGCTGGCCCGAGTTGCTCTTGATTGTCGACGCGAGATCGGGCCGCGTGCTGTGTATCGCTGGGAAGAGACCAAACAGCAGGCCCGTGCCCAGCGAAAGCGCCGCGGCAAACAGCAGCATGGCGCCGTCGAGCTCGAAGCGCAGTGTCGTGGCCGCCTGCGCGGGCAGCAACGACTGAATGAGTGTGAGCGTCCATCGCGCGACGAGCAGACCGCCGACGCCGCCAAGCACCGCAAGCAGGCACGACTCGGTGAGCAGCTGCGCGATCAGCTGCCGACGGCTGGCACCGATGGAGAGCCGCACGGCCATCTCGTTGGCTCGTCCCGCGGCGCGCGCCAGCAGCAGGTTCGCGATGTTGGCGCAGGCGATCAACAGGACGAATCCGGTCACGCCCAAAAGGATCAGGAGTGGCGCCTGGGCCTCGCCGTGCAACGTGCTCTGACCACGAGCGCCGGCTACCACACCGACCTGCTTGGCCCGGAACCTCGCCATCGTCTGATCGCTCATCCCCTTCTGGAGCGGCGCCTCGACGTCGTTGAGGATCGCGTGGTACGGCACGTTCAGCGCGGTGTGCGCTTGCTCGATTGATACGCCGGGCTTGAGACGCGCGAAGAGGTACGCCCAGTAGGCGTCGCGACGCTCGAACGCCTTGGCCGCGGTCGGCTGCAACTGTCCGCGCAGGGTGATGGGCACGAAGACGTGCAGCCGCGTCCCGAGCGTGGTGCCCTCGAAGCCCTCGGGCGCGACTCCGACGATGGTTAGCGGCTGACCGTTGACGATGAGCGTGTCGTTGAGGACGCTGGGACTCTGGCCGAAGCGCGTCCGCCAATACGTGTGCGTCAGCACGACGATGGCTGCTTCGCCGATGGTGCGGTCGTCCTCCGGTCCGATGAGCCGGCCCAGCGCCGGCTGCAGGCCGAGCAGCGAAAAGTAGGTGCCGGAGACCAGCTCACCGGAGCCATTGAGCGTCTGTCCGCGATAGGCGAAGTTGGCGCCGAACGTCCGGTGTGCCGCTATGCCGGTGAAAACCTGCTGCACGCGTTCCAGGTCCCGGAACATCGGGTAGCTGAACACATGGTCGGAATTACCCGCCTGGTTGGCGGTGATCGATCCCGGCTTCGGCTCCGGCGCCGACAGGTTCACCAGCTCGCTCGGCTGGTGCACTGGCAGCGGGCGCAGCAGCATCTGATCGAACAGCGAATAGATCGCGGAGTTCGCCCCGATGCCGAGCGCCAGGGACAGGATGGCGACGCACGTGACGAACGGCGTCTTGAACAGCGTCCGGAATGCCAGCTTGAGGTTGTTCATGCGGGGACCCAGCACCGGATGTGACGGCTGGCAGCCCCGGAAAGTTGCCGCATCGCGGACGGGTATACCACGTTCGTCGCGAAACGATGCCTTCAGTACACGTCGAGATCGCGACCGACGACGAAGTGTCCGGCGTATTTCGCCAGCATGTCCGCGTGGAGCTCTTCGGGAGACAGGCTGTTGTAGTGATAGAGAATCAGCAACCGCGGTTTGGCCGCGCGTGCGAGCTCGGCCAGCTGCGCGGTCGTCGTGTGGTACTTCTCGGAAAATCGCCGGAACGTGCCAGGGGGCGCGCCGCCGGCCTCGGGTCGCGCATCCAGCCATGCGGCGGTGTGAGCCTCGTGGATCAGCACGTCACAGCCGCGGCACGCGTCGATCGTCGCTTGCGTCGGATTGGTGTCGCCGGAGATCACGATGCTGCGATCGGCCGTGTCGAAGCGGTAGCCATAGCTCTCCATCGCATGCTTGGTGGCAAACGCGGTCACCGTCACATTCGCGTCTTTGTAGATCACTCCGGCGGCAATCTCGTGCGCATTCACCTTGTGCCCATCCGCGAATGTTCGCTGGTTGCCATCAGGATTCGTCCTCGTCTCGACGTCCACGCTGTACGCGGCGAGCAAATGGTCGGTCATCGACGTGATGCCCTTCGGGCCGTACACCTCCAGCGGCACTCGTCGTCCCAACGTCCACGGGCTGAAGATGAGATCGGGATAGCCAACGGTATGGTCCGAGTGCAAGTGGGTGACGAACGCGAGGCGTAGGTTGTTCGGCTGCAGCGCCGGAATGCCGCGGGTCGTCGCCGCCGCATTCGCACGCCGAACCACGCCAGGTCCGAAGTCCACGAGGTATGCCGTCTCGTTCACGACAATCGCCGTAGCGGGCCCCGATCGATCTGGGGTCGCCGCCGGCGTCCCGGTACCGATTAGCACGACCTTCGTCTGGCTCGTCGGGCGTGTCTGCGTGGCGGGTACGCCAACCACGAGAGTTGACATCGCCAACGTGAGGACGCCCGCGATCCTCCACCCGCTGCTGACCGCTGTGCCGCTGCTCATAGGACACCATCCTTTGCCTTGCTCACCTGTCGGGACGATGCTACCGTCGTCAACTCGCCACGGCACATGAATAGCAGAGGCAACCCTCGCAAAAAGTGGACGGCGCGACGCGGCGCCATGAATTCACTGGAGGGATCATGCCTCGGCAAACCCTTGTCGGACGGGTAGAAAGGCTGGAAGAGCGGGTGACGGCTCTCGAACAACTCCCGGCTCGTATCGACGAGCTCGCATCGCAGGTTTCGCAACTTCGGACGGAGGTGCGCGACGGATTTTCTGCAACCGATGCCAAGCTGCAATATCTTCGCGACGACCTGGGCCGGCAGATGCGGATTCTTCACGAAGACTTGATCGAGCGCATCAAGGCACTCGGCGATGGTAGGCCGAACCGAAAGAGATAGCTGTGGCGAGGAACAGACAATCTATCGGAACCGCTGCTGCAGCTTCTCGAGCTCCGCGTTGCCTGGGCAGAGTTGTTCGTACGGCAGGTCGACCAGCGGCGCCGCGACCGTCCCCGCTTGCGCGTGCATGTCTTTGGACTCGGTGGAGACATGCAGCAGGCCCGTCGCGATCTCGCCGGCGCGTTGGTGCTTCCTGATGTGCTCGTAGGCGCGATCGCGATCGGTGGGATCGTAGTCCTCCGCGACCTTGCGCAGGCGAATCCAGCTGCCGTCGTGCAGCATCACGTTGCGCACCGTGCCCGAGGCGTACTCCGCGGTGATCTCGTCCGCAGGCGGCACGAAGTCGGCCTGCACCACTTCGACCTGGTGCTCGCGAGTGTAGGCGTAGCTCTTGGTGGACCCTTCGTGATCGTTGAAGGTGACGCACGGGGAGATCACGTCGATGAAGGCAAAACCCTTGTGCGCGATGCCGGCCTTCAACAGTGGGACGAGCTGCGCCTTGTCTCCCGAGAAGCTGCGGGCGACGAACGTCGCGCCAAGCGTCAGCGCGAGCAGCGCGCCGTCGATCGCCTCCATGGTGTTCGCTTCGCCCTTCTTGCTCGTCGAGCCAGGGTCGGCGGACGCCGAGAACTGCCCCTTGGTCAAACCGTAGACGCCGTTGTTCTCCAGCACGTAAAGGAGATCGACGTTGCGCCGCATCGCGTGGCACAACTGGCCGAGGCCGATGGACAGCGAGTCGCCGTCCCCGGAGATGCCGATGTAGACGAGATCCCCATTGGCCGCATTGGCGCCCGTGGCCAGCGCCGGCATGCGGCCGTGCACGCTGTTGAACCCGTGCGCCTCGCGCAGAAAGTAGGTTGGCGTCTTCGACGAGCAGCCGATCCCCGACAGCTTGGCGACGCGATGCGGCGCGATCGACAGATCCCAGAACGCCTGGATGATGGCGGCGGTGACCGAGTCGTGCCCGCAGCCGGCGCACAGCGTCGACATCGAGCCTTCGTAGTCGCGCCGCGTCAGGCCGATGGCGTTCTTCTGCAGCGACGGATGATGAACCTTGGGCTTGGCGATGTAGCTCATGCGGCCCTCTCGAGCTTGCCCTTGACGCCGGTGATGACGTGATGCGCGCTCATCGGGAAGCCGCCGTAATACCGCACCGACTCCAGCTTCTCCACCGGCACGCCCGTCTCCAGCATCAGCAGACTGCGCAACTGCCCGTCACGATTCTGCTCGACGATGAAGTTGACCTCGTGCGCCTCGAGGAACGCCCGCACATCGTCGCCGAACGGGAACCCGCGGACGCGCATGTAATCCAGGACGACGCCCTCGCGCTCCAGGATGTCCATGGCCTCGACACACGCGGCATGGCAGCCGCCGATGGTCACCAGACCCATCTTCGCCCCCGCTGCCTGCTTGATCACCGGCGCCGGCACGGCGCGCGTCGCGCCCTGAATCTTCCGCGCGACCCGATCGACGACGTCGGTGTATTCCTCGGCGTCCTCGGTGTAGCCGCCATAGCGGTTGTGCCCGGACCCGCGCGTGAAGTACGCGCCCTTGGGATGCGTCCCCGGCAGCGTGCGATACGGAATGCCGTCGCCGTCACTATCGAGATAGCGATAGAAGGTCTTGATGGCTTCGAGCTGCTCGGCCGACAGCACCTTGCCCCGATCCGGTCGATAGCTGTCGTCCCAGGTGAGCTTCGGCACCATCCAGTCGTTCATCCCGATGTCGAGATCCGACAGCACGAACACCGGTGTCTGGAAGCGCTCGGCGAGATCGAAAGCCTTCACCGCCAGCTCGAACGCTTCGCGCGGATCCGACGGGTACAGGCAGATGTGGCGCGTGTCGCCGTGCGAGGCGTAGGCGCACAGCATGAGGTCGCCCTGCTGCGTGCGCGTCGGCATGCCCGTCGACGGTCCGGTGCGCTGGACGTCGAACACCACCGCGGGCACCTCCGCGTAATACGCGAGGCCGAGGAACTCGTTCATCAGCGAGATGCCTGGACCAGCGGTCGGCGTGAAGGCACGCGCGCCCGCCCACCCGGCGCCAATCACCATGCCGATGGCCGCGAGCTCGTCCTCGGCCTGCAGAATGGCGAAACGGTTCGCCTTGGTCTCGGGATCGCGTCGGTACTTCTTGCAGAAGCCGTTGAACGCCTCCATGAGGGACGTCGCCGGCGTGATCGGATACCACGCCCCGACGGTGGCCCCGGCATACAAACAGCCGAGCGCGGCGGCGGTGTTGCCGTCGATCAGAATGGAATCCTTGGTCGCATCCATCGGCTCCAGGTGGATCGGCAGCGGACACGCGAAGTGTTCCTTGGCGTACTGATAGCCGAGATCGACGGCCCTCTGGTTGGAGTCCATCAGCGCCTGCTTTGCGGCGTACTTTTCTTTCAGCAGGGCGCGAGTGAGGTCCTCGTCGATGTTCAGCAGCGCCGCCAGCGCCCCGGCATACGCGACGTTCTTCATCAGGATGCGCTCGCGCACACCCTTGAACGCGGCGTTGCACATCTCGGCGAGGGGGATACCGATCAACGTGACGTCGGGCCGCTTCAGCTTGTCGTCGAGCGGCCACGTGGAGTCGTAGAGCAACCATCCACCGGGACGAACCTCGGCGACGTCGCGCTGGTACGTCGCGGCGTTGAGCGCCACCATCAGATCGAACTCGGGCGTGCGCGCGGTGTAGCCGTGTTTGTTGACTCGAATCTCGTACCACGTCGGCAGGCCCTGAATGTTCGACGGGAAGACGTTCTTCCCCGTCACCGGCACACCCATCCGGAAGATGGCCTGCATGATGAGGCCATTGGCCGACGCCGACCCCGTGCCGTTGGCGGTCGCGATCTTGAACGCGAATTCGTTTGTTAGATCCATGCTCTGTTCTCGGCCGGCCTAAAGGCCGGCCGCTACGAAGGTCGTACGTAGGGGCCGCCCTTCAAGGAGGCCCACGTCTTATCTCCCCACCGCTTCCAGCGGAATGAAGGCGCCGGCATACGGGATCTGCGCGACGGACTTGCGCATGTCCCACGCGTAGGTCGGACAGCGCTCGGCGCACAGGCCGCAGTGCACGCATACGTTCTCGTCCTTCACCATCACGCGGCCGGTCTGCTTCAACGGACCGGACACGAACAGGGGCTGCTCGAGGTTCTCGGCCGGCGCGGTCAGACGCTCGCGGAGCGCGGCTTCGTCGCCGTCGATCGAGATCGTCAGGCAATCCACCGGACAGATGTCGACACAGGCGTCGCACTCGATGCACAGCGAGTCGGTGAAGTGCGTCTGCACGTCGCAGTTGAGGCACCGCTGGACTTCGTGTGCCGTTTGTTCTGCCGTGAAGCCCTGCTCCACCTCGATGGTCATCTTCGAGAAGCGCAGCGGCATCTCGACGTGCACCATCTTCTGCCGAGCCACGGGGTCGTAGTTGTTGCTGTACGCCCACTCGTGCAGCCCCATCTTGGTGCTGGTGAGCGTCATTCCGCGCGGCGGACGTTCGGTGACCGGCACGCCGGTCACGTGGTTGTGAATCGAGATCGCCGCCTGATGGCCGTGCTCCACCGCCCAGATGATGTTCGCGGGCCCGAACGCGGCGTCACCGCCGAAGAACACACCCGGCCGCGTCGACATGAACGTCGTCTTGTCGACCACCGGCATGTTCCACTTGTCGAAGTCGAGCCCGATGTCGCGCTCGATCCACGGGAACGCGTTCTCCTGGCCGATGGCCAGCACCACGCTGTCGCACGGGATGGTGATGCGACCGGCCGGATCCTGAATCAGCTTCCCGTTCTCCTCGCGCGAGGTGAACTGGTCGAACTGCATCCCGGTCAGCTTCCCGTTCTCGATCACGAAGCGCACCGGCGACAGGTTCTCCAGGATCTCGACGTGCTCTTCCTCCGCGTCCTCCAGCTCCCAGGGCGATGCCTTGAAGTACTTCCGCGTCTTGCGCGAAATGACCTTGACCTCTTCCGCGCCAAGCCGCTTCGCCGAACGGCAGCAGTCCATCGCGGTGTTGCCGACGCCGATGATCAGGACGCGCTTGCCGACGCTGTCGATGTGCCCGAAGTGGATCGACTCCAGCCATTCGATGCCGATGAAGATCTGATCCGTCTCGTGACGGCCGGGCAACTCCAGCTCCTTGCCCTTCGGCGCGCCGCTGCCGACGAACACGGCATCGAACGCCCGCGAGTCGACGAGCGAGCGAAGACTGGTCACCGGCGCGTCGTACTGCACGTCGACGCCCATGTCGGTGATGTAGCCAATCTCTTCGTCGAGGACTTCTTCGGGGAGGCGGAAGGCGGGGATGTTGATGCGCATCAGGCCGCCGGGTCGCGGGCCCTTCTCGAAGATGGTGCACTGGTAGCCGAGCGGCATCAGGTCGTTCGCCACCGTCAGTGACGCAGGACCCGCGCCGATCAGAGCCACCTTCTTTCCGTTCTTGTCGACCGGCGCGCGCGGCAACCGGTCGCGCACGTCCTCTTTCTGATCGGCGGCGACACGCTTGAGCCGGCAGATGGCGACGGGCTTGCCGTCCACCCGCGTTCGCCGGCAGGCGGGCTCGCACGGACGATCGCAGGTGCGACCGAGGATGCCGGGGAAGACGTTCGACTCGCGGTTGAGGACGTAGGCGTCCGTGTAGCGATCTTGCGCGATCAGGCGGATGTACTCCGGCACGTTGGTGTGCGCGGGACACGCCCACTGACAATCGACGACCTTATGGAAGTAATCCGGATTCCCGACGTCCGTCCGCTGCATCCTGGCGATCCTGGGAAAATTCTCGGTTTCCCAGGATTATATCGTTTACAGCGGCGGCGCGGGGTCCGCGGCGCCCGGAGTCGGGCCCGCGGGCGATCGTCGGCGGCAC
>DAINCF010000305.1:0-8452 GCA_036732565.1 Vicinamibacterales bacterium
GGCGAGACCTCGCCGAAGCTGAGCGAAGGCGGGAAGCCGGCCCCACATAGCTGTGCGAAGCACTGCGGCTACAATCGAACGCTGCAGGAGGGGTAATGGACCATTACGGCGGCCGCGAGCTGGCGGACGCGTTTCGCACGGTGCGCAAGAACACGATCAAGATTGCCGAAGACATCCCGGAGGACAAGTACGACTTCCGCCCGGCGGAGGACACGCGGTCCGTCGCCGAGGAGCTCGCCCACGTCGCCGCCGCGACGTGGTGGCATGCCCAGCTGCACGGCGTCGATCGGAAGTCCTTCGTCTCGTTCGAGGATTGGGGCGCGTACCTCGCCCGCTCGAAGGAGATCGAGGACAGCCTGGCGACCCGCGCGCAGATTCTGGACGCGCTCAGGAAGAGCGGTGACGAGTTCGCGACGTGGCTGGAGTCGCTGACCGACGAGCAGCTGCACGAGCGCGTGAGCTTTCCCTCGCCCGTTCATCCGCCGAGCCGCTCACGTTTCGAGATGCTGCTCGCCGCCAAGGAACACGAGATGCATCATCGCGGCAAGCTGATGGTCATCGAGCGCTTGGTCGGCATCGTGCCGCATTTGACGCGCGAGCGTCGCGCGCGGTGAAGCGGGCGCTCGTACTCGCTGCCATCCTCAGCGTCATCCTCTTCATCACGACCGGGGGACCGTGGTCGAGCTTCGTCGGCCACTCGCACTGGGCGACCGTCGAATGGGTCCCCTTCAGCCGAGGCATCTACCCGTTCGACATCGTCGCCAACGTCACGCTGTTTCTCCCACTGGGCCTGGCCCTCGCGTGGGGCCGCAGCCGCCGGGCACTGCTCTACGCGACGTTGGCTGGCGCCGCGCTGTCGATCGCGATCGAGCTGTATCAGGTCTACACCCACGGCCGTATCGCGACCGCGACCGACGTCTTGACGAACACGTGCGGCACAGCGCTTGGCGCCACCCTGGCCGAGAAGACACTCAGCGCCCGACGGCGATCTTCACTCCGTACGTAACGCCGCCCAGCGCGTTCTCATCGAAGACCGCGGAGACGCCGCCGGCGCCCAAGACATCGGACACGTCGCGATACCGCACCTCGCCGCGCACGTGAATCCACCGCCACACCGGCACTTCGATGCCGCCGAGGAGCACGAACCCATCGCCTCGATCATCGAAGTCGCCGTCGGTGTCGTCGAAGTCCGCTTCCTCGCGATAGCCGATCGACGTGAAGCCGCCGCCGAGGTAGGGCGTCACGCGGCCGAGGCCGCCGAAGCGCCACCCGGCCACGAGATCGATCGGCGTCATCGTCACTTGAAGCGGAATGCCGAGCGGGAAGATGTCGCCGTCGGACACGAACACGCGCTCGCCGTCGGCCTTCGACCGCTCAACCGTGGCTTCCACGAACAACGCTTTCCAGAGGTTGACCACCTGGACGCCGCCACCAAACTGACCCAGCGACGTCTTCCCCACCACGGCGTCGAAGCTGTCCGACGCGGTCATGGCCTCGACACCGAACGCGCCGACACCACGGATGCTCAACGACTGCGCGTCGGCGGTGCCGACGGCGCCCAGGATCGCCAACGACATCACCAATGGCTTGATGGCCTTCATCGCGCGATCCCCAATCCGCGCAGGGTCGCGCGCGCATTGATCAGGCCGAACCCGAATTCGGTGTCGCGTCCCGACGTCCCGAGGTCGGTGGCGAACTGCCGAATGGCCGCTTCGATGGCCGCGGGGTTGGTGATGCCTTGCGAGTACAGCAGCGCCGCGAGGCCGGCCACGTGCGGCGTCGCCATCGACGTCCCCTGCTTGACGTCGGGGACGTAGCGATCGAATCGCGGCACGACGATCGTGAAGGGATCGAAGTCGTCTTCGTTGAGGCCGGCTTGCACGACCATGCCGTTCAGGCCGCCGACGCGGCTGTCACCACCTGGAGCCGCGATCTCGATGTGCTCGCCGGTGTTGGAGTAATAGGCGCGGCGCGACGTGGTGCCCACGGCGCCAACACTCATGACCCCTGGGATGTCGGCGGCGTAGGCCGCCGGATACTCGACGGGATTGCCGTCCTCGAACTCGTTGCCCATCGCGATGGCCACGAACGCGCCGCGTGAGACCGCGTACTGCAGGGCGTCTTGATAGGCGGGCGAGGCGCCCGGGCCGCCGATGCTCATGTTGAGGACTTTGGCGCCGTTGTCCGCGGCCCACCGGATCGCCTCAACCCCCGCCGACGTCGGACAGCCGCCGCCTTCGCTCGGCGGAACGAATCCCGGTATACCGCGATCGGATTGGACGATCTGCAGCTCCCAGTAGCCGAAGCAGATCTTCAACGGCACGAGCCGCGACTGATACGCGATGCCGGCCGAGCCCACCGAGTTGTTCGTGGCCTGCGCGATCGTCCCGGCGACGTGCGTGCCATGTCCGACCAGATCGATGACCGGGCTGGCCGCCGTGAAGAAGACGAAGTCACGTCCAGGCTGCAGCAGGTTGCCGTCGAAGTCCGGGTTGATTGCAAACGGGATGGCGAACGTGCCAAAGCCGTTGCCGGTCCACAGGCGGAAGGACATCGATCGGTTGATGGTGTTCACGCCCGAGTCGAGGACCGCGACCGTCACCTCCGACGAGCCGCCGGGATTGATGTCCCACGCGCGGCGCATGTCGATGAGATCGAAGTTCCACTGCCGGTTGAAGAACGGATCGTTCGGCGTCGTCTTCATCGTTCCCAGGTAGTTCGGCTGGGCGTAGATGACCTCAGGCTGCTCCTCCAGCCGTGCGGACATACGCTCGGCATCGGTCTCACCCGTGGCGTGCACGAGGAGCACATCGCCGATCCACCGCTGGCGACCGCCGCTGATGTCGCCGCGCAGCACCGAGAGCGCGCGGGCCTGTTGGCTCGGTTGCAGACCAGGTTGAAACTTCACGAGCACTTCGCCGGGCACATAGTCGAGCCCCTGCTCCCAGGCCTGGACGATGGCGGCGAGATGCTCACGATTACGTGCGGGCGCGTCTGAGGTCGCGGGATCTTGGGCGATGGTTGCCTGTGTCGCGAGGGCCACTGCGGCGAAGAGCACAATCAGCCGCGGCCACAACCTGCGACCCGAGTGAACGGACATGGGGACTCCTTGGAGGACACACGAGCGATAGATGCCGGGCGATCGTGAGGCAGAGTCTGCGCGCTGTCAACGTGCGACGGGAATTTGCTGGAAGGGGTGTGCAGGAGAGAGGCGGAAACGTGCAGGAACGATCAGCAGCGACGCGGGTCGAGCCCATGCCCGACCCGCGCCGATGGACCTCAGAAGTCGAAGCGGAAGCCGACCTCCACTTGCCGCATGTTGCCTTCAATCGCCGTCGGGCGGCCGAAGTTCACGTTGCGCAGGTTGCCCTGGGTGCGCGCGAAGTTCACGCGGTTGGTGAGGTTGAAGCCTTCGACGAAGGCCTCCAACTTGAAGCTGCCGAGTTGAACGAACTTCGACACCCGCGCGTCGAGGCGGAAGAAGTCGCCACCGATGAGCGTGTTCCGACCGAGGGTGCCAGGCCGTCCGGTGAAGTCCGCGAAGTAGGTCGCCGTGTTGAGCGGATCGCCATTGGGATCCGCGAGATCGGGCCGATCGACGTCGGTGATGAACGTATCGCGGTTGTTGTCGCGGCCGGTCGTCACCGTCCACGGTAGCCCCGATCGTGCCGACGCCACTGCCCCGACCTGGAAGCCAGCCGGCAGCGCCCACGTGACGTTGCCCACCAACTGGTGCTTCCGATGGTTGTTGGCGAGCGCCTTGTCGGCGCCTGGGTCGCGCATGTCCTGCGGTGTGAACTGGAAGCCTTCGACGTCTCGTAGCGTCTTCGACAGCGTATACGACAGGCTCCACGACGGGCCGCCCTTCATCCTTCGCCCCTCGACGCCCAACAACAGCGCCGAGTACCACGCGTGGCCGTAGTTGGCGTACTCGATGATGCGGCCGAGCGCGGGGTTCGGACGGATGCCGGTGACGGGATCCGGGTAGTTCAGGTCCATCCACGCGTACTGGTTGTAGCCGCGGCTATAGACGCCGTCGATGGAGACCGCCAGGCCGGTCACGACCTCACGCTTGACGCCGAGGCTTGCGGTGCGCGACTCGGGAGTCTTGGGATTCGGCGTCACGGTGGCCGAGCTCGGCGGTGTGTTGGTCTGCGAGCCACGCGAGAACGGATCGGGATAGCCCGGGTTGTTGATCACCAACTCCACCGCGCCCTTTGCGGAGGCGACGTTCAGTTGAATGTTGAGAAAACTTTGATCGACGTAGTGGCCGTAGCCGCCGCGGATGGCCGTACGACCGTTGTTCCAGGGATCCCAGACGAAGCCGAGTCTCGGCTGGAAGTTGTTGCCGTCGTCGGGCACGCCCACAATCTTGTGGAAGCCCCGCTCGCGGTCGTAGCGCACGCCGAGGTTGAACGTCAGGTTCGACTGCACCCGCCACTGGTCTTGCGCGAAGAACGAGTACAGATCGTTCGGCAGCGGCTGGTTCGGCTCGAGGACCGCGACGACGTACTGGGTGGGGTACGTCGAGAGATCGTTGGGATTGAACGGCGCGTCGGTGGTGAACGTGAAGTTGCCGTCGCGATTGCGCGGGAAGAAGCTGTCGGCGCGGATGATGCTGATGTCGGCGCCGAATTTGAAGTCATGCTTGCCGGCCGTGAGGCTGAGGTTGTCGACGATCTGGAAGCGATTCTCGTCGCGCCCCTGAGGCATGTTCTGCGCCTTCCCCAACCTGCCGGAGGGGCGGTTGATCTCCGGCATCCCGTCCACGCTATAGCCTTCGGTGTCGCTGAAGCTCGAGCGCCTGGCGAACTGGACGCGCACCTCGTTGAGCATCACCGCCGACAGGACCGACGTCTGGTTGCCCATGATGTCCTGGTCGAGCGTGTTGGTGTTGTTGCCGCGCTCGCGCGTGTTCAGCCCTTGGTTCTGGGCAACCCCTTGTCCAGTCTGCCGGCGCTTATCCGCCCGGTAGCGAACCGTCAGCGTCTTGGAGCCGCCCATCTGGTAGTCGGTCTTGAAGAAGTACTGGTTCTCATCGTCGGTGCGCGGCTCCTCCCGCTGGTCCGGTGGCACGAGTGGCGACGTGATCACGGCGGTGTCTCGCTCGCGCAGACCTTCATAGGAACCGAAGTAGTGAAACCTGTCGCGAATCAGCGGACCACCGAGGAAGCCGCCGTATCGCTGCTGACTGAACGGCGCTTTGCCGGACCCCTGCGCCTTCGAGAACGGGTCCTGCGCGTCGAACGAGTCGTCGCGATGGAACGCAAACAGGCGGCCCTGCAGGTCGTTGGTGCCCGAGCGCGTGATCACGCTGACGATGGCGCCGGCGGCCATGCCGTACTCGGCGGAGAACTGGTTGGTGATGACCGCGAACTCGCGCACCGCCTCCAACGAGAACCCGCCGCGCGTCGTCGCGACGGTCGTATCGTCGTTGCTCAGGCCATCGATCAGGAAGCTGTTGCTCCGGTTCGTCTGCCCCGACGCTTGTACGGCACCCGTGCCCGTGCCCGAGCCAACGCCGGCAACGCCGGGCGAGAGCGTCGCGAGGTTCGCGAAGTTGCGGCCCGCGAGCGGCAGGGTATCGAGATCTTCGCGCGTGATGTTGCGCTCCAGCGTGTTGCTCGTGATCTCGATGAGTGGCGCCTCCGCCGTCACCGTCACGGTCTCCTGCACGGTCGCGAGCCGGAGGCCGAGGTTGACGGTGGCCTCCTGATTCAGGGTCAGCGTCAAGCCACTGCGGACGAAGTTGACGAAACCCGACATCGTGACGCGAATCTCGTACGGACCCGGCGGCAGCGCCGCGGCGCGATAGCGGCCGCTCCCATCGGAGACCACATCGCGCGACAGACCCGTGTCCGTGTTGGTGATCGTGATGGCGGCGCCGGGGAGCAGGCCTCCCTGCTCATCGGTCACAACACCGAGAAGCGTTGCGCCGGTCGTTTGCGCCATGACCGTTGTCGCAGGGGTAACGAGAAGCGTGGACACCACCAGCGTAAAAACCGCGGCGGATCTGATGACCATCACATCCTCCTTCGAGCATGCAGCCGAACAGACACCGTGACGGAGTCAAGACAAACGACCAAGGGTGGCTGGATGCTAGGCCCGGCGGGCCGATTTCACAAGAGGAAAGGTCACAATCGGTGGGACGAACGGACGGGGAGCGGACGCGGACGCTCATCAACCGAGGCCCGGGGCCGAATCTCAGCCCTGGTCCGCCGGCAGGCTCGACGCGGGCTACTCGCGCTGATCGGTCAGGATGCGGACGTGCGTGACCTCCGAGGTCACCAGGCGCATCTCCTCGAACCCGATCTCCATCCTGAAGCCGACGTGCACCGCGTGCTGCTTCAGCAATGCACCGCCCATCGAGCAGCCCACCGATCGCGCGCGACGGAAGTCGGGCAGGTAGTGGCCGCCGCGCACCATCAGCTCACCAGGTCCCGAGCGGACGATGTAGTAGATGCTGCGGCGCGTGACGACCTCGAAGGTGACGAGTCCAGGCGCCTGGGTGAGGTCGATGCCCTCACTCCAGTCGTGCGCGGTCCAGGTGTCCAGGACCGCGGCCGAGACGTAGATGGGCGTCGTGTCCTCGCGCACCGCCGCCGGCGCCGGCGACCGATCGGGCGACGCGGAACGATGACTGAGTCGAGAATCGGATCGCATCAGCGCCCTCCTCCCGCCGCGGCGGGCGTTCGGGACAACTCGTCGAGCCAATTGAGCACGATGTGGACGGCGTCCGGCGTCGCCACACGACTGCCCTGCACCATGACGAACCGCCGGCCGTCCGGCGAGATGTCGTAGTTGCGGGCGTCGCCCTGCTCGTCGTGCATGTTGAAGATCTCGCGCGGCGCCGCCGCCTGGAACGAAGGAGTCAATCGCACGGCCGCCCCCATCACCGCGTCGCCCTGCCGGTAGACCAATTCCCGGCTGTCGGCCGTCCAGACCGGGTCGGTCCCACCGCCGGTGGACACCAGCCATTTGCCGCCGGGGCCGGGATAAGGCTGCACGTACACCTCAGGGACTCCTGACTCATCGGAGACATATGCAAGAAATCGCCCGTCCGGAGAGAACTCCGGGGCCGACTCGTCGAAGGGGGTGATCAGGAACGGCACGGCAGTTTCTCCAGGCGACAGCACCCAAATGTCACGCTCCCCGTTCGATTTGTGCTCGACAAAGGCCATCGGCCCTCCCGGCGACCAACTGGACGGCGACTGCACGTGCGCCCCGGTGAGCGACGGGACGCTGCCCGGCAGGACCCCTGCCAGCGGGTCCGTCCACCCCTGCTCCAGCGACGGCGCAGGCGCATCGATCAGCGGGGTCTGCGTGCCGGCCCCATCGGCGGCTTTCGTATACAGGCTCCAGGCGGATGGTCCTCTCCATTCGAACGCCAGCCGACTGCCGTCCGCCGCCCAGATCGACCCGCGGCTCATGCCGCCGGTCGTAATCCGGGTGCGCGTGTCGCGATCGAGGTCGTACACCCACACGTCGCCACCATTCGCCGCGGCGATGGTGACGGCCAGTCGTCGTCCATCGCGTGAAAAGCGCGGATACTGATACGCCGCTCGCAGATCCGACGCACGTGTGCTCCGTCCTTCACGATCGACGAGCACAAGTGCGTGCGATGGAACATCGACGCCCGCCGGCACATACGCGAGCACGCCGGTCGTCGACACCGCAAAATACGACGAGCTCAGACGGCCCGTCGCCACACGATCAAGTAGGGGCAACGGCGTCGTCGCCAAGGCGCCGCGCTCGGCGTCGAAGGGCAGCGCCACGAGCCCACCGTCTTGCGCGAAGACAAGATGTGAGCCGGTGACAAGCGACGCGACCCCACCGAGACGACCAGTCACGTGCGTGACCTGCTTCGAGTCGAGCGCAACGATCGACGCCGCCCAGCCGTCGGCGTTGAGGACGCTGAAGAGCACGCGGCGACGATCCGGCAACAGGTATGGCGCCGCGTGTCGCAGCTCGCGCCGCTCGGCGTCCGGTGTCGTGAGGCGCTCGGGATCGCCTCCGGCGGCCGTGACGCGCCAGAGCCCATCGCCGGGAAGTGACGTCGCAAACACGATGTGATCGTCGGCGCCCCATGAGCCGCTCCACAGTGGCGGCGTATCGGCGACCCGCAGGGGCGCCCCGCCCGCGAGCGCGACCTTCTGAATCGCGCCGCCCGCATGAAATCCGACCCAGGCCCCGTCCGGCGAGAAGAACGGGGCACTCGCGCCATCCGTGCCCGCGATCGGCGTCGCCTCGAACCGGCCGAGCCGGCGTACATAGAGCTGGGTGCGACCCGCGCCCGGGGCCGCGGCGTACACGATCGCTCGTCCATCGGGCGCGATCGCCAGCGGCGACGCGAGGTCGCGCACCATGCGCAGGTCCGCGGCAAACGGAATCGTGAGCCGCTGTACTTCCGTCGGCCGAGGCGGCGCCGGCGCCGTGCCCCGCGCGATGAACC
>DAINCF010000306.1:0-8413 GCA_036732565.1 Vicinamibacterales bacterium
CCGCCCACCGAGCCGCGAACGCGGCGAGGCCTCTCGTCTACCAGTCGAACTTCACGCCGAACTTCGCGATCCGCGGGCCGATGACGGTCGTGGCTTTGTCGAACGCGGTGCCCGAGCGCCAGTTGACGTTGACGGCGGTGTTCGAGTTGAGCGCGTTGAACAGGTCGAAGAACAGGCCGACCCGCCCCTTGGCCGCGACCTGCAGGTTCTTCTCGACGCGGAAGTCGAACGTCGCCACGGTGTCCTGACGCCGAGTGCCGATCGGCTCGACGAGGATCAGTTGCGCGCCGTAATTGAGGCAGTTGCTCGTGATGGTCGCCGAGCACGCCGAGTAGCTGACGAAACGGCCGAAGGGCGCGCCGCTCTGCAGCTTCAAAATCGGCGTGACCCGCAGGCCCCAGCCGGCGTCGACCGTGCCGGTGAACTTCGCGCTCCAGTTCGTGAACTCGTTCCGGGTCTGCTCGTTCGGGTTGGTCGGGAACGAACCGAAGAACGCGAAGTTGCTGACCGCGGTGCCGAACCGGTTGTTGAAGTAGTTGTTGCCGAACTCGTCGGTCCAGATATACGAAAACGACGCGTTCAGCGAGTAGCGATTGCTGTAGCGCTTGTTGGCCGAGAACTCGAGGGTCTTGTAGGTGCCCTCGTAGCCGTCCACGTTGGTGGCCACGTTGTCGCTGGCCGACAGCAGTGAGGGGTCGAGGCCGAATGCCGTGAACGCGCCGCCATCGTCGCCATTGCCCGTCACACCGTCGGCTCCGGGATCGATCAGGTTGACGGGGATGTTGTAGGCGCTGAACGGACGCAGCAGGTTGTTCTGCTGCCAGCCGTTCTTGTCTTGCTTGTAGACGAAGCCGACCCGCACGCCGAGATCGGCCATCACCGAGCGCTCGACGAACACCGAGGCCTCGTCGGTGTAGGAGTTCTCGAGATTCGGGTCGACCCTGGCATTGGCCTCTCCCCCGAACCTGGTTTGCAGCGCGCCCTGCTCGCCGTCCTGGAAGATGCGATCGCCGTTGAGATCGTTCCACACGAAGTCGCTGTATTGATCGGCGGTGTTCTCGTTGACCGCATCGGCCAGGTTCACGCCGGGGTTGAAGTAGAAGCGGCCCCAGTTGGCCTTCACCACGGTCTTGCCGTCGCCCCTCAGATCGTAGGTCGCGCCGACGCGCGGCACCACATGGGTAAACGAGACGACGTCGTCGATCGGCTCGAACGTCCGCGCGGAGGCGAAGCGCTGCTCGGCGATCGACTGCGCCGGCAGCGAGACCCGATAGTGATCGAAGCGCGCGCCGACGTTGAGCGTCAGCCTCTTGAGCGTCCACGAGTCGGTGGCGAAGAAGCTGGTGGTGTTCAACGCGTTGAGGCTGTCGACGGTGTTGCGCAGCCGCACCGACACGGGAGTGGTCGCCGAGAGAGGGCCCTGCAGGTTGCCGTTGACGAAGTGCATGACATGGTCGGTGTAGGCCCCGGTCCAGAACGTCTCGCCCGACTCGTCGAGGTACTCGCCGCCGAACTTGAAGTTGTGCGAGCCGCCGATGAAGCTGTCCTTGAAGAAGCTGAACGCGCCCGTGTACTGATTGCGCCGGCGATCCAGCTCCCAATTGCGCCCGCCGCCGAGCACTTCGTTGGTCGTCAGCGACTCGTAGCGCCGATCGGTCGAGTTGCTGTCGAGGCTGAAGTCGTAGCCGAACTGCCCGGCGCGGAGCTCGGCGAACATGTTCGGGCCGATCGTGCCGTTCCATTCGCCCTTGTACACCCAGCTCGGCGACTGCTGATCGACCGTCGAGTCGGCGAAGACGTGCACGGGTGAGCTGATGCGGTTGCTGTTGTCGGTGCGGAACGGCTGCGCCTTCGTCCCGTACTGAATGTATCCGATGAACTTGTTGGCCTGGTTCATCTGATAGGTGCTCTTGCCGGTGTAGTTCGTCAGCTTCGTCGTGAACGCCGTCCCGTCGAGGATCGAGCCCGACGGCGGGTTGGCCACCGAGTTCTGCTGCCGCAGAAACGAGAAGTAGCCCCACACCTTGTCCTTCACGACCGGACCGCCGACGCCGAGATTGAAGTTGTGGTAGTTGTCGAGGCGATTGCCGTCGGGCCGAATCGTCGCGCCCGGCGCGGGCGTGATCTGATCGTCGTCCAGGTTCTTGCCCTGGATGTTTCCGCTCTCGTAGTCGTAGTAGGTGTTGAGGCTATAGGTGTTGCCGCCGCTCTTGCCGACGAACTGCGTCAGCACGCCGGGGTTCGGCATCTCCGCTGAATTGCCCGCGGCGCCGATGAATACCTCTTCGAACGACCCGTAGTCGAGATAGAAGCCCGAGCCGGCGGTGCCCTCCGTGGTGTTGATGCCTTCGATGAGCGGACGATTCTGCCCCGAGTAGCCGTACGCGAAGTAGGTCGTCTGCGTGCCCATCGTGGCGCCGCCGACGTCGACGCGGTTCAGCGTGACCGAGGGAGTGGTCGCCAGCAGCGACCACATGTCGCGCGCGTTCGGCAACGACGACAGCGCTTGCTGGTTGTAGTTGGTCTGCAGGCGCGTCGCCGTGGTGTCGATGACCGGAGACTCGCCGCTGACCGTGACCGTTTCCTGCAGGGTCGCCACGCCGAGCGCGACGTTCACCTGGGCGTTGAAGCCCAGGGTAATGCGGATGCCTTCACGAACGACGGATTGAAAGCCGGGGAGCTCGAATGAAAGTTTGTATTCTCCGGGTGGAACCGACGGGAACCGAAAGATGCCTGCTTCGTTGCTGACGGCGTCGAGCGTACCGATTTGCGCGGGGCTCGTCGCGGTGACGGTCACACCGGGCAGCACGCCGCCCTGGGAGTCCTTGACTTCGCCGCTGATGCTGCCGGTCGAGCTCGCGCCGCCGCCTTGAGCGAACGCGGGACCCGCCATCAGAGCCAGCACGGCGGTAAATGCCCACAGCCACTTGCTCCAATTCATACATGACCTCCGAGAAAAGCGAGAACCGTCTCCCGATAGCAAGGCCAGTACCCGTGATGAATCGAGATGTGACGTGACAGATGAAGACACGCGATCGGGACGTCGTGCGGATCAGCGCGACGAACACCCTCGATTCCGAGGACGAAAGGCCGCGATCGTGTGACTAGTGGCGCGTATCAACAGAATTGCTACCATCTGCCCAGAGCTCGGGGAGCAGTTTCCCGGCCGTTCCTACGGAACGGCCGGTTGTGGTTTCGACGGTACATCCCACGAGATCCGGCGTGTCGGAAGCGTCTTCAATTGGTTGAAGCGAGCAGCAGAGGCAGCGCTGTCACGAACGACGCCACGATGGCGATGAACGTGATGGCAATCAGTACGAGCGCGACCATCATGTGGTCGACGCGCTCGCGCGTGATCGGATTAAGGACGAGGCTGGTCAGATACCCCCCGGCGAAACCGCCGAGGTGGGCGTAGTTGTCGGTGCCGGGCATGATGAAGCCGAGCACGCCGAGGATGAGCGCGTACTGCAGTCCCATCTGTGACGCGTGGCTGCTGCCAGTCCGGTGACCGTAGCAGACGGCGGCGCCCAGCAGCCCGAAGATCGGCGCCGAGGCGCCAACGGTGATCTCCGCGCCGCGCAGGAAGAAGATCGGCATCCACGAGAGATACGCGCCCGCGAACGAGCTCAACGCAAACCCACAGACGCCCGACACGATGTAGATGATGACCATGCGTCCGGGGCCATAGAGCTCGGCGACGGATGGTGCCAATTGGCGGATCCAGAGCACGTTGAAGAACACGTGCAGCACGCCGCCGTGCAGCCAACCGGCGGTGAGCACCGTCCACCAGCGACCGAACGTGAAGACCGGCACCGCGCCACTCGCGCCCAACAGGAAGAGGATGCGGATGTTCGGCGACAGGAACGCCTGCATGGCGCTGCCCGACAGCAGCAGCGAGAGGACGTAGAGCGTGATCGTCGATCCAATCACCAGCGGCACGAAGCCGAGATCGCCGCCCAGCCGTCGCAGCGCCGGTCCGAAACCCCACAGCCCGGGATTGCGGCGGCCGCAGTTGTAGCAGGTCTCGTCGTTGACGCCGACCAGCACACCACACGAGGCGCAAATCACCGATCCCTCGGTCTGGCGCTTCAAGAACATCACAGCATGATACGGCCTCGCGCCCTTCGGGCGCTCGGAAGGCGCGTGCTTCGCGCGCGTGGGCCTTCGGTCTGCCTCGCCGCTTACGCGGCTCGGAAGGAGCGCTCGGCTTCGCCTCGCGCAGGGAAAGAAAGGTAAGCTGCTTTCATGGGCACGGCCCGTCTCATCATCGGTATGACTGGCGCCACCGGTGCCGTCTACGGAGTCCGGCTCCTCGAGCTGCTCCGCGAGACCGAGGTCGAAACCCATCTCGTCATGTCGCGCTGGGCGATCCAGACGCTCGCGCACGAGACCGATTACACGCGGGAGCAGGTCGAGGCGCTTGCCGACGTCGTCTACAACGCCAACGATCAGGGGGCGACGATCGCGAGCGGGTCGTTCTTGACCAGCGGCATGATCATCGCGCCGTGCAGTATGCGATCGCTGGGTGCGATTGCGCACGGCGTCGGCGATCACCTGGTGCATCGGGCGGCCGACGTCGTGATCAAAGAGCGGCGGCGACTGCTCCTCGCGGCGCGCGAGGTGCCGCTGAGCGAAGTGCACTTGGAGAACATGCTCAAGCTGGCCCGTATGGGGGTCGTCATCAACCCGCCGCTACCAGCTTTCTACGCGAGGCCAGCAAGCATCGACGAAATGGTCACCCAGACCTGCTGTCGCATGCTCGATCAGTTCGGCATCCACCTGCCAGCCGCCCAACGCTGGAAGCAGATGTAGGGGCGGCTCGCGAGCCGCCCTACGCGACGTACACCGTCTTGGCGTTCGTGAACTCGCGGATGCCCCACATGCCGAGCTCGCGACCGTACCCCGATTCCTTGATGCCGCCGAATGGCAGCCGTGCGTCGGAGCGGACGAAGGTGTTGACGAAGCACGCGCCCGCCTCGAACTCGTCCGCCGCGATGCGCGTGCCGCGCTCGACGTTGCTCGTGAATACCGCCGCGCCCAGCCCGAAGGGCGAGTCGTTCGCGGTCGCGATCGCTTCGGCCTCCGTGTCGACGATGATGATCGAGGCGACGGGGCCGAAGAGCTCTTCGTCGTAGGCCGGCATGCCCTTGCGGACGTCGGTGAGCACGGTGGGCGGGTAGAAGGCGCCCGGCCCGTCGGGGCGGACGCCACCCAGCAGGACGCGTGCGCCGCGCGCGATGCTGGCCTCGACTTGCTGATGGAGCTCGTCGCGCAGATCGTGCCGCGCCTGCGGTCCGACGTCGACCGGCTCGGCGATCGGATCGCCCATGCGCTTGCCGCCCATGATGTCCGCGAACAGCTTCTCGAACTCCGAGGCGCGGTTCTTCGTCACGATGAAGCGCTTGGCGGCCACGCAGCTCTGACCGGAGTTGACCAGGCGTGCCGAGACGCAAATGTCCGCCGCGCGGGCGATGTCCGCATCGTCGAGAATGACATAGGGATCGCTGCCGCCGAGCTCGAGGACGGTCTTCTTGAGCGCCTTGCCGGCGCTGGCGGCGACGGCGCGTCCCGCCGGGGTGCTCCCGGTCAGCGTGACCGCGGCCACACGCGGATCCTCGATGAGGCCGCTCACGCGCGCGGAGCCGACGCGCAGCGTTTGGAACACGCCTTCGGGCGCACCGGCCGTGCGAAACACGTCCTCGATCGCCAGCGCGCACGCGGTGACGTTCGACGCGTGCTTCAACACCGAGGTGTTGCCCGCCATCAGCGTCGGCCCCACGTATCTGAAGACTTGCCAGAACGGAAAGTTCCAGGGCATCACGCCCAGGATCACACCCAGCGGGCGATAGGCGACGAAGCTCCGTTTCGCGTCGGTGGCGACCTCTTCGTCAGCCAGCCACTTCGGGCCCTGCTCGGCGACGATCTCGCATGTGATCGCGCACTTGTCGACTTCGGCTTCGCCTTGCGCGACCGGCTTGCCCATCTCGAGCGCCATCAAGCGCGCGAACGCCGGCTTGCGCAGCCGCAGCTCGACCGCGGCCCGCTTCAACAGCGCGCCCCGCTGATCGAATTTGGTCGAGCGCCAGGCAAGGGAGGCGGCGTGTGCGAGCGTCAGCGCTCGTTCGATCTCCCCGTCGTTCATCTCCTCATACGAACCGATTTGCTCACCAGTAGCAGGATTTATGGAGACCAATGGCATCCAGCGATCTTATCAGCCTCAGCTGCCGAAGTATTTCCGGTACCAGGCGATGCCACGGTCGAGGGCATCGACGACGTGGGCGGTTTCGCGCAAGCCGTGCCCTTCACGGGGATAGCGCACGAGCACGGTATCGACGCCGACTTCGTGCAGCGCGACATAGAACTGCTCGGCCTCGGCGATCGGGACGTCGTTGTCGTTCTCGCCGTGGATGAAGAGCGTCGGCGTTTTCACGTTGCGGGCGAACCTGATCGGCGAGCGATCCCACAGCGTCTCGATGATGTCTTTCTCGTGCGGGAACGCGCCGAACTCCACGGCCAGGTAGTCGTGGTAGTACGCCATGTAGTTGAAGCTGACGAGATTCGAGATGCCGGCGCCGGGAATCGCGGCTTTGAAGCGGTCGGTCTGCGTGATGATCCAATTGGTGAGCTGACCGCCATAGCTGACGCCCTCGATGCCCAGACGCGACGCGTCGAGCCATGGATACTTCGCGAGCGCGGCGTCGACGCCGGCCACCACATCGCGCGCTTCGCCGCCGTTCTGATCGCCGAAGATCGCGTCGGTGAGCTGCTGGCCGTAGCCGGTGGATCCGCGGTAATTGACCATCAGCGACGCCCAGCCCAGCCCCGCGTAGACCTGCGACTTGGCGCTGAACGACGGTCCCTGCTGTCCGTGCGGTCCGCCATGAATGATGACGATCAGGGGCGAGCGTACGTCGGGGCCGCCTTTGGGCGGCCCCGATTCCGCCGAGGCCGCGATCGGCTTGGTCAGAAAGGCTTCGATCTCCCGCCCATCGAAGCTCTTGAACGTGAACGCCTCGACCTCGGCGACCGTGCGGCTCGACAACAGGTCGCGGTTCAGCGTCGTCAGCGTGTCCACCCCCGTGCCGGCGATCTCCTTGACGAACAGATCCGCGGGTGCCTCGGGTCGCGCGAAGGCGTAGGCGACTCGAGATTTCGCCATCGACCACGCCCCGACGTTGCCGCGATCGCCGACGATGACCTCAGGTGTGCCACCGGTCGCGGGCAGGCGCACCAGCTTCGTGCTCCCGCGCTCCTGGACCGTGAACGCCACATGCCGTCCATCGGAAGACCACACCGGGGCGCCCTGCCGGTTGTCGATAACGCGGCCGATCTCCTGCTTGCCCGATCCATCCGCGTTCATCACCCACACATGCGTGTCCTCCATCGTCGTCTCCGACGAGGTGAGCTCGCGGGTGGTGCCGCTGTAGGCGATGCGCGTGCCGTCTGGCGACCAGACCGGCTGATACTCCGCGCTCTTCGTGGTCGTGATGCGGCGCACGCTGCCGTCCGCGACGCGAGCCGCGAGGATGTCGTAGTTGAAGACGCGATCCGGCTTCGGCTCGCGATTCGAGACGAACAGAATCTCCTCGCCCTTGGGCGACCAGTCGATGGAGTGCTCGTAGGACGCGCCATCGGTGAGCTGCTTCACGCCCTTGGTCGCGACGTCCGCGATGAAGACGTGCAGGCGGCGATTGTCGTTGAAGCGCGTCGCGCCCTCGGAGGCCGTCGGCTTGTACAGATAGCGCGTGATGACCATCGGATCGCCGTTGGCCTGGTCCGCTTCCGGTCCCGGCGTGGACGACAGAAACGCGATGGCGCGCCCATCTGGCGACCAGGCCAGGTCTTCGCCGGTCGACGGCAGCGGATGATTGGTGCCGGTCATCGGCGCCAGGAGCCGCGCGTGCTCGCCGGCGGCATCGGCGACGATCAGGCCTGCGCCTTCGGCGGTCTGCCCGACGTAGGCGACCCACCTCCCATCGCGCGACCAGCGCACACCGAATCCGTCGCGCACCGCGCGAACCTGGCCGGTCGCAAGATCACGAATTGCCACCGTGGAATACGGCCGACCAGGCCGATCGTTGTGCGTGATGCTGTAGGCGACATGCGTGCCGGTGGGCGACAGCTGCACGTCACCGATCGACTGCAGCTGATAGAGATCTTTCGGAGCGAGGCCGGACTTCGTCTGGGCGAGCGCGCCTGCAACAAAGCTGAGCGCCAGGACGGCCGAAGCGATGGAGCGCATGGCAGGAGTATATGCGTGGGTCCGCACATGTGTCGGGGCCGCCTTCAGGCGTAGGGTCCGTGCGTGCGTGAGGTCCGTGCGTGCGTGGAGTCCGTGCGTGCATGGAGTCCGTGCGTGCGTGGGGTCCGCCTTCAGGCGGACCAGGGCCGGCTAAAGCCGGCCCCCACGTAC
>DAINCF010000307.1:0-8401 GCA_036732565.1 Vicinamibacterales bacterium
ACGTGTTTGGCAGGCCTAAAGGCCTGCGCTACGTACGCGACGGGTCATTTCGCAACGCACTCTAGAGCTAAAGGCCTGCGCTGCGTAGGTTCTGGATAGCTTCCGCAGCAGGCGAGTCGGGCCAGGTCGGCGTCGGGGCGGCCGTGTACTCCGCGTGCGCGAGGCGGCCTTGGAACAGCGCGATCTGCGACGCGGCAAACTGCAGGCGCACCGCGATGCGCAGCAGGATGAACAGCTGTCCGGTGAGGACCACCGCCCACAGTGGTTCGGAGGCCCCTGGCGCAGCCAGGTAGTAGAAGAGCAACACACCCAGGAACGCGGCCAGGTTGAGCAGGTACAGCGCCAGCGTCGCACCTGGGTTGCGGCGCACGAACCGCAGCGCCGCGACCAGCGCCATGATCATGCTGCGCCGGTCTTCGACCACCGCCCGCACCTTCGCGTAGTCGATGATCAGGTTGACGGCGAGCACGAGCATGCCGAAGACGAGATAGAGCACCACGCGATAGGCGAACGCGGTCCGCTCGACGGTGAGGTCGTGTGTCCACGACGACAGCAGCCGGTCGAACAGCAATGGATGCAGTCTCGTGAACAGCAGCCAATAGGCGACGCCGGCCACGACCGCCAGCCGCAGGAACCGGAAGAAGAAGACGCCGCAGGCGGCGAAGAATCCGGCCGCGCCCACCGTCCGGTCTCGTGCGAGACGATCGAGGATGCCCCCCGTCAGGAAGGTCGAGACGACGAGATACGCGACGATGGCGACCATCGGAATCGTGGAGGGGCGATTGCCGTCCGCGAGCCCGCTCAGGTTTCCCAGCACCGTGGCAAAGCCGATGATGCGCGGCACGAACGCCTGACCGACGCCCACCGCTTGCGCGAGAAACTCGTTCCACCAGTCGAAGTTGACTCCGTTCGCGGCGGACTCCGCCGCGAGGCTGCTACCGAGATGCTCGGCAATCATCGCGCGAAGCGCGATCGCCAGAGGTGCCGCGAGCACGAGCGTCATCAGCCACACGCCGACCAGCAGCCATCCCGCACCCGCGAGCCGCTGCCACCCCTGCATGAACGCCCGAATCACGCTCATATGAAGAACGCCCACGTCATCATGAGGTCCTGCAGCCAGATCATCCACGTCAGCGACCACTTCGTCGCCGCCCGGTCGGACGCCGCGTGCAAGGTGCGACTGTTGTTCGTGTAGTTGACGTCGAGCAGCAGCACGCGATCGGGATCGACCTGGGCAGAGATCGCCGTGTCGGGCCGATCGTAGACGAACGCTCGCCACCGGTCGCGGCCATCCCAGCGTTCCCGCACCTGCTGGCCGCTGTCGAACGTCACGAGCACATCGACGGGGAAGACGGCCTCGCCGTAGCGATGAACCACGACGGTCGTCCGGGTCATGCCGGCGGGCCGATCGTCCAAGAACGTCGGATCGCCAGCCGCGGTCGCGTAGCCTCGGGTGGTCAGCGGGCCGCTCTCGAGCCGGGAGATGCCGTAGTCGAAGACGTTCGAGCTGCGATGGACGTTGTCGAAGAACCACGTCAGGTCCTCGCCGGCCACCTCGTTGACGGTGGCGAAGAAGTCGGCGGGTTTGGGATGGCGAAACTGCCAGCGCTGGAAGAACGCCGCCATCGCCGGCTGCAGACGCTCCCACCCGAGATGGCGCTCCAGCGTGTGCAGCCACAGCGCCGTCTTGCTGTAGCTGATCTGCGCGTGCGTGCCGGGCCAGTAGCGGAACGTCGGCTTGTACGGGTCGTCGCTCTCGGCCGTCAGGCGATAGCCGTTCAGCCCGTTGCCGTCAGTCTCTCGTTTGAGCGGGATGTCGCGAAACTGCCACGGCAGGAATCCACCGAAGAAGCGCTCGACGCGGTAGTTGGGTTGAAACACCAACGACTGCACCCGTTCCTCCGAAAACGTGTTCAGGCCTTCGTCCAGCCAGGCATCCTCGAACTCGTTGTTGCCGACCATGCCGTACCAGAACTGATGACCGGCTTCGTGTACCGTGACCGATTCGGGCGAGTTGGTCTGACGCGGCGCCAGCCACCGCGTGCCGGCGGTGAAGAGCGTCGGATATTCCATGCCGCCCGCTTCGCTTTGGTACGCGGGGTCGATGACGGTCACGTGGTCGTACGGATAGGGGCCATACCACTCGCCGTAGTACCGCAGCGCCGCCGCTGTCGCCGCGAAATGGCGTTCCTCCTGGCCGCGATGTTCCGGTTGCAACAGCAGCCGCATCTCGACCGGCGGCAGGCCCGCATGCTCGAAGCGCTGTCGATGTTCGAGGTAGTCCGGGCTCGTGGTCCACGTGAAATCGTGGACGTCGTCTTGGACGTAGTGATGCGTCGTCGTTCCGTGGCCGCTGTCGGTGCGGGACTGCTCGCGGCCGGTCGCGCCGACGACCCAGCCCTGGGGAACGGTCATGCGCACGTCGTAGCGGCCGTAATCCGAGAAGAACTCGGTGTTGGCGTGGAATTGATGGGCGGTCCAGCCGCCGTTCTCGAAGACCGCGACCTTGGGGAACCAGTGCGCGATGAAGAAGTAGCGGCCGATGACCCCCGTGCGCGAGAACGTTCGGGGGACTTTGGCGGTCCAGGCGACACGCATCGCGATTTCGCCGCCAGGCGCAACCGGCGATGGCAGAGACACCGATGCCATCGTCCGATCCTCGGCGTTGCCGTCGTCTGGCTGCACGTAGGTGAGCGAAGGGAACAGGTCGCGATCGCCGTCGGGAGCGATCAGCGAGAGCGCGGTGATGTTCGTGTAGGACCAGTCGGCTTGCGGGCGCTCGAAGAGCTCCTGGTCGAGACCCGCCAGCGCCTCCTCGCGCATCCAGGTCGACTGCGTGTTGCGCCAGCCATTCCAATAGAGGTGAAGCCGCATGGTGTCCGCCGGCGCCTGACCGATATTCCGCCAGCGAATGGTCTGGGTGCCGGTAAGCGTTCGCTCTGCGGCGTTCAACGTGACGTCGATCTCATAGTTGGCGTTGCGCGGGGACAATGCGCCAGGAGCGGGTGTGTCTGCCTGCTGCGCGGGCACGGCGGCGGCCGCGGCGATGAGCAGGAGAAGGACGGCACCACTGGTTGTGGGCGGGCGTGAAAAGGTCAGCATGTCGAGCTTACATATATAATCGTCCGTTCGACAGCCGCAATGTTGCTGTAAGAGAGGGGAGTCATGGCAATTCGCGTGATGTTCTACGGGCTTGGGCCGATTGGGGCCGCGGTGGTGCGCCAGACGGCGACGCGCAAGGGGTTCTCGGTGGTGGGCGGCATCGATATCGATCCGGCCAAAGTGGGCAAGGACCTCGGTGACGTCGTGGGCCTCGGCCGCAAGCTGCGCGTGAAGGTGACCAACGAGGTGACCAAATCGATCAAGCAGGCGAAACCCGACGTGGTCATCCTCTGCACGAGCTCCGCTCTCAGCAAGGTGTTTCCGCAAATCGAAGGCGTGCTGAAGCTGAAAGTGCCGATCGTCAGCACCACCGAAGAGTTGTCCTATCCCGTCGGTACCAACCGCCGGCTGGCCAAGAAGATCGACAAGCTGGCGAAGAAGGCCAAGGTGGCCGTGCTCGGCACGGGCGTCAATCCCGGCTTCGTGATGGACGCGCTGCCGATCATGCTCTCGGGCGTCTGCGAGCGCGTGGATCGCGTGACCATCAATCGCATTCAGGACGCGAGCGTCCGGCGCCTGCCGTTCCAGCAGAAGATCGGCTCGGGCCTCACGCGCGAGCAGTTTCAGAAGAAGGTCGATCAGGGCACCGTGCGCCACGTCGGCCTGGCGGAATCGGTGACGATGATCGCCGACGCGTTTGGCTGGAAGCTGGACAAGGTCACAGACGAGATTCAGCCGGTGATTGCCGAGAAGACGGTCGAGAGCGAGTTTCTGGCCGTGGATCCCGGCTATGTCTGCGGCATCGTGCAGGACGGCATCGGCTGGAAGGGCGGCAAGCCGATCGTCACGTTGCACATGGAGGCCTATCTCGGCGCGCCCGAGTCGTACGACTCGGTGCTCATCGAGGGCTCACCGCGCATCGAGCAGAAGATCGCGGGCGGTGTCCACGGTGACGTCGCGACCGCTTCCATTACTGTCAACTCGATTCCAAAAGTGATCGACGCGAAGCCTGGCCTTCGCACGATGCGAGACGCGGCGCTCCCCTCTTACTACGGTGGCCGGTAATTGCACAGAAAGCCACGCTCTCTGAGACCGAATCCCACGCTCTGCCGCGTGTGTACTTGCTAGGCGTTCTCTCGGCGAATACAGTGCGGTCGGTCTCTCTGCGGCCGATGCAACGTTGACCGGCGTGGGGACACCATTAGCGCAACAGACGGGCTGAGGCACCATCCCCTGTGTCTACGCGAGCAGTGTGGTCGGACGGCCCTGGCCTTTGTGTGTTCAGTTGCAAGCTGTAAAGCACAGAGCAGAGGGGACTGTATGTCGCGCCACCGAACCAATCCAACCTCGAATCGCCCATCGATACGTCAATCCCATAGACGCCGCCACGCTGGTCGTGGTCTGGCCTTCATCGCGCTGACCATCGCGGCACTGACCGCTGGGACGCACGCGCAGCCCACGTCGCCGGTCGCGGGTCAAGAAGCGCACGCGAACTTCGACATCAGAGTCGACAAGACGTCGGCCTCGGATGGCCAGCTCGCGTACCTCGAGCGCCGAGCGGCGGCCGCGGCATCGACTGCCGGCCTGGCACGCGCGCGCGAGGCCGGTGTGGCCCGCCTGAAAGCCGCGGACGATGCGGTGGCCGTCACGCTGCACCCATCGCTCGGCGTGACGCAAACGGTCAGTGCGATGCCCGGCGGAGGGTTCCTGACGCCACCATCGACGGATCGCGTTCGGGCGCTCCGCTCGTTTCTCTCCGCCTACGGTGACGCCTACGGTGTGAGCGCACAGCAAGTGCAGGCGCTCGACGTCGTCGCCGACTACGTCAACCCGGCCGGCAACATGGCGTGGGTGGAGCTGGAGCAGTCGTTCAACGGCATTCCGGTGTTCCAGGGCATGGTCCGTGGCGGGTTCACCGCGAAGGGCGAGCTGGCGCGCACGACCGGCACTCTCGCGACCGGCATCGACGAGGCGACGCTGGCCACGACGCCAGCGATCGGCGCCCGCCAGGCCATAGCCTTGGCCGCCGGCGGCGTCGACTGGACCGTGAATGAGGGCGCGCTCGTCGACAAAGGCGAGGACGCCGCGGGTCACATGGCGTTCGGGACGCCGGATCTTGCCGACGATGCGAAAGCCTGGCTGGTGTACTTCGCGATGCGCCCCGGCGTTGCACGTTTGGCATGGGCCACCGTGCTCATCGGCGATCCAATGGGGTATCTCGTACTCCTCGACGCCGAGGACGGCACCATGCTGTTCCTCAAGAACCTGACGAACTTCCAGACGCAGCCGGCCACATACGTTGTCTACAACGACGACAGCCCGGCGCCGCTGTCGCCAACGACGGTGCTTCCCGGTACGGGCACCCAAGCGCCGGCGATTGCGCGATCGTCGATCACCGTCATCGGCAACGAGGCGCCCAACACGTTCAACACCAACGGGTGGATCAACGACGGCGACAATGTGACCACCGGAACCAACGTCGAGGCCGGCGTCGATCTTGTCGGCCCCGACGGCGTCGACGCGCCGGTGACCGGATCGGCCCTGCGCGTGTTCGACTTCGCCTACAACCCCGCGCCAGGCGCTCCCCCTCCGGGCGACGCGCCCACGACGGCGACCTATCGCAACGGCGAAGTCACCGACATGTTCTACTGGACGAACATCTTCCACGACCGCACGTATCTGCTGGGCTTCACCGAGGCAGCGCGCAATTTCCAGCAGGAGAACTTCGGGCGGGGTGGTGTCGCCAGCGATCGGGTGAGGGCCGAAGCGCAGGATTCGTCGGGCACGAACAACGCGAACTTTCTGACCCCTCCGGACGGCACCAAAGGCCGCATGCAGATGTTCGTCTTTCCCGGCCCGACACCCGACCGGACGTCGGGACTGGATCATGACGTGTTGCTGCACGAGCTGGCCCACGGCTTGTCCAACCGGCTGCACATCAACGGCGGCGGCCTGACGACGCTGGAAGCGCGTGGCCTGGGCGAGGGCTGGTCGGACTTCTATGCCCGCGCGCTGCTCGCGACGGCGGGCGAGGACGTCAATGGCATCTACTCGACGGGTGGGTGGGTGACGTTCAACTTTCCAGCCGGCGCCTTTACCGATAACTACTACTACGGTATCCGCCGCTTCCCGTATGCGGTCAAGACCAACCTCGGCACGAACGGCAAGCCGCACAACCCGCTGACGTTTGCCGACATCGATCCCACGAAGATCAACACGACGGATGGGGCATTCCCGAATTCGCCCATCATTCCCAACACCGCCACCGAAGTGCACAACACGGGTGAGGTGTGGTGCATGGCGCTGCTCGAAGGGCGCGCGCGCTTCATCACCCGTCTCGGCTTCGTGGTCGGCAACCAGCGCTTTCTGCAGTTCGTGACCGACGGGATGAAGCTCGACCCGCCGGATCCGACGTTCCTGCAGGCGCGCGATTCCGTCATCGCGGCGGCGAACGCCGGCGGGGGCACCGCGGCGGACATCGCCGACATCTGGGCGGGCTTCGCGACGCGCGGCATGGGCGTGCTGGCAGCATCGACCGGATTCACCGTGACCGAGAGCTTCCTGACGCCGGCCGACACGCCGCCGACGTTCTCGATCAACGACGTGTCGGTCGTCGAAGGCGACAGCGGCACCACGACGGCAGCGTTCACGGTGAGCTTGGCCAATCCCTCGAGCAGTGAGTCTCGGGTGAGCTTCAGCACCGGCAACAACACTGCGGCATCGCAGCGGTTCCCCTTCACGTCCGGGCCGATCGGGATCCCTCTCGGTTGGCCGCCAACGTCGATCGGACCAGCCACGCCGTACCCGGCAACCGTGAACGTCGCCGGCGTGACAGGTTCGGTCGCGAGTGTCGCGGTCAAGCTGAATGGCTTCAGCCATAGCTTCCCTGACGACGTCGACGTCCTGCTCGTTGGACCCGCCGGTCAGAAGGTGATGGTGATGTCCGATATCGGCGGTCTCACGGCTGTCGCGAACATCGATCTGACGTTCCAGGACGGTGCGCCGGCCCCGCCGGCAACGCTCGTCACCGGGACGTTCGCGCCGACGGACGAAGAGCTACTCGACACAATGCCTGTGGGAGCGCCTGCCGGCCCGTATGGCGTGTTGCTGTCCGCCTTCAACGGCACCGATCCGAACGGCACGTGGAGCCTCTTCGTAGCGGATGATGCCGCTGTCGACGTCGGCACGATCGACAGCTTCACGCTGCTCATCACCACGACTACCGGCGGCGACTACACCGCGTCAACCGGGCAGTTGATCTTCCCGCCGGGGACGACGACGCAGCCGGTGAACATCATCGTCAACGGCGACCCGACGAACGAGTCGAACGAAACGTTCGTCGTGAACCTCGCCAGCCCGATCAACGCAGTGATTGGCGACGCCCAAGGCGTCGGCACGATCCTCGCGGACGAGGGGCCGCAGCCGCCGATCGGCTTGTTCGCTTCGTCGATCGTCGGGAACAACCTGACCTTGCGCTTCACGCCTCCGTCGGCTGGTCCGGCGCCGACCGGATTCATGCTCGCCGGCGGGCTCAATCCTGGTGAGACGATCGCGACCGTCCCGACCGGGAGCACGGCGCCGGTCTTCACCATCGCGGTGCCCAACGGCGCCTTCTACTTGCGCATGCACACGATCACGGGCGCCGGAACCAGCGGCCCGTCGAACGAGATTCGTGTGTTCATCAACACACCGACCCCGCCGTCAGCGCCGACGAACCTGCTGGCGATGGTCAACGGCTCGAACCTGTCCCTGGCGTGGAAGAACACGTTCACGGGCGGCGCGCCGACCTCGATGATTCTCGACGCGACGGGCTCGCTCACCGGCTCGGTGCCGCTCCCGTTGGGTGACAACGTCAGCTTCGGTGGCGTGCCACCCGGCACCTACACGATCTCGATGCGCGCAGCGAACGCCGCGGGCGCGAGTGGATCGTCGAACACGGTGACGGTCACGATTCCGAGCGCCTGCACGGGCGCGCCGCTCACGCCGATCAACTTCCTGACCTTCAAGGTCGGGAGCACGCTGTCGCTGTTCTGGGATCCGGCGGCGACTGGCGCTGCGCCGACCGGCTTCCAATTGAACGTGACGGGGGCGTTCACCGGGGGCATCCCGCTGCCCGGACGGTCGATCGGCGGGAGCGTTCCGCCGGGGACCTATAACTTCACGGTGCAGGCGACCAACCCATGCGGCGCGAGCGCGCCGACGGGCGTGCAGAGCATCACGGTTCCGTAAGAGCGTGTATCAATCCTCGTGGGGGCCGGCTTTAGCCGGCCCTCAGGTCCGCCTAAAGGCGGACCCCACG
>DAINCF010000308.1:0-8397 GCA_036732565.1 Vicinamibacterales bacterium
GACACGCCGCCACGCCTGGCGACCGTGGCGGCGAGCGCGCTCGTGCGAGGCGCGGTGGAGCCGCTGCGCTTGCAGGTGGAGGCGAAGGGCATCGGGCTTGCCGTCGACGTGCCGCCGGACCTGGGGCCGGTCATGGCGGACCGCGGACAGATCGAGCGCGTGCTCGCGAACCTCGTCACCAACGCCGCGCGCGCCACCGCGACGAGCGGAGAGATCTCGGTGAACGCCAGTCGTCGAGCCGGGCAGGTCGCGATCTCCGTCACCGACACCGGCACCGGCATTCCGCCGGAGTATCTGCGCCGCATCTTCGAGCCGTTCACGCAGGTGCCTGGTGTCCCCGTTGGCGGCGCGGGGCTCGGGCTGGCCATCTCCAAGCGCATCATCGAAGCGCACGGCGGTCAGATGACAGTGCACTCCACGCCGGGCGAGGGATCGGTCTTCACGTTCACGCTCCCGAGCGCTACGTAGCGTGAAGGCAAGAGCGCTAGGCTGCCGCTCGCTCGCGAATGTCGCGCAAGACGTCGACCAGAGCATCCACTTCGTCGGACGTAAACAGCCCTTCCGGCCCGCGTGGCGTGATGTCGATGAACGGCGACTGATAGAGAATCGCCGGGTCCATGACGCCGCGTTCAGTAAGGTGGTCGATGACCAGATTGATGAACTCCACCTGGTTGGCGGTGGCGGTGGTCCCGACGAGAAAGCGACCGAACGCCTGCTTCGCGGCCTCGCGATCGAGACCCACGAGTGATCGCACAAAAATGCCGAGCCCATCCGCCTCGGCCTTTGCCCGGCCGAGATCTTCCGGGCTCCCGACGCCCGCCTCCAGCAACAGACGTTCGAGATCGGCGAGGTCAGCGGCCGCCAACGGCTGATTCCACCGCAGCTTGTGGATGACTGGATGGTCCTCTCTTCCTCGTAAGAATTGGCGGGCCTTCGCGCGAAACCGTTCGAAGTCCGTGCCCGTTCCAACGCCGGGCAAGTCGATGTGAACCTCGCCCCCGAGTTGGTCTTCGAAGTTGGTGAAGACCGGCTGTCGTCTTGCCTTTTCAATCAGCTTCACCAGCGTGCGGAGCTTCCGGCGCACTGTCTCCAGCATCGAGAGCGTGACGTCCTGCCAATACTCGTCGCTATGAAGGTCCTGGATGAGAGGCAGCCGATCTCGAATCATTGGGATGTTGCTCTTCTCCTCGAGCAATCCCGCGATGGCCTTCACCTGGTCACGCAGCCGCTCGAATGCCGGTTCGGCACGCAAGCGGGCGAGCTGCAGCCGGAGGATGAGCAGGTCGAACCGCTTGGCCTCTTCGTCATCGTCAACAACCTGACTCGGGAGTCCCGCGATCTCGTCCGCAAGCGTGAAGACGTCTGCGTCGCTCAATCTGAACCACGCCTCCGGCTTGGCGAAGCGCTCCACGAGCCGGCGCCGCGGGCGCACGATGAAGTTGTCTGGGTTCATCGCGGCGATGTGGTCGCGCAACGTCTCGGCGAGGTCGTATCTCAGCTCCGCGTCGGTCGTGGGATCGCCGAACGGCGGCGAGACCTCGCGAACACGAGTTGCGGCGTTCGGCTCCTCTGCCGCTTCGTTCGTGTCGAGCTCGCGGACGATCTCGAGACGTGAGATGAAGAGCCGCGCTCCAAGGGATGCGCCTGCCGCTCCGTCCGAGGTAGTGGGGTTCTGACTGAAGAATTCGAGATTCTGACAGTAGTCGAAGATATAGAAGAACTTCTTCTCCTGCCCGAGGCCAAACAGGTCCGGTCGAAGCCGCGTGCCGCGCCCGACCATCTGCCAGAATTTGGTCTTCGATCGCACCAGCTTGAAGAAGACTAGGTTAACGATTTCCGGCACGTCGATCCCGGTGTCCAGCATGTCGACCGAGATGGCGATGTGCGGCGTTCTGTCGGGATGTGAGAAGGCATCGATCAAGCTCTGAGCGTACGGGACCTTGAATGCGATCACCTGCGCAAAGTGCCCCGCGTACTGCGGGTAGTGCACGTTGAAGCGGCTGGCGATGTAGAGCGCGTGGTCGTAGTTCTTGGCGAAGACTATCGTCTTGCCGAGGCGATCGCCTCCCGCTACGGTCTGCCCGCGGGTCATGAGATGAGCGAGGACCTTGTCGACGGTGTCGGCGTTGAACAGCCACTTGTTGACCGCCTCAGCCTCTACGCGGTCGGGAATCTGACCGTCTTCATTCCATTCCAGCGCATCCCAGCGCTCCTTGTCGTCCTCGGCCAGGTCGTCGTAGCGGATGCCCTCTCGCGGGAACTTGAGCGGCACCGACACGGCCCGTGGCGGAACGAGGAACCCATCGCGTACGGCGTCCTCGAGCTCATAGTTGTCCGTGGGGACGCCTGATTCGAGATCGAAGAGGTCATACGTGTTCCGATCGACCTCATCTTTCGGAGTGGCCGTCAGGCCCACGAGCAGCGAGTCGAAGTACTCGAAGATGGCGCGGTACTTCTGGTAGACGGAGCGATGCGCCTCGTCGATGATGACGAGGTCGAAGTGCCCGGGCCCGAAGCGTCGCTGCCCGTCGACCGTCTCGTCGATCAGCCCCATCATTGTCGGGTAGGTCGACACGTAGACGCGACCGTCCGCGTCCTTCTCGGTGACGAGATTCACCGGCGAAGACGAGGGCAGGTGGGCTTTAAAGGCGTTCACCGCCTGCTTGACGAGGGCCACACGGTCCGCCAGGAAGAGGACGCGCTTCGCCCAGTTGCAGCGCATCAGCAGGTCGCACAACGCCACCACTGTGCGCGTCTTGCCGGCGCCAGTCGCCATCACTACCAATGCCTTGCGATCGCGGTCCCGCTCGAAGGTTTCGGCGATGCGTCGAATCGCGCGGGTCTGGTAGAAGCGCTCGACGATGCGATCGTCGATCTCGGCGGTCGCCAATGACAGCCGGCTGGTGCGGCGTTGAATTGCCAGTTCCAGTTCGTCCTTCTTCAAGAAGCCCTGCACGGAACGTGGCGGGTATAGTGCGTCATCCCACAGCCAGTGCTCGTAGCCATTCGAGTAGAAGATGATCGGGCGCTGGCCGAACTGGCGTTCGAGGCAATCGGCGTACAGCTTGGCTTGCTGCTGCCCGACGCGGGCGTCGCGCCTGGTGCGCTTCGCCTCCACCAGCGCCAGCGGCCGGTTGTCATCACCCCACAGCACATAGTCCACGAAGCCCTTACCGCCGGCGTTGGGCATGCCGGAGACTTCGAGCTCTCGGTCGCGCGGATGGGTCAGGCCCCATCCCGCCTCGCGCAGGAGCAGGTCGATGAAGTAGTCGCGCGTTTCGGCTTCGGAGTAGTCGTGCGTGTCGGGTACCGACGCACTGGCCTGCTTCGCCTCCGCCACTTCCGCCCGCAGGCGTTTCAGCTCCTCGTCGAGCGCGCTCTTGTCGGCCAGCAGTGTGGCCAGCTTTTCGTCGCGGTCGTGCAGCTCCGCTTCCAACTGTTTCAAATGATCGGGGGATTGCTTGGGTGTTGCGGGTTGCGGTCTGGGCAGCGCCTCCGGATCGAACGTCAGGCTCGCCGCCGGCTTTGCGGACCGGGCGTAGGTGCGAGCCAGCCAATAGCTCACGTGAAAGAGCTCGCGCAGCGCGGTGATGGCGTCGAGCTGCTGGATCGGTCGCTGGCTGTGGACCGCTTCGTTGCCGATCCGCGCAATGAGTCTGGCCTTGGTGAACACCGCCTCACCGGCAGTGGTCTTGAATGTGGGCTCGTGAATCAGCGCGCTGAGGTTGTCCTGGTAGGGGAGGCGCAGCGCCGGATCGTGTTTGTAGATCCAGGCGACTGACAGCTCGAGGCAGCGGCGGGTGTAGAAGCACGACGCGCGGGCGTCTGCATGCGCCAACCGCTCGGCCCGCCGAGCCGCCTCGAACAAGGACGGCCATTCCTGCTGCAGGAAGGTGAAATGGCTCAAACCCGTGAATCTTAAACCAGGGGCGAAGGCGATCTATGGGCCGGCTTTCGCAGCTTGACGCAGTTTTTGCCCAGTTGTCGGAGCGATGGCGGGCGGGTAGGATGGGTTCGTGGCGGTGAAGACACTTCGGAACCTGGAGCAGCTGTACAAGGGCCGAGAGGTCCTCGAATTACCCCTCTATGGCATTTTCGAGGCCTCGAGATATCTCCAGATCCCCGAGAACACGTTACGGTCCTGGGTTGCGGGTCGCGTCTATGCGTTGCGCTCGGGTCATACTCGCCGCTCCACCGCCATCATCGAGATGCCGGATCCTCACAAGGGACGGTTGTCGTTCACGAACCTGGCCGAAGCCCATGTTCTCGATGCCTTGAGGCGTCAGTACCACGTGGAGCTGCCGCAGATTCGACGGGCAGTGACCTATCTTCGACAGCAATTCAAGACGTCGCATCCACTGGTCCACCACCAGATGCTGACGGATGGCCGGCACCTCCTCATAGAGGCGGCGGGCCTCGAGAATGTGATCAACGCCTCCAAGCATGGGCAGATGGCGATGCGAGATCTCATCGCGCTCCATCTCCAGCGCGTCGAGTGGGACGAGAACGGGTTGATTGCGCGGCTGTATCCGTTCACTCGGGATTCCCGAACACTCACTGCGGGTGACGTCCCACCGCGCGTTGTGACGATGGATCCGCGGATTGCGTTCGGCCGACCGGCATTGAAGTCGTCGGGGGTTCCGACGGCAGTCATCGCGGACCGGTACAAGGCGGGCGAGTCGATCGCGGACCTCGCCGATGATTATGGCGAGACGCCGTCGAACATCGAAGAAGCCGTCCGCTGCGAGCTCCGCTCAGCAAGGGCCGCCTGAGCCTCTTGTTTTCTTCGTCGACCGTTCGATAGGACGACGGACGGTTCCCGAGGCGTTGCGCGCTGCGGGGCTCGACGTCAGAGTTCATGACGACCTGTTTCCTCAGGCAACGACCGACGTGGTCTGGCTTCGCGAGGCCGGTGTCAACCGCTGGGTCGTGATCACGCGCGACGATCGCATTCGCTACAACCAGGTCGAAAAACAGGCCGTCCTCGCGGCTCACTTGCGACTCTTCAGCATCACGTCGTCGTCAATCAGCGGGCCGGAGACGGCGGCCCTGATTCTGTCTGCGCTCGGCGGGATCACGCGCCTGTGTCGCAAGCACGCGCGCGACGGGTTCATCGCGACGATCTCGCGCGGCCCGGAGTTGAAGATCATCGAGATGGGCCGAAGGTGAGCTACAGCTCGCCGCGGAAGGCGCGGTGCTGGAGGGAGGCGAAGAGCGCGTCAAGGTGGGAGAGAGATGCCCGATTGACAGCTTTCAGTTTGTCCAGCAGGCCGATCCTACGAGAGAAGTCGCGCTGAAGCGCCAGCGACGGGTACGGCACTCTAAACTTGACGATGGCTCCAATGTTCACATGAGGCGATGCTGATCCATCCAGAACGCGCGTCGCTTGTCGATAGGCCGCCGCGCTGGAGAGAAACGCCCAGACGAATTCGCTGCTTGTTGCTGACACCTTCGGTCGGAACAGCATCATCCGTTGGCCGAGGCAAACGGTGGTTTGATCGGTAATTCGTGCTGCGTTACCGAATCGTGCCCCCTCGCGACAATAGATCACATCGCCGCGTTGCGGACTGCCGCGTTTGATTCGCGTCTCATATTCCCGCTGTTCAACATACCGGGCGTCATCAAGCCACAATTCACCCTCCTGAATGTCGGAACTCCGCACACAACGGTACGGGGTTTGGTTGGCGGCGTAATTTGGCGTCGAGTGTGGGCAGTCGATAACCGCATCGCAAAGATCGCCGAGTGCCACCGATCGGCCGGACGGATCTCGAGCAGGATGTGCGAGGAGGTCTAAGTAAAGGGACTGAGCGAGGCCATGAAGCTCATTCAGGACTGCTCGGCGCCTGGCGCGCAGCGCGTCCGCCTGGTCCAGCAGCTTAGCGACCCTTTTCTGTTCCATGACCGGCGGAAGTGGCATTTTGAATGCTGCCAACGACGATGGGCTGAGTCGCGGTAGATTGACACCGACAGCGAGAGAGGTGGCGGACTTGATCATTGAAGGCTGGCGAAGGTAGTGAAACAAGTAGCGACGGTCTACCCTCGGCCCGGGTCGAATGGGGAGGATGTCAGTACTGCAGACTCCGGCGAAGTCGGGGCACGCAATCTTGGCGAGGTAGGGTCGCAACTTGCCATAGAGGACGTGATCGCTACTGAACTCGAACTTGGCGCTCGCGAGTGCTCCTTGGCTCACTCGAGTGGGTTCGGCAAGTGTCCCGCTGCTGTCAATGTGCTCGAGGCCGACGTAAGATGTGCCAGCACGGATGTCGCGTGGCTGTACTACGCGTCGGTCGATTTGTGCAACCTCGCCGAGAGCAACACTTGACCATCGGCTCATTGAAGCATCCGGTCCAACTCTTTCAATCCTGCCTCAATCTCTGATTCCATCTTCGCAAGATCCGCAAGAATGTCCTTCGGCGGCCTATGCTCCTGTTCTTCGTGAACGACCTCCTTGTAGCGGTTGAGGCTCAGGTCGTACGCTTGGCTCGCGACATCGGCTTTCGCGACGCAGAAGCTTTGGGCCGTCCGCGGTCGCTCGCGCTCGGCGCCGTCGCGCTCGCGCCAGCGCGCGAGGACGTCGGGCAGGTTGTTCTTCGCGTGCTCCTCATCGGCGAGCGACGCTTCCGGTGTGGGGCCGAGCTTCTCTTCGGACAGCAGCGGCGTCCGCTTGTCGTCCAGGCTCCACCCGTCCGCGTCCACGTCGTAGAACCACACGTGGTCAGTACCGCCGGAGTTCGTCTTCGTGAAGAGCAGAACCGCCGTGGAGACGCCCGCGTACGGCTTGAACACGCCGCCCGGCAGTGAAATCACCGCGTCCAGCTTCTGATCCTCCACCAGCATCCGGCGCAGCTCCTTGTGCGCTTTGCTGGAGCCGAAGAGCACGCCGTCGGGGACGATCACGGCGGCACGGCCGCCGGGCTTGAGCAGTCTGAGGAACAGCGCGAGGAAGAGCAGCTCCGTCTTCTTCGTCTTGACGATCTGCTGTAAGTCCTTCGCCGTGTTCTCGTAATCGAGCGAGCCCGCGAACGGCGGGTTCGCCATGACGATGGTGTACTTCTCTTCCTCGCCGGCGTGATCCTGCGCCAGGGAATCGCGGTACTGGATGTCGGGCTGCTCGACGCCGTGCAGCAGCATGTTCATGCTGCCGATGCGCAGCATCGTGCCATCGAAGTCGTAGCCGTGGAACATGCCGTGATGGAAGTGCTTGCGCAGCTTCGCGTCGCGAAAGATCTCCGGGTGCCGCTCGCGCAAGTACTCTCCCGCCGCCACCAGGAAGCCGCACGTGCCAACCGCGGGATCGCAAATGGTGTCTGTCGGCGTGGGCGCGATCATTTCGACCATCAGTCGGATGATGTGCCGCGGCGTGCGGAACTGGCCGTTCTGCCCAGCGGTTGCGATCTTCGCAAGCATGTACTCATACAGATCGCCCTTGGTGTCGCGCCGCTCCATCGGCACCTGCTCGAGCAGGTCCACCACCTTCGCTAGGAGCGCGGGCGTTGGGATGGTGAAGCGCGCATCCTGCATGTGATGCGAGTAGGTCGAGCCATCCGCGCCGAGCGTGCGGAGGAACGGGAACACGTGCTCGCCGATCACGGTGAACATGTCGCGCGGCTCGAAGTGCTTGAACCGCGACCACCTAAAATCCGCGTAGGAACGGCCCTTGGGATCGTTGCCTTCGCGAAACACGGCCCGTTCGGCAGGACGGCCCAACCGCTTCGCCTCGTTCTCTGCGGCGGTCTGCAGATCGTCGAGCCGCCGCAGGAACAGCAGGTAGGTGATCTGCTCGATCACCTCGAGCGGGTTGGAGATGCCGCCGGACCAGAAAGCGTCCCAGATACGATCGATTTGATTGCGAATGTCGCCGGTGAGCATTGTGCTAGCGAGGAATTATAGCGACCCAAGTCTTCACTACAGCTTGCCTACAGCCGGGCTTGCGCCGCATTCAATCCCCCATCCACCGAGCTGGGCAGTTGGTACGCGACCTGCTTACTCGTCAGGAGAGCGGAATCGAAATCCCATCGTTCATGACCTGACACCTACAAGGGAGACACCCCATGCGTGCTGTTGTCGCAAGTCAGGCAGTTGCGTTGAGCCTCGCGATCGCGGTGGCCGGCTGCGGCTCGCCGCCTTCCACGGATGTTGATGCGGCGAATGCCGCCGTCGATAAGGCCGCGGCCGATCGCGCCGGACAATACGCTTCGGATTCGTTCAAGGCCGCGCAGGATTCGCGCACCGCGCTCGAGGCCGAGTTGAAGGCGCAGGAAGCCAACTGGTTCAAGTCGTACGACCGGGCCAGAGAGCTCGCGGCAGCGGCGAAGGCCGCCGGCGACAAAGCGGCTGCCGATGCCGTGGCGGGACGGCAGAAGGCCGAGGCCGCCGCCAAAGCGAAAGCGGACGCCG
>DAINCF010000309.1:0-8394 GCA_036732565.1 Vicinamibacterales bacterium
GATCGTCCAGCGATGGCTCCGCGCGAAGGCGGCAGAGGAGCTGCCGCCGCTCGTCCATGCCTACGCGCAACAGCTCGGCCTCGTCGTGATGCGCGTGTCGGTGCGCGATCAGCGGTCCCGGTGGGGCTCCTGCTCGCGACGCGGCTCCATCACGCTCAACTGGCGGCTCGTCCAGATGCCCGCCTTCGTCCGCGACTACATCGTCATCCACGAGCTGATGCATCGGCGCGAGATGAACCACTCGGCGCGCTTCTGGCGTCACGTGGCCGCCGCCTGCCCGCGTCATCTCGAGGCGAGGAAGTGGTTGCGGACGGAGGGGAAGAAGCTGCTCTGACGACGTGCTCGCCACGAAGACACGAAGAGCACGAAGAGTTTTGGCCACCAAGGCAGCAAGACACGGAGAATCTATTGGTTTCAGAAAGATACGCTTGGTGCCTTGGTGGCTAGTGTTTCTTTGTGTCTCCGTGGCCTACGTGCGCGAGGCGTCGTGCGTGCCAGATCAGCAACCCGACATTGACGAACGCGAGCAGCACGCTGAGATCGATCGGGGTGATCGTCCTGGGGATGGCCCACCCGTATCCGCGACTGATGCCGTAGAAGAGGTTCATGTTGAGCGCGACGCTCGCGCTGATGGCCAGGAAGATGGGACGAAAGGCCGGGTCGAGGGCCGCGGCCACCGCCAGGAACGGCACCGCCAGCATCATGTGATGCTCGTGCACGCTGACTCCGAGCACGAAGAAGGCTTGCACCGTGAACGCGGCCAGCGACGCATGCACGGCAAGGCGCGGACTGTGGCGAGTGCGCCAGAACGCCCATAGACACGCCAATACGATCAGGATGGTACCGAGCGGCCGCGGTTTTGCAGCCCCATCTCCTGCCATGAGGTGATGGCGAGGATGCGGAACACCGGCTCGAAGTACGCGCCGGGAAAGCCGAACTGCGGAATCATGTTGTCGCCGCGCGCCAGCCACGTGGCGATCCACCAGAGATTGGCGGCGTGCCCGGAGAGGATGTCGCGCCGGCCCTGCCAGGATCCAAACGCCAGCAGCATGTTGGGCAGCGCGCCGATCAGCACAAAGGGCAGCACGCCCACCGCCAGCCATGTCGCGCACGAGAGGCCCGCGGTGGCGATGCGCCGAAGGCCGCCCGTGTGCCACGCAGCTAGTAGAAAGGCCGGACCGATCAACATGCCCTGCGGCTTCGTCAGCAGGGCAATCGCAAGCAGCGCTCCCGCCCAGAGGGGTGAGGCTGAAGCCTCGCCCCTCCGCACACTCATGTGCAGGCAGACGATGGCCATCACGCTCGGCAGCGTCATCAACGGATCGAGATAGCCGAGGACCTCGGCGTTGAGTATCGTCGCGGGGTTGGCCCAGACGGCCAGCGCGATCCACCGCGCCCGGTCGAGGTTGCCGGTGAGTCGTTTCACGCACGCACAGAGCAGCCACGTCAGCGTGAGGCCGGCGGTGAAGCCGGGAAGCTTGACCGCCGCGGTCAGGCGCCAGTCGTTCGGGTAGTCAGGAAAAATCGCTTGGTAGATCTTCCCGACGATCGCCATCTCGTAGAGCGCGACCGGTGGATAGTCGACCGTCGTGTATCGTCCGCGAAACTCGAGCTGCCGTCGCTCGGGCGGTGTGCCACCGACACCGTACACGCCAAGCACGTCGTCAGCGCCCGCGTGACTCCACAGCTTCCATACTTCGACGTCCTCGGTGCCCGGTAAGGGCAGCGCGACGAGGCGCACGAGGGTCACAAGAGCGAGGATGCCGATGAAGACGCGCGAGGACACGGATCAGTTGGCTGTTGAACGGTAACACACCGAGACCGTAAGCTGGCATGACTGTGGCCTTCGCGATCGAAACAGTCGGGCTGACACGGCGGTATGGACGGAGAGACGTCGTGCAATCGATCGATCTGCGTGTGCCCGCTGGCAGCATCTTCGCGCTCGTCGGACCCAACGGCGCAGGCAAGACCACCACGATCAAGCTGCTGATGAACCTGGTGACGCCCACCAAGGGCACCGCGACGATCGCCGGGGTCGATTCGCGGCGCCTCGCCGCTCGTGACTTCGAGCGCATCGGCTACGTCTCTGAAAATCAGCAGCTGCCGATGTGGATGACGACAGCCGAGTTGGTGGCGTACTGCCGACCGTTCTATCCAACCTGGGACGACGAGCTTGCGAAGCGGTTGCTCGATCGCTTTGCGTTGTCGAGTGACGTCGCGCTGGCGAAGCTGTCGCGCGGCGGGCGCATGAAGGCGGCGCTGTTGACCGCGCTGGCGTTCCACCCCGACGTGCTGGTGCTCGACGAGCCATTCAGCGGCCTCGATCCTCTCGTCCGTGATCAGCTGACGCTCACGCTGCTGACGCTCGCGGCCGAGCGCCCCTTCACGGTCTTCGTTTCGTCGCACGATCTCGATGAGATCGAGCGATTGGCCAACTGGATCGCGTTCATCGAGTCGGGACGGGTGTTGTTCGCCGAATCAACCGTGACCCTGCTCGACCGATTCCAACGCGCGGACGGATCGCGTCCGTCGCTGCGCGAGATTTTTCTCACGCTGGCGAATGCGAACGCGCTTGCCGCGGAAGGCGCGGACGCGTTGTGAGCCTCGTTGCCCACCTGGTCAGGGCCGATCTGCGCCGATCCTGGCTGCCGTTGGCGGCGTGGGTGGCGTTGGCGATCGTGACGGCGATCATCCCATGCGTTCTCCCGCGGTTGGCGGGACGTGACCTTCGCCTCCTGTCCGGGCTCGAGTACCCGGTCGCCCTCGTCGCGGTGGCGTATCCGCTCGTGCTGCTGGTGCTGGTGGTCCAGGTCGTCCAGACGCATGCGCTCGTGGGATCCAGCGCGTTCTGGATGACGCGGCCGATTTCGCCTCGCGCGCTGTTCGCGTCCAAGGCGCTGCTCCTCGGCGTGGCCACCGTCATCGTGCCGATGGTCATCGAGATCGCGCGAATGACGGCGCACGGCGTGCCGTGGAGCACGCAGGTCGGCGTGGCCATCGACGAGGCAGGGGCGCATGCCTCCTTGCTCGTCGCGATCATGGTGGGTGCCAGCCTCACAGGGAGCTTCTCCCGCTTCCTGCTGCTGGTCGGTGGTCTGCTGGCGTCGATGGCGGTGTTGATCGCCCTGCTGATCGTCATCGACAGCCGCTCCTCGTCTCCCCCCACCTATGCCGGTTGGAGCCTCGTTCCCGATCCGACGCCGGGGCTGGTGCAGTCCATCCTTTTCATCGTCGCGATGGCGGGAGCGTTGTGGATGCAGTACTCGGTGCGATCGCGGGTGCGGACCGTGGCGGTTGCGGCCGCCGGCATTGCGGCCTCGCTCGCGGTGGCCTCGGTCTGGCCGTGGTCGTGGCTGCGCGCGGAGGAACCGCCGCCGGCCTGGGCGCGACAGGAGGCGCCGCTCTCGGTCAGCGTCGACGAGCCGAGTGCGATTCAAACGTTCGCGTGGGTCGGCCGCGGCGACGAGCGCTGGATCGGCGTGCGAGGCCCGCTGAAGGTGCGGGGCATCGGCCCTCGGTTCACCGTCCGGGTCGGTGTGGCCGAGGCGTCGCTGCGCGTGAGAGACGGCACGCTCACCAGCGTTCGCGAGCTCTATCCCGTGACCATCGCCAGCGGCGGCGAGGTGCTCCATTCATCGCTGATCGCCGTGCCACCTGAAGCGCTCGAGGTGGACCGACTCGTCATGAGGCGCTCGGGTCCAAGCGAGGTGCCGACGCTGTTCTTTGGCGACGCCGTTGAGATCCAGAGGCATGTGCCGACGGCCGGACACTATCGAGGTCGTCTCCGTGTCGTCCTGCAGGAGCACGAGCTCGAAACCAGCATGCCTCTCACCATCGGCCAGGTCCATCGCCGCGGGGCGTACCGCATTCGCATCGATAGCGTCGCCAATCGATGGGACGGTGTCAGCTTGCAGGTGCATGAATCGCGGGCCGGCTCGCGGTTCGATCGCGCGTCGCCTCCGTACTACTCGTACTTCCTTCGCAATCGGAAGCAGCGCGAAGCGGTACCCGGCATCGGCCACCCGCTCGGCGAAGCCGTGAACGCGTTCAGGTTCGCGTCGTTCTCGATCGCAGGCGACGACTCACCGAACGGCTTCCGGGCGCGAGAGCTGCTGTTGCGCTTCATGCCTGACAGCGCGGCCGAACCGGCCGTTGTCGTCGACGCCGCGTGGCTGGCTGACGCGGAACTGGTGATCGTCGCCACGAGGCGAGCGGGGACGGTCGAACGCGATCTCGACGTCGCGAACTTCCCGCTGTCGCTACCGGCCCGCGCCGGGTTCTGAGACCCCTATGCTGTCCACGCTCGGATGATCGGTCATTCGCTTCCCCTCGACGGCCTTCGAGGACTGGCCATTCTGCTGGTCCTGGCTCATCACCTCACGATCGTGCGATCGGACGTTCCGTTCGATACCGGTGCGCTGGCGCTCTTGCACACGGGATGGGTCGGCGTCGACCTGTTCTTCGTGCTGTCAGGCTTTTTGATCACGGGCATCCTGCTCGACGCGCGCGACAGCGAGCGCTACTTCGTCAGCTTCTACACGCGGCGCACGCTGCGCATCTTCCCGCTCTACTACCTGATGGTGTTCCTGTCGTACCACGTGGTGACGCTGTCTCCGACGTGGAACACGCGGCTGGTCGGACCGGGTCCGATTCCGCACGAAGGGTACTTCTGGTCGTTTCTCAGCAACTTCGTGTTTGCCGAACAGGACCAGTTCCAGCACGGCATCATGGTGGTTGCCTGGTCGCTGGCGATCGAGGAGCAGTTCTATCTGCTGTGGGCGGCCCTGGTCTGGCTCTGTCCGCCGCGCTGGCTCGGCGCGGTGTGCGTGCTCCTGGTCATCACCGCACCGGTGCTGCGAACCATCGCCTCGGCCAACGGCGCGACGCTGATCCAGATTCACGTGCAGACGCCGTATCGCGCGGATGCGTTGGCGGCGGGTGCGTGGTTGGCCTGGGCGATCCGTCAGCCGTCACCGCCCGCGCTCGCTCGATTCGGCCCGTGGGCCACGCTCATCGGCGTTGCCGGCATCCTCGGTCTGGTGTTGTGGGATGGTCACGACACGTGGAACACGTTGGGCAAGCACAGCCTCGGCTATTCCTTCCTCGCGCTCGGATCCGCCGGCCTCCTGGTCTCCGCGCACATGCGTCCCCAAGGCTCGTGGTGGCCGCGCATGTTCTCCGCACCCTGGCTGCGCAGCATCGGTCGCTACAGCTATTGCATCTACCTGATACATCTGCCGGTGCTATGGACGATGAAGGACCTCGTCTACGATCCGACGCGCGCGCCGCTGATCTGGGGCTCCGCCATGCCGGCGCAAGCGTTGTTCTGGCCCGTCGCCTTCGCCCCAGCCTTTGCGCTCGCGTGGCTCTCGTGGCGCTACTTCGAGCAGCCGATTCTGCGGTTGAAGCGGTTCTTCCCTTACTGATCGATACAATCCCCGTGTGGCGGCCTCGAGACCACGATTCATCGAGCCGATGCAGGCCAAGCTCGTCACGCATGTGCCGAGCGGCGAGGGATGGCTGTACGAGGTCAAACTCGATGGCTATCGTGCGCTTGCCCTCAAGAATGGTGACTTCGTCCGCCTGCTCTCACGCCGCAACAACGATCTGACCGCCGAGTATCCTCGGCTGCGGACCGCGGTGTCGCGTCTCCGAGCCGATCGCGTCGTGCTCGATGGCGAGATCGTTGCCCTGGACGCGAGCGGGCGGCCATCCTTTCAGGCGCTGCAGTATCGAGCGCGGCAAGGAACGACCATCGCCTACTACGCGTTCGATGTCCTGCACCGTGATGGTCGCGATCTGCTCGCGGTCCCTCTCGACGAGCGCAAGGAGATGCTCGGCGAGATCGTCGCGGACTCGGGTCTGCGGATCTCCGACACGCTGGACGCCGAAGCGAGTGAGGTCGTCGAGGCGGTGAAGGCGATGGGCCTCGAGGGAGTCATCGCCAAACGCCGGCGATCGCGCTATGAACCGGGACAGCGGAGCGGCGCGTGGATCAAGGTCAAACTCGAGCAGCAGCAGGAGTTCGTGATCGGCGGCTACCGTCCGGGCTCTGTTGGAGTGGACGCGCTCGTCATCGGCTACTACGTGGGGCGCTCACTCTGCTTTGCCGCCAAGGTACGGGCCGGGCTCACGCCGCACCTCCGGCGCCAGCTGATGACGCTGGTGTCTCCGTTGCACGCTGCCCGCTGCCCATTCACCGATCTCCCCAGCGCCCACGCCTCGCACTGGGGCGGCGGCATCACGACCGATGAGATGCCCGACTTTCAGTGGGTGCGCCCGCAGCTCGTGGTCCAGGTTCGATTCGTCGAGTGGACGCCCGATGGACACCTGCGGCACGCGGCGTTCGTCGGCATGCGCAGCGACAAGCTCGCCCGTGCGGTCGTGCGAGAGGCCACGGAGGCGCCCTCGGAGGAGCACTAGCGACAGGCCACCGCGAAAGCGCACACTAACTGGCGGATGTACGGTTGGAATCACAACTGGGCTGTTCCGTAGGAACGGCCCGTAAACTGCTCTCCGAGCTCTCGGCAGGTGGCAGTGATTCTGCTGATACGCTCCATTGAACCATGGCCGCCATTCGCATCGGCACGTCCGGCTGGAACTATCCAAGTGGTCCGGGCACGTGGAACGGTGTGTTCTACCCGAAGCCGCGTCCGCGCGGGTTCGACGAGCTGCGCTTCTATGCCGAGCGCTTCGACACGGTCGAGATCAACTCGACGTTCTACGGACAACCTCGCGCGGAGGTCTCGCGAACCTGGGCGGAGCGCACACCACAGGATTTCGATTTCGCCTTGAAGCTGTACCAGAAGTTCACGCATCCCAAGATGTTCAAGGCGCGCGAGCTCGCCAAGACACCGCGCGCGGAAGGGACCCTCCTCGACTGGCTCGCGACGGTGACCGAGAGCGACATCGACGAGTTCAAGACGGGGATCGAGCCGCTGGCGGCCGCCGGCAAGGTTGGGGCGCTGCTGGCGCAATTCCCGGCGAGCTTCAAATACGCGGCCGAGACCGTCGACTACCTCGACGCGTTGCTGCGCGCCTTCGACGAGTACCCCGTCGCCGTGGAGCTGCGGCATCGCAGCTGGAGCGATCACGCCGCCGACACCATCGGTCTGCTCAACGCGCACGGCGCCGCCTTCGTGCAGATCGACGAGCCGAAGTTCCGGACCTCGATCCGACAGAATCAGCTGCCGAACATCACCGGCTTCTATTACCTGCGCCTCCACGGCAGGAACGCGAAGCAGTGGTGGCACCACGAGCACAAAGACGATCGCTACAACTACCAATACTCAGACGATGAGCTGCAGGAGTTCGCGGAAACGCTGACGGCCGTACAACGGCTCGTGAAGAAAGACGCTCGCGCTTACTTGAACAACCACTATTCCGCCAAATCGATCGCCAATGCCGTGGCGTTGCGGCAGATGGTTGGAATCCCAGCGAAAGCCGCGCGCTCCAAAGCGCGAGCATCGTCAAGAACCTGAGCCCGAACGATCGTCGAACCATTGCATAAGCCACACCTGCGCGCGATTCGCTACGGCACGACGATCGTCTGTACCTGTGTCGCACCGCCAGCGCCGCACATGTTCATCCCCTGCAGGCTGAGGTGATAGGTGCCACGTCCCGCGATGGCCGCGACCTCGTCGCCCGACAGCGGCAGACTGCCGGCCACTGCGCCCGACACATGGAGAACGTAACCCCCAGGCGCGGCGCCGGTCGTGGGCGCATCCCAGAGGATGCGGACGATGTTGCCGATGTTGTACGCGAGGAAGTTGGCCGGTGGCCCGGGCACGCCGGTGCATCCGCCTGGGAAAGTCAACGTGACGGAGTTGGAGGGCGGACTGCTGCCTCCAGCATTCAGTGCACGGACCGCCAGCGTGTAAGTGCCGGCGGGAACACCCGGCACCGAGAAGCCTTCAGACAAACCGAACGGGACGCTGCCGGTGACGCTGCCCGTGACGTCGAGTGCCATCGACGTGGGCGCGCCACCATCGAACGTGTTCCTCCACGCCAGCGTGATCGTGTCGCCGCTGACGAGGCCGGTCAGGTGCGCCGGCGGTGATGGCGGGCTCGGCGCGTCGACGAACACGCGAATCTCGTTCGAGGCCACGCTTCGGCTTCCGCCGGCGAGCGCGTGCACGCGCAGGTAAAACGCGCCGGGTGGCGCGGTGAACGTCAGCGCGGGGGCGACGTGGCCGAGCTGAAGGCTCGCGAGTACCTGCCCCGGCACGAGGCCGCCATCGATCACGTAGTCGGTCGGCGCCGGCCCTTGCGCGGGCGGCATCCAGCGCAGCGTGACGAGGTTGCCGGCGATTGACGAGGCATATAGTCCGGCCGGTGGCTGCACGGCTGTGTGCGGTCCCGGTGCGGGCGGTGGCCCTGGCACCACAGGCGGCT
>DAINCF010000310.1:0-8383 GCA_036732565.1 Vicinamibacterales bacterium
CGGCTCGCCGCCGGCGTAGGCGCCTTCATCGCTACGTGTGATCTTCTTCTGCGCCGACAGCCCTTCGAGCACGAAGTCGATAGCGGAGGCCAGCGACGGCGCGGGCGCGTCGGGTGGCACGCCGGCGCGATGCGCCAGCTCGACGAGGCCCGGCACTTGGCGCGCAGACGTCAGCACCGCGGATGCCGAGCTGCTATCGTCCAGGCTGATGGTGCCGCCACCGTCGAACCAATCGATGACGCTGCGGGCGTTGACCTCCGGTAGATACCCCTCGAAGACGTTGGCCACCGCGCTGCGGATCAGATCGCGCGCAACCTGATCGGCGCCTTTCAGCTCGCCTTCGTACTCCAGCTCAAAGCGCCCGGTCATGGACGGCAGCGCGGCCCTGACATCGGTGATTCTCACCACCGCGTGGGTCTCGGCGTGCCGCCAGGCGCGTCGCTCGGCATTGGAGATCGTCGTTTCCAGCACGGCAATCGGCATGCGCTGGCTGACGCCCGAGCGCTTGTCGATGCGCCGGTCGCCGCGGGCCTGAAACGCGATCTCTTCGATGACCTCGCGCACGAAGGGAGGCACGTCGATGGCGTCGCCGCGGGCGATCCAGGCTTCCTGCGCCGTGATCTCGGCGGCCTGCGCGCGGCTGGCCAGGTAGTGCGTGCGGATCTCGGCGCCGATGCGATCCTTCAAGGGCGTGATGATCTTGCCGCGCGCCGTATAGTCTTCCGGGTTCGCGGTGAAGACCATCATCACGTCCAGCGGCAAGCGGACGGGGTAGCCCTTAATCTGGACGTCGCCTTCCTGCAGGATGTTGAAGAGGCCGACCTGAATCTTGCCGGCAAGGTCCGGCAGCTCGTTCACCGCGAACAGCCCGCGATTCGCCCGCGGCAGCAGCCCGTAATGCATGGTCAGCTCGCTGCCGAGCTGGAGACCACTGCGGGCGGCTTTGATCGGATCGATATCGCCGATGAGGTCGGCGATCGTGACGTCCGGCGTCGCGAGTTTCTCGACGAAGCGCGTGTCGCGGGGCACCCACTCGATCGACATCCGATCGCCTTCTTCGGCGACGCGGTTGCGCGCGTAGGCCGAGAGCGGGGCCAGCGGGTCGTCGTTGATCTCGCTGCCGGGCACAATCGGCATGTAGTCATCGAGCAGCGACGTCAGCGCGCGCAGGATCCGCGACTTCGCCTGCCCGCGCAAGCCGAGCAGGATGAAGTGGTGCCGCGCCAGGATCGCGTTGACGATCTGTGGAATGACCGTGTCGTCGTAGCCGATGATGCCGGGAAAGAGTGGGGCGTTCGACTGCAGCTTGGCGCGGAGGTTGTCGCGGACTTCATCGCGGACGCTACGCCGGCGAATCTCGCCCCGACCGACCGCATCCCTCAGCGCGCCAAGCGTGGTGATAGAAGGCGGAGAAGGCATGGATCATTGTAAGCCCTAAGCCGATGGCTCACGGCTTACGGCTTGGGGCTTCAGGCGTGCGGCGTGCGGCCCGCGCGCCTGTGCCATGATTCCTCGTGCCTCCGACGCGGCCCACGATCTTCCAATCGTCGCGGCCGCTCGTGTTTGCGCACCGAGGCGGGGCCGCGCGCGGGCCGGAAAACACGCTCGCGTCCTGTCAGCAAGGGCTGAAACTCGGCGCCGACGGGCTGGAATGCGACGTGCACCTGTCGCGCGATGGCATCCCGGTGGTCATCCACGACGCCACCCTGGAGCGAACGACCAATTTCGCCGGGCCCGTGGCACGCCGAACCGCGGCCGAGTTGGCCGAGGCGGATGCCGCCTTTCACTTCGCCGCCGACGAGGGCTATCCGCTACGCGGGCAAGGCATTGGCGTGCCCACGCTCGAGGCGCTGCTGCAGCGCTTTCGCGATACGCGGGTGATCATCGAAGCCAAGCACGGCGGCTTGCCACTGGCCCGCGCGATCGCGTCGGTGATCGCGCGCACCGGCGCCCTCGACCGCGTCTGCGTCGGCTCGTTCCATCGCGGCGCGCTCGACGCCCTGCGTGCGGTTCAGCCCGACATCCCCACCAGCGCGTCGGAGTGGGAAGTGCGATGGACGCTCTATCGCGCGTGGATACGGTGGCCCGCGACCTCGTCACGCCCGCACGTCGCGTTTCAGGTCCCCGAGCGCGCCGGCAACCTCCGCGTGGTCTCGCCCGCGTTCGTCAGACAGGTCCATCGCGAGGGGCGCGTCGTGCAGGTGTGGGTGGTCGATCGCGCAGCAGACGTTCACCGCCTGCTCGACTGGGCAGTGGATGGCATCATCTCCGATGTGCCGGACGTCGCCGTGAAGGCACGCGATGAGTGGTTCGCCAACCAGAAGAAGTCCAATGGCGCAGATTGAGGTTGGCCGCCGATTTCGCCGATTTCGCCGATTTCATCAAGAGAGCCGCCGATGCCGCCGATAACAAGAACCTAGGGCTAGTTTGTTGGAACCTGAACTAATCGGCGCAATCGGCGGCTGACACCAAATCTGTGCAAATCCTATGAAGCGTCCTTCTCTTTCCGATGTCTACACGGCCCGTGAACGTATCTCCTCGCGTCTGCGGCCCACGCCGCTGATGCGGCATCCGCTGTTGAACCAGGAGCTTGGGCTCGACATCTGGGTGAAGCACGAGAACCACAATCCCACTGGCGCGTTCAAGGTGCGCGGCGGCTTGAATCTCATCAGCGCGCTGCCATCCGACGAACGTGCCCGTGGCGTCGTGACCGCCAGCACCGGCAACCACGGCCAGTCGATTGCGCTGGCGTGCCAACTGGAGCACGTCCAGTGCACCATCTTCGTGCCCGAGGGCAACAACCCCGAGAAGAACGCGGCCATGCGCACGTTTGGCGCGACCGTCGTCGAGGTCGGGCAGGACTTCGACGAAGCCCGTGAGGCCTGCGAACGCGCGGCCGCCGACACCGGCGCGCGTTATGTGCACTCGGCCAACGAGCCGTTGTTGATTGCCGGCGTTGCCACCTACGCGCTGGAGGTGTTCGAAGCGTTGCCGGATGCCGACGTCATCCTCGTGCCGATTGGCGGTGGCAGCGGCGCGTGCGGGTTCATCACCGTGAAGAACGGTCTCGGCGCACGCGCGCTCGTGATTGGCGTCGGCGCCGAAAAAGCCGACACGGTTGCACGAGCGTGGCGCACGGGCGAGCGCCTCGTCGGCGCATCGGCGGCCACCTTTGCCGAGGGCATCGCGACGCGGGTGACGTTCGACCTCCCGTTCGGCATCCTGCAAGAGCACCTCGACGACTTCCTGCTGCTCTCGGAAGAGGAGCTCGCCGAAGGCGTGCGCCTGGCGTTGCGGACGACGCACAATCTTGCCGAGGGCGCTGGCGCGGCATCGCTCGCGGCGGCCAGCCTTCACCGCGAGCGCTTTCGCGATCGAAAGGTCGTCGCGGTGATGTCCGGAGGCAACCTGCACACCGAACGGCTACGCTGGATTCTGGACACAGCCTAACCGGGCCGCCCTGAAGGGCGGCCCCTACGTACGCATTCGTAGCCGGATATTGCGTAGGGGTGGCTCGCGAGCCCCCCTACATCCTCGCCGCGAGCTCCTGCTGCACGATCTGCGAGAATACTTCGTCGTACATCGCTGGGGTCACTTTTCCGGTGTTCGTGTTCTGCCGCGACGGGTGATAGCACCCGACGAGCACGAGATCGGATCCGGCGATGCGGGCGATTGCGCCGTGCGCGAAGGCTGGCTTGGGTCGTGCGGTGATCCCTTGCATCGCGAGCAATTGTAGCCAGGCGTGCCACGCGATCTGCCCCAAAGCGACGACGACCCGCAGGTTGGGAAGGACACGAACCTCGCGTTCCAGGTGCGGCAGGCACGCCGTGATTTCTTCTGGCAACGGCTTGTTGGCCGGCGGCGCGCACCGTACCGCCGCCGCGATGTAGACGCCACGCAACTCCAGCCCATCGTCGACGCGTTGGCACGTGTCGATGTTCGCGAAGCTGGCGCGATTGAGCGCGGCGATCAGGAAATCTCCGGAGCCGCCGACGCCGTCACCGGTGAAGACGCGGCCGGTACGGTTCGCCCCGTGGGCCGCTGGCGCGAGCCCCAGCACGAGCACCGAGGCATCGGGATCACCAAAGCCGGGGACGGGCTTGGCCCAGTACGACTGATCGCGGAAGGCCGCCCGCTTCACGCGTGCGACGTTCAGGCAGTAGCCGCGCAGGCGTGCACAGCGCTCGCAGCCGATGATGCCGGCCCGCACGGCCATCAGCGCGCGTGCGCGTGATGCAGCGCTCGATGTCGGATGTCGTGGTGTCGCTTCCGTCATGGGGCTCGGCGCTTCAACCTTCGTCGCGGGTCACTGGTCAAACGGCCAGAGCGACCAATCGGTGCCTGCGAAGTGGTGGAGGCTGACGCCATGGTGACACGTGTGTCCACGATCGTCCTCGCCGTTCTTGCGACCCTTGTGCTGTCCAGTAGTTCTGCTCTCGCGGCTCTCCCGCGACCTGCCACGATATTCATCGTGCACGGAGTTCCGGGTGAGCACGATGCGCCGACCGATGTGCTGGTACGCGGCCCGTTCGGTCTGCGCGGCTGCCTGCCGCGACTGACGTTCTCCCACGTCGTTGGCCCTTTCTGGGTGCCGGCGGCCGACTATACGATCGCGTTCTTTCGGCACACACCGGGGCAACCGTGCAGTGGCGATCCGATCGTTGGACCGCGCCCACTGAGTCTCGAGCCTGGTGAGGACACCGCGGTCGCGCTGTACTTGACCGCTGACTCGCAACCGACGTGGGGCAAGTTCGACGTCAACCTCCGGCCCGGCGGTCTCAATCAAGCCCGCGTGAATGTCTTTCATCTCGCGGCCGCGCCCGAGGTCGACATCCTGATCGCACGGGGCTCGTTCGATCGCTGCGAGGCGCCGCCGTTTCTCACGATTCCTGAAGTCGGTAACGGCGACTTCGGATCGGTCAGCCTCCGTCCCGGCGAGTACCACGTGGCCATCAAGCCCGCCGGGGAACCGGCGCCGGTGTTGGGCCCGGTCCCGGTGACGTTCCTTCCCAATGTGGCATACCTGATCTTCGCGGTGGGCTCGCGAGCGGACGGGACCTTGACGCTCGCTCGGGCTCATACCCTCGTGCAACCGAGATAGCTAGGAGTGGTAGGGGCGGTTCGCGAACCGCCCCTACGAAGCTCTCGCCCCCGCCCCTACGAAACCTCTCGCCCCGCGCCAGTCATCTGTACTCCTCATCGTTTCGATGTGCGCAACGCGATATCGCCTGCACCTCAGCCACGGTGCAAGGAAGGCGAAGGCGTGTCATTTTTCTCGTCGTCAAACTAGAATAGTAGGTTGAGTAGTCGAGCAACGAGATGATGGAGAAAGGTCACTGACGACCATGAGAAGTACTGCGACACCCGATGCGACCGAGCTCGAGGCGCTGGAAACCCGCGAGTGGCTCGAGTCGCTCGATTACGTCCTGCAGCAGGGCGGACCGGCTCGAGTGGGGCGACTGCTCCGCGAGCTGGGCATCCACGCCCGCCAGGCCGGAGTGAAGCTGCCCTTCAGCGCGAACACGCCCTACATCAATACCATTCACGCGTCCGAAGAAGTTCCGTATCCAGGGAGTCGAGAAATCGAGCGTCGTATCAAGAGCCTGGTGCGCTGGAACGCCATGGCCATGGTGGTCAAGGCCAACCGCATCGACGACGGCATCGGCGGCCATATCTCGACGTTCGCGTCGTCGGCGACGCTGTACGAAGTGGGGTTCAACCACTTCTTCCGCGGGCGCGAGCAGAGCAACGAAGGCGATGCCATCTACTTCCAGGGTCATGCCTCGCCCGGCATCTACGCGCGTGCGTTCCTCGAGGGACGCTTGTCGGTCCAGCAGCTCGAGAACTTCCGCCGCGAGCTGAAGCCCGGCGGCGGGCTGTCGTCGTATCCGCATCCGTGGCTGATGCCGGAGTTCTGGGAGTTCCCGACCGTGTCGATGGGTCTCGGGCCCATCATGGCGATCTACCAGGCGCGCTTCAATCGCTACCTCGAAGACCGCAAGCTCAAGCCGGTGACGGACGCCAAGGTGTGGGCGTTCCTCGGCGACGGCGAGACCGACGAGCCCGAGTCGCTCGGCGCGATCACGCTGGCCTCGCGCGAGAAGCTCGACAACCTGATCTTCGTCATCAACTGCAATCTCCAGCGCCTCGACGGACCGGTACGCGGCAACGGTCAGATCATCCAGGAGCTCGAAGCCATTTTCCGCGGCGCGGGCTGGAACGTGCTCAAGGTGCTGTGGGGCGCCGAGTGGGACGCGCTGCTCGAGCGCGACCACGAGGGCCTGCTCGTCAAGCGCATGGGCGAGATCGTCGATGGCGAATACCAGAAGTACGCCGTCGAGTCGGGCGACTACGTCCGCAAGCATTTCTGGGGTGCCGATCCGCGTCTGCTCGAGATGGTCAAGCACCTCTCGGACGAACAGCTGAAGAAGCTGACGCTCGGGGGCCACGATCCCATCAAGGTCTACAACGCGTTCAAGCGCGCCACTGAGACCAAGGGCATGCCGACCGTCATCCTCGCCCGCACCATCAAGGGCTACGGCATCGGCGAAGCCGGCGAAGGCAAGAACATCACGCACCAGCAGAAGAAGATGAACGACGCCGAGGTGCGGGCGTTCCGCAGCCGCTTCGGGATTCCCATCTCGGATGACGAGGTCGCGGACGCGCCGTTCTACCGGCCCGCCGACGACACCGCCGAGATGAAGTACATGCAGGAGCGGCGCAAGGCGCTGTTCGGCCCTGTGCCTCGCCGCCAGGTGCGGTCGACGCCGATCCGTCCGGACCTCAAGGAGCACTTCGAGGAGTTCCACAAGGGCACCGAAGGCCGCAAGGCGTCGACGACGATGGTGTTCGTGCGGATGCTGTCGAAGTTGCTGCGTGACGAGGCGATCGGCAAGCTGATCGTGCCCATCGTGCCCGACGAGGCACGCACGTTCGGCATGGAAGCGCTGTTCCGCCAGGTCGGCATCTACGCCCACAGCGGACAGCTCTACGAGCCGGTCGACGCCGACACGCTGCTCTACTACAAGGAAGCCGAGGACGGACAGATTCTCGAGGAAGGCATCACCGAGGCGGGCTCGATGTCGTCGTTCAACGCCGCCGGCACGGCGTACGCGACGCACGGCATCAACATGATCCCGTTCTTCATCTACTACTCGATGTTCGGCTTCCAGCGTATCGGCGATCTCATCTGGGCGGCGGCCGACATGCGCACGCGCGGCTTCATGCTGGGCGGCACCGCCGGCCGGACCACGCTCAACGGCGAGGGGCTGCAGCACGAAGACGGTCACAGCCATGCCATCGCGCTGACCGTGCCGACGTGCCAAGCCTACGATCCAGCGTTCGCCTACGAGCTGGCCGTGATCATCGAGGAAGGCATCAGGCGGATGTATGGCGAGCAGGAGAACGTCTTCTACTACCTGACCGTCATGAACGAGCAGTACGAGCACCCGGCGATGCCGCAGGGCTCGCGCGACGGCATCCTCAAGGGCATGTACGTCGTCAAGCCGACGTCGAAACCGGACTCCAAGCTGCGCGCGCAGATTCTCGGCAGCGGGACGATTCTCACCGAGGCGCTCAAGGCCCAGCAGATCCTCGAGGAGAAGTACGGCGTCGGCGCGGACGTCTGGAGCGTCACCAGCTACGTCAATCTCTATCGCGACGGGCACGCGTGCGAGCGGTGGAATCGGCTGCATCCGGCGGACAAGCCGCGCGTGCCGTACGTCGCCCAGGCGACGAAGGATGCGCCGGGCGTGTTCGTGTCGGCGTCCGACTACCTGAAGGTGTTGCCGGATTCGATCGATCGCTGGCTGCCGCGGCGACTGCACGCGCTGGGCACCGACGGCTTCGGCCGCAGCGACTCGCGCGCCGCGCTGCGAGACTTCTTCGAGGTCGACGCGAGGTTCATCGCGGTCGCGACGCTGCACGCGCTGATGCTCGAGAAGCAGGTGAAGCCGGACGTCGTGAACAAGGCGATCGCGGATCTCGGGGTCGACGTCAGCAAGCCGGATCCGGCAATCTCGTGAGTTGAAGCCTGTAGGGGCGGTTCGCGAACCGCCCTGCGCGACGTGCCTCACGCCGACGATGATCATGTTTACGACGAGGTCCTCGTGTCCGATTTCGTTCTGCCAAATCTAGGTGATGGTGTTGCCCAGGGTGACGTGCTGAAGGTGCTCGTCAAGGTTGGCGACACCGTTACACGCGATCAACCCCTGCTCGAGCTCGAAACCGACAAAGCGACCGTCGAGGTCCCGTCGTCGCTGGCCGGCGTCGTCAAAGAAATCCGCGTGAAGGCTGGCGACAAGGTCAAACCGGGCCAGGCGGTCGTGGTCATCGACGAAGGCAAGGCTGGTGCGCCGCCCGAGCCGGCGCCCGAGTCGAAGGC
>DAINCF010000311.1:0-8368 GCA_036732565.1 Vicinamibacterales bacterium
AAGCCTCACGCTCGGCGTGCTGGACGGCATCGTCGGGCTGGCGCTGGCCTATGGCGCCGTGCGGCTGCTGGTGGCGCTCGCGCCGGGCAACCTGCCGCGGCTCCGGGACATCACGCTCGATGTTCCGGTGTTGCTGTTCACACTGGCGCTATCCCTGATCGCTGGTCTCCTGTTCGGCGCCATCCCGGTGCTCAAGTATCGAGGCGCGCAGCTCGGCACCACGCTGCGTGCCGGCGGGCGAACCGCGAGCGCGAGCAAGGAACGCCATCGCACCCGCAATACGCTCGTCATTGCGCAGGTCGCGCTGGCGCTCGTGCTTCTCGTCAGCTCGGGGTTGATGATCCGGACGTTCCAGGCGCTCCGGGACGTGCATCCAGGCTTCTCGACCCCCGACGAAGTCCAGACGGTGCGACTGTCCATTCCACGATCGCAAATCAAGGAGGAAGCGGCCGTGGCCCGCATGCACCACACGATCATGGACAAGATCGCCGCGGTGCCGGGGGTTGCGTCGGTCGCCCTTACGTCGACGGTCACGATGTCCGGGCAGGCCTGGCACGATCCGCTCTACGCCCAGGATCGCGCCCAGTCGGAATCCGAGATCCCGCCGCTTCGACTGTTCAAGTTCGTCTCGCCCGGGTACATGAAGACGATGGGTGGGTCGCTGGTCGCGGGGCGCGACTTCACCTGGACCGACACCCACGAGCTGCGGCCGGTCGCCATGGTGTCCGAAAGCCTCGCGCGAGAATTCTGGGGCCATCCGTCCGAGGCGATCGGCAAACGCATCCGCCCCTACCTCAGCGGCGAGTGGCGCGAAGTCGTGGGCGTGGTGAGCGACATGCGCGATGACGGTGTGCACAAGAAGGCGCCGGCGGTCGCGTACTGGCCGTTGCTGATGATCGATTTCTGGCCGAATCCCGACGAGCGCAATTTCGTCCAGCGCGGTCTCACCTACGTGGTTCGCAGCAGCCGGACCGGCTCGGCCGGGTTCGTCAACGAGCTGGGGCAGGCCGTGTGGTCGATCAACCCGAATCTGCCTCTCTCCGGCGTGCGCACGTTGCAGGAGATCTACGACGCGTCGCTGGCTCGGACCTCGTTCACGCTCGTGATGCTCGGGATTGCGGGCGGAATGGCCTTGCTGCTCGGCGTCGCGGGACTCTACGGCGTGATCTCGTACTCGGTGTCGCAACGCCGCCGCGAGATCGGCATTCGCATCGCGCTCGGCGCAACGGCGCGAACGGTCACCGGCATGTTCGTCGCGCACGGCATGATGCTGGCGGGCATTGGCGTGGCCATCGGGCTCGCGGTCGCGTTCGGCATCTCGCAGCTGATGTCCTCGCTGCTGTTCGAGGTCAACCCGGTCGACCCGTTGACCTACGCCTTGGTGGCGCTAACGCTGATGGCCGCAACCGTGCTCGCCTGTTATCTGCCGGCGTGGCGCGCCACGATGGTCGATCCCACCGAGGCGCTGCGATCGGAATAGCCTGCGGAGCCCGTTGCGAAATCGTACGTAGCGCAGGCCTTTAGGCCTGCCTTAATGGTGTGAGCCGACGCAGTGCTTTTGGCAGGCCTAAAGGCCTGCGCTACGTACGTTTGGAAGGCGTGCGCTACCTGCGATGGCGCTGGTTTCGCAACCCTCGCTCAGCGGACCACCGGGATCTCGACTCTCGATGGGTGCTCGGTCGTGCGATAGACCCGATGCGTCGCGGCCTTGAAGTCGCTCTCTTTGGCCTCGAAGATGTTCGGGACGAAGGTCTGCGGATTGCGATCGATGATCGGGAACCAGGTGCTCTGCACCTGGACCATCACACGGTGCCCCTTCTTGAACGTGTAGTTCTGCGTGTGCAGGCTCCAGGTGTACTCGAGCACCGTGTTGGGCTCGATCGCGGCGGGCTTCTCGAAGCTCGTTCGATAGCGTCCGCGGAACACTTCGTTCGAGACCATGAGCTGAAAGCCGGCCAGATCCCAATTGGCGGGATGGTCCTCGGGATAGACGTCGATCAGCTTCACTATCCAATCCGCGTCGCTGCCCGTCGTCGACGCGAACAGATGCGCGACGACCTCGCCGGCGATCGTCAGGTCGGCCTCCAACGGCGGCGTCTCCCAGCTCAGGACGTCCGCGCGATCGTCGACGAAGCGCTGATCCTCGACGAGCCACGTCGACCATTTCGATCCGCCGGGAAAGTAGGTCGGTTGGATCGGTCGATGACGATACGGCACGGGATGCGCGGGGTCGGAGACGTACTCGTCGAACCCTTGCGCGTCTGGCGCTGACATCGTCAGTTGCTCGTTCGGACCGAAGTACAAGCCGCGTGTGTCGGTGCGACTCTTGGGCGGCCACTGCTCCCAGCGGCGCCACTCGTTCGATCCCGATTCGAATGTCAACGCTTCCGGAAAGTCTCGTGGTCCCTTGTCCTTGAGGAAGTGCGCGAAGAACGGTGCCTGCACCTGCTCGCGGAAGTGGACGGACGTGGCGCTGCCGAACGGAATGGCGCCAAGCGATTCGCCCGTGCCGCCTGCCCATCCGCCGTGCCGCCACGGGCCGACGACGAGGAAGTTGAGGCGCTGCCGATCGTGCTCCTCGAGCGCGCTGTAGATACGCACCGGGCCGTAGAAGTCCTCCTGGTCCCACCACCCGGCGACGTTCAGCGTCGGCACCTTCACGCTCCTCAAATGCGGCACCATCGTCTGCCGTTTCCAGAACTCGTCGTAGTCGGGATGCGCGACGTAGTCGTTCCAGGTGGGAATCTTCCCGTGCAGATACTTGGCGTTCACGTTCGAGAGTGGGCCGAGGCTCAGATACCAGTCGAACGTGTCATAGCGATCGAACGTGAACGGCTGCACTTTCTTGCCGCTCTCCATCATCGCGGCGTACTCGAAGCCGTAGCTCAGTCGGAAGGCGCCATTGTGATGGAAGTCGTCGCCGAGCCACATGTCGGCGGGGGAGGCCTGCGGGGAGATCGCCTTGAGCGCCGGATGCGGCTGGAGCGCGCCGACGATGGTGGTCCAGCCGTCGTACGACACGCCGAGCATGCCGACGCGGCCGTTGTTGCCGCGCACGTTCTTCAGCAGCCATTCGATGGAGTCGTAGGTATCCGTGCCCTCATCCAGCGACGTCGTGTCGCCTTCGGCGCGCGGCGGGCGCTGCATCACGAACGTGCCCTCGGACCCGAACTTGCCGCGGATGTCCTGGAACACGAAGATGTAGCCCTCGTCGGCCAGAGCCTTGAGGTAGGCGTTGAAGTTGTTCGCTGAATTGGCGATGCCATAGGGCGTGCGCTTCACGATGATTGGCAGCGGGCCCTCGGCCTTCCGCGGCGTGAAGACCTTGGTGTTGAGCCGCGCGCCGTCACGCATCGGGATCATCACGTCGCTGACTTCGAATCGCTCGGCGGGGTTGGCGGTCTCCTGCTGCGTCGCAGGTCGAGCGACGAGGACGAGCGCGACAACGGCACCAAGAAGGAAGACGTGGGCGGACAGGCGCTTGCCCTGAGCAAGCCGAAGGGCGAGTCGGATCGACTTCATCGGAACCTCCGGACCAAAGCCACGACGGATGGTAGCATCGCTCGGCATGAGCGACGCAGATCCTGTCGCGCCCATCGTGCTCGCGCTCGGCGTGTTGCTGCTCGCAGCCAAGGTCGGCGCCGAGATCGCCACGCGCTTCAAACAGCCCGCGGTCCTGGGTGAACTGATTGCCGGCATCGTCCTCGGCAATCTCTCGTTCGGTGGCTACGCGCCGTTTCGCGCGCTCGCGAGCAACGAGATGCTCGAGGTGCTCGCCGGCATCGGCGTGCTCATCCTGCTCTTCGAGGTCGGCCTGGAGTCGACGGTTCGGCAAATGCTGAGCGTGGGCGTCACCGCCTTGACGGTCGCCGTGGTTGGCGTGGCCGTGCCGTTCCTGCTCGGGTGGGGAGTGGGTGCGCTGCTGATCCCCCAGGATGGCGGGTACGTGCATGCGTTCATCGGCGCGACGCTTTGCGCGACCAGCGTCGGCATCACCGCGCGCGTGCTGCAGGACCTCGGGTCGTCGCGCAGCCCCGAAGCGCGCATCATCCTCGGCGCCGCCGTCATCGACGACGTGCTCGGGCTGGTGATTCTCGGCGTGGTCAGCGGCGCCATCATCGCGGCCGCGCAGGGCCTTCCGTTCTCCCCGCTGTCCATCGTCACGACGACCTTGACGGCCAGTGTGTTCCTGGCCGGCTCGCTGATCATCGGCACGTTTGCCGCTCCACGCTTGTACAGCGTGGCCTCACGACTGCAGGTTCGCGGCGTGCTGCTGGTGCTGAGCCTGAGCTTCTGCTTCGTGCTGTCGTGGGCGGCGAACGCAATCGGCCTGGCTCCCATCGTTGGCGCCTTTGCGGCAGGCCTGATCCTCGAAGACGTGCACTTCAAGGACTTCGTCGGGCGCGGAGAGCGGACGCTGGAGCATCTGCTTCGGCCGATCTCCGACTTCCTGGTGCCCGTGTTCTTCGTCTTGATGGGGTTGCGCACCGACCTCAGCTCGTTCCTCGCGCCCGGCGCGCTGGGGCTGGCCCTCGCGCTGATCGTCGTGGCGATCGTCGGCAAGCAAGCGTGCTCCTTGGCGGCGCGAGGGCCTGGCGTGAACGCCCTGGCCGTCGGCATCGGCATGGTGCCGCGAGGCGAGGTCGGCTTGATCTTCGTGAACGTCGGCGCCAGCCTGATGATCGACGGTCGTCCCGTGATCGGCCCGACGACGTTCTCGGCCGTGGTGGCCATGGTCGTCGTAACCACGATGATCACACCGCCGGCATTGAGGTGGAGCCTCGCGCGCAAGAAGCCTGAAGCGAGCGCGACACCGGCGCCAACCCCCGATCCGCCCTGACGCGCCTATCGCGCTTTCGCTCTGGCCGCGACCTGTATCGCGATCGAAAGCTCGTTGTCGACGTAGGTGAACGCCGGTGGCAACGAGCCGCGTTTGTAGGTCGGCCTCAGGGAGAAGTAGCCGCTGCCGATGCGGATGAGCGGTGCCAGCTCGATGTAGTGGCGCGTCTCCTTCGTCAGGACCAGGCGATCGGCGACTCCGCTCCCTGGCTTGGCTTTGTGGAACAGCACTTCGTCGCGAAACGGTTTTCGGAGCTGATACGTCATCGAGAATGTCAACCAGCCCAGCCCGAAGTCTTGAAAGACCGTGCCGCCCAGGTACAGACGCGCGACCGTTCCGGATCCCTCGCTCTGCAGTTTGTTCTCAACGTTCGTTCCTGTTTCCATTCCGAGCTCGAGCCGCGGGAGGAACGCGAACGGTGGACCTTCGACGCCTTCTTCATTCACCTCGCCCGGTCGCCCGAATGTTCTGAACGCCAGACGGGCGAACGTCTGATACAAGAAGCCCTTCGTGGATCGATCGCGATCGAACTCCGCGCCGGCGACGTTGACCCAGACGATGTTCGGGAGGGGCGGTCCCAGGGCGTCCCTGGTGAAGAAGTCGATCTCGCCATTGCCGGCGACCACCAGACGATCCAAGTTCGAGTCCGTGCCCCTGTTCGCGGTGAACTCGAGTCGGGGCGACAGGGTCCACCAATGCCCCGACTCACCAATCTCTCGCGCCAGCTTCGGGTAGGTGAACTTGATGTCCCACGCGTAGATGGTCCGCGCGTTGCTCGCCGAGGTCAGCGATCCAGCAAGGAAGATGTCGGCGCTCGGCCGGTCGGGCGCGGGTTCGAGCGGCTGCCCGAACGCGGCTGTGCTCAGCTCGACGATGAGAGCAAGGACGAGGAACCACCCGCGACTTGCCATGGCGTTCACCGGTGGCGCGAGCGAGACCCTCGCGTGCTCGCCCGTTCTCGCGGACGCGCCTGTTGCTGCACCTTGTCGCGGGCGACGGCCACGGTTGTGGTGGCGCCGTTGGGCACGTCTTCAGGCGCGATGGTGTGGTCGAAGTCGTCTCGCGTATTGGCCGACACGCGGCGGCGGAACCTCGTGCGCTGCGGCTCTTCGACCAGCCCCGCGCCGTTCAGCGTTCGGCGAGGATGGTGCGGACCCTCGAAGCCACCGGCTTCCTCGATGGACTTCTGCACGACCGCGTTCGCTTGTTCTTCGGTCAGGGCCACGCTACGCCTCCCGTGACGTAGATCGGACGGACCGTCGATCAGTATTCCGAGAACACCCGCTGAATTTCCTCGCGCGTCTTGAATCTGGTGAGCGCCAGCATCAGCAGTATGCGCGACTTCACGGGCATGTGGTCTTCCGACTGAATGCTGAATTGACGGCGACGTTGGGCCGCCTCGCTGAGCTGGACGTTCGACGACGGTTGGCCAAACGGCGCAATGCGCCCTTCGCCCGCGCGAGTGCTGGTGACGACGAACACGCCCTTCTGCACCGCGTACTCGAGACCCTCGGATTGTGTGCCGCTCGTCGCGCCCGCGCCGGCCGTGGCCATGACGATGCCCTTGGCGCCGGCGTCGACCGCGGCCTTGATGAGGTCGCCGGGCGCGCCTTGGTACACCATGATGACGTCGACCCGCGGCAGCTCGTTGATCGTGGTGACGTCGAACTCGACGTCGGCGCCGTGGCGCTGCTGGATGCGGCGATAGAAGACGACGCGATCGCGATCGACCACGCCGAGCAGCCCGTGATCGCGGCTACGGAACGTCTGCAGTCGCAGCGCGTCGGTCTTCGTCACGTCGCGCGCCGAGTTGATCTCATCGTTGAGGACGACGAGCGCGCCGTGGTCGCGTGACGCCGGATCCGCGGCGACTCGCACGCCTTCCAACAAGTTTGCGGCGCCTTCGTAGCCAAGCGTGCTCGGATTGCGCATCGAGCCGACGATGACCACGGGGCGCGGGTCCTTCACGGTCAGGTGCAGGAAGAACGCCGTCTCTTCCAGCGTGTCCGTGCCGCTCGTGACCACGATGCCGGCCAGCTCGCGGTCGGTCGCGAAGACCTCGGCGACACGGCGCGAGAGCTGCAGCCATTGCTCGAGCGTCAGCGCGCTGCTGGCGACGTTCGCGAACTGCTCGTGGGTCAGCTTCGCGTAGCGATCCAGACCTGGCATCGACTTCGACAGCTCTTCGGCGGTGAGCCGCCCGCCATCGCGGTTGGAGATGGTGCCGCCCGTGGCGATCAGATGCACGCGGGCGACCGCCCGGGCGGGACTCGCCGCTGTCGGTGCGCTAGGGCTGACAGTTGTACTCTGCGCGGCCGCCGGCGACCCGGCGCACGCGAGCAGACAGCAGACGGCGAGCGTTTGGCACACCCTCGAACGGCGCGGCATCATTGCAGATTGGTGCCACGGTACAGCAAACGCAGCCATTCGCGCAGCTCCCCTGCCGCTTCCTCGGGCGTTTGGCCATAAAACGGCATCAACGCGGTCGGCATTCCTGGCAATCTGGCGATTTGGGCGCGCCAACGAGTTTGTGACACCGGCGATACCTCGATGAGATAGGTGTGACCGGCGATGTGTTCTTCGTAACGGTGCTGGTTCACTTGTCCTGTCCAAGGGACGCGCGACGCAGGGGAGCGTAATCGCACGGAAAAGGAGCGACAATCTTACTGTGACGGTCGCAGAGGTCAAGCGAAGCTGGGCGCGAAGCTCGCCAAACGATCGATTCGGGCACCGCATTTTCACGGAATCGTCGTGACATTTTTTTCTGGGTGTCGAGTCGTCCACAGGGTTTGCACGGTTCGCTAACAGGATTTGCACAGAAGGCCTCGCGGCTTCGCCGCTCGGAGGGCGCACTCGCTCCGCTCACGCGAGGGCCTCGCGCCTGCGGCGCTGGGACGGCCGCTCGGCCGCGCCTCGCGGAGGGAACGAACGTTCTGCTCCTTCCAAAGGCCTTCCGGCGCGAAGCGCCGGCCCTCGGCGAGCGTCGCGAGCCGCCTTCCCAGCGGCGAAGCCGCGAGGCCTCCGTGCTACGCTGGGCAAGAATGTACCGGGTGCGCTCCGTTGCCGTGATCCTCTTCGCGGAGCTGTTGATGGCGTGGCCGGCGGCGGCGCAGGCGCCGACCCCTCCCATCTTCCATGTCTTTCTGACGGACGGCACGGCCCTGGCCAGCCATGGGGAGTGGGCGCGGCTCGACGATCGCGTCGTCTTCTCCATTCCGCTGGGGGCCCGGGGTGACAGCTCGCTGCAGCTCGTGACCTTGCCGGCCGGCCGCGTCGACTGGCAGCGGACCGAGGGCTATCGCGACCGGGTGCGATCGCTGCACTATGCCTCGACCCGAGGCGAAGTGGACTACGCGGGGCTGACTGCCGACGTGGCCCGGACGCTGAATCTCATCGCGCTGCAGAAGGATCCCAAGACGCGCCTGCAGACCGCCGAGCGGGCACGCGCGGCTCTTGCGGCGTGGCCGGCGGCGCATTACGGGTACAAGGCGGGCGAGATCCGCGAGATCGTGGCGATGCTCGACGAGA
>DAINCF010000312.1:0-8338 GCA_036732565.1 Vicinamibacterales bacterium
GCCAGTCCCGACACGTCCTCGGTGTTCTCGCGGCCGCCGTCGCCGGTTCGCGGGCGGCCGGCCGGCTTCATCGTGGGGATGGTCGGATCGGCGCCGTAGGACGCCAACAACCGCATCGCCTCGACGTCGCTGGCATACGCGGCGCGCCAGAACGGGGTGGCCCCAATCTCGTCGACGCCCGACAGATCGAAGTTGTAGCCGGAGTACCAGACCTTGCGCTTCAAGCGCACGTTGGGCTCGGCGCCCTTGTCGAGCAGCTGCTTCATCAGGTCCAGATACGTGATCTGCTGCTGAGCGTAGGCCCGCGGCTGTGGGTACAGCGCCTTCGGCGCCCACTGCACGTTGAGCGCGCCGTAGAGCGGCGTCACGGCGCCGGCGCTGGCGAGCGTCGGGTCGGCGCCCTTCGACAGCAGGTATTGCGCGATGTCGAAGTGCCCGTTGATCGTCGCGATCAGGAGTGGGCTGCTCGTGTCCCCCTCGCTCACCTGGTTGACGTCGGCGCCCAGATCGACGAGCAGTTTCGCCGCGTCGGCATAGCCCTGCCGCACCGCGAACAGCAGCGGCGTCATCCCGCCCTGCACACCCACCAGCTCGTTGTAGCGGTACTGCCGATCGACGCCGGCAGTCTGCTGCCGACGCTCCGGGGGCGCCGCGCCGCCCTGCTGCTGCGCTCGCTGTTGCTGCTGCCGCTGCTCTTCGTCGGGCGAGGTGAGCTTCGCCAGATCGACGACGGTGTTGGTGGCCGCGACGTCGGCGCCTCGCTCGACGAGCACCTTGATGACGTCGATGCGGTTGAACGCCGCGGCGAACATCAGCGCGGTCTCGCCCTTGGCCTTCTCCTTGGCGTTGACGTCGGCGCCGTGATCGAGCAGCGCCCTGACGGTCTCTGCGGAGCCCGACGCGGCCGCCACCATCAAGGGCGTCGTGCCGTTGCTCGAGATCGCCTTGACTTCTGCGCCGCCGGCGACGAGCGCCTTGACCATCGCGGCGTTGCCGTTCTTCGCACCCAGGTACAGCGGCGTGTAGGCACCAAGGCGGCTCGACGCTTTCACGTTGGCGCCGGCGTAGAGCAGCATCTGGGCCATCTCGACGTCGCCCTTCGTCGCCGCCCAGTGCAAGGCGGTCATGCCGTCGCCCTGGGCCGCGTTGACGTCGACACCCTGCTTCAACAGCGAGCGGACCGCTTCGCGATCGCCGCGCATCGCCGCCTCGGCGACCGGCGCCTCCACAGCGGCGCCGAGCGCGGTCGACAGGCACAGCGCGCCAACGATGCTGAGAATGAAGCTGGTTACGAATCTCCGACGCATGCAAGGTCTCCCGCTCTGCGATGCCTGGTCCGCCTAAAGGCGGACCCCACGATTGAGTAGACGTAGGGCCCGCGGCACAGAACACCCGTGGGGTCCGCCTTTAGGCGGACCAAATCACTAGACCGTCGTCTCGGGCACCGAATTGAGATCGAAGGTGCCGGTGCTGTCCCCGAATTCCTTCATGTCCTCGAGCCCCAGCATGTGCAGCGCCGAGAGCATGACGTTCGCCATCGGCGTCCCGTCCCCGGCGCGCAGATGCAGGTTGCCCTTCAGCTGACCGCCCGCGTGACCCGCCAGGAACAGCGGGCAGCGCTTGTGGTTGTGGACGTTGGAATTGCCCATCGGCGATCCGTAGACGATCAGCGTGTTCTCCAGGAGGTTGCTCTCGCCGTCCGGCGTGTTCTTCAACTTCTCCAGGAAATACGGAATCATGCCGACGTGGTAGGCGTTGATCTTCGCGAAATCGGCGACGCGATCCTCGCGCTCACCGTGGTGCGACGCGGGATGGAAGCCCGTGTTCACGCCACTGGCTGGATAGGTGCGGCTCGATCCATCGCGTCCCAGCTTGAACGAGAACACGCGCGTGACGTCCGACGCGAACGCCAGCGCCTGCAGGTCGAACATCAACTTGACGTGCTCATCGAACGCGTCCGGCACGCCAATCGGTGCGCCCGGCAGCTCGCGCGGCTCACCGCTCGTGTTCGACGTCTCCACCTTCTGAATCCGCCGCTCGATCTCGCGCACGTCGTCGAGGTAGTCGTTGAGGCGCGCGCGGTCGCTGGCGCCGAGATCCTTCTGCAGGCGCGCCACCTCGCCGGTGATCCAATCGAGGATCGACCGGTCGGCTCGGCGGCTCGCGGCCCGCTGCTCGGGCGTCGCGCCGACGCCGAACAGCTGATCGAACGCCACGCGCGGATCGCGAATCATCGGCAGCGGCTCGGTCGGGGCGGCCCAGCTGATGGTGTCGGTGTACACGCAGGCGTAGCCGTAGGCACACCCGCCCGCCTGATCGACGTTCTCGATGCACAACTGCATCGACGGAATCGCCGTCTCCTGCCCGAACTTCTGCGCGTAATGCTGATCCAGCGAGGTGCCGACGTGGACGTCTGAGCCCTGCGTCTGCTTAGGATGCGCCTGGGTCAGATACACCGCGCTCGAGCGGAAGTGATCGCCGCCGATCTCGGGTGCCTCGAACGCTTCGGCATTGCGCACGTCGGTGTTGCTGACGATGGTCAGGTAGTCGCGATAGGGCTCGAGCGGATTGAGGCTGCTCGGCGTCAGGTCGAAGTTGCGACCGACCGCTTCGGGCGACCACAGGTTCTTCTTCAGGCCGATCGCCGTGGCGCCGGCGGAGCCGTGGACCATCTCGATGCAGGCGAGGCGGACCTTGCCGGCGGCGCTCTTGGCGAACACCGGACGCGTCGGTACCATCGCTTCGAGAAACGGCAGCGCCATTGTCACGCCCATGCCGCGCAGGACCGTGCGGCGTGAAATGTGCTTCTTCGTGATGTACTGCATCGACGCTCCTCTGTTTGGGCCGCCCTAAGGGCGGCCCCTACGTACGCCTTCAGGCCTTCGTGGCGGCCGTGCCTTTAGGCCGGCCGAGGTTACCTGTTTGCGACCGTCTCGGTCGCTTCTCCCATACGACTCATCTGGAACGCCGGGCTCTTCACCACGCCCAGGACGAACGCTGAAATCCGGTTGTTCTGCTGCCCGGCCGTGCGGGCGATGGAGCGGATGGTCGGCATGTCGTAGAACTCGACACGCCGTCCGGTCGCATACGTCATCAGGCTCTGGGTAAAGCTCGAAATGACGGCGTCCGAGTGCTTCATCAGCGCTTCACGGAGATCCACCGGGCTCGCCATCTTGGTGCCGTCGTACATCACGCCGGCGGCGTCGACCTGCACGCCATTATCGCGAACGCGCCACGCACCGGTCACGTCGAAGTTCTCGAGCGCGAGACCGAGCGGGTCGATCACCTTGTGGCACGACGTACAGGCCGGGTTCTTGCGATGCTCTTCCATGCGCTCCCGCACGGAGAGCAGCCGCATCCCATGCTCGCTCTTGGTCTCCTCGAGCAGCGGCACGTTCGGAGGCGGGGGCGGCGGTGGTGACGCCAACAGCACCTCCATCACCCACTTGCCGCGCAAGACCGGCGACGTCCGATCCGCGATCGAGGTCATCGTCAGCACGCTGCCCTGTCCGAGGATGCCGCGGCGGTTGGGATCCGCCAGCTGCACACGGCGGAAGTCGCTACCCACGACGTTGGGAATGCCGTAGTGCTTGGCGACGCGCTCGTTGACGAACGTGTAGTCGGCGGTGAGGAGATCCAGCAGGCTGCGATCCTCGCGCACGAGGCTGTCGAAGAACAGCTCGGTCTCGCGCTCGAGCGCCTCGGCCAACGTGGCATCGTACTGGGGATACAGCAACGCGTCCGGGTTGATCTTCTCGAGATCCTGCAGCCGGAACCACTGCGAAGCAAAGCGCGTGGACAGCGCCTCGGACTTCGGGTCGGCGAGCATCCGGCGCACCTGCTTCTCGAGCACCGCGGGCGTCTTCAAGGTACCCTGGCGTGCCACGTCGAGCAGCTCGGCGTCCGGCGCTGCACCCCAGATGAAGAACGAGAGACGGTTGGCCAGCTCGAGATCGCCGATGCGATAGTTCTGTCCGGCGCGAATGGTGCTGGGGGCCGATTCCAGGCGAAACACGAAGCGCGGGCTCGCCAGAATCGCCTGCACGGCCATCCGGATTCCGGCCTCGAAGTCCGCGCCCTTCCGGCCCTGCTCGTAGAACCGCATCAGGCTGTCGAGGTCCTGCTGACTGGGCGGCCCACGATAGGCCTGGGCCGTGAGCGCGCGGACGATCTGCGCCGCGCACGTCGATTCCTCGGCGGCCGCCGTCGGCCGGCACGTGAAGATCTTGCGGCGGCTCGGCGTGTCCGACACGCCGGTGACGTTGTAGGGACCGGTGACCGCGAACTCGCGCACGTGGGCCAACGCGGTGATGCCGACGCCCGAGCCGATCTGCGTATCCGCCAGCGTGTGCTCGATCGGCGCGATGATGTCGTCGACCGGTCCGTCGAACCGCTGGATGAACGCCGCGCTGACCCGCTGCGGACCCGCCTTGACGTAGATGCGGGGGGTTGTCAGGCTCATCCCGTTCGGGTCGGCCTCGCTCATGCGCGTCGGGATCTCGAGCAGCGCCGCGCGCTCGCCGTCAATCGACACCTCGATCTGCTCACCCGGCGTGGTGCTGCCGAACAGCTGACCGGTCGGAATCGAATGGAGCATGATGCGGAACGTGTACTCGCCGTCCGCCGGGAAGATGTTGACGACCGACACACCGCCGCGGGTGCCGAGCGGGGCCCCCTCGACCTGGCGCATCTGCGAGGCCGTGCGCGGGACCTTGTAAGTCGACTCACTGGGTGACGCCGTCGGATCGCCGACGGCCAGACCGCTGATCTTACTGGCCGCACGCAGGTAGCCTTGCATCAACGTGGGCGAGAAGCCCTGCGCATCGGCCACGTTGTCGAAGCCGCCGCTGATGGTGTCGGGCGGCAGGAACGCGTTGACGTCGACGTCGAGATCGAACAAGTCGCGCACCGCGCGCCCATACTCGGCACGATTCAGCCGCTGGAACGGACGCCAACCTGGATTGGGGTTGGCCGCCGCGTCGCGATCGATCTGCTCTTCGAGCGCCGAGGCGAACGCCGCCAACTGCTCTTCCTCAGGTCGCTTCGCTCCGGCCGGCGGCATCATGCCGAGGCGGAGCTTGTGAATCATCTTCTCCGCCACGTCGGTGTTGTCGAGCACGTTGGCGGCGTCGAACGCCGCGAGCGACAGGCCACCGGCCTTGCCCCGGTCGCTGTGGCAGGTCGCGCAGTACTGCTTGACCAGCGCAGTCTGCGAGTCGATGGCGAGGGTATTGCGGTGTGTCGTGGGAGCGGGTCGTGGAGCGGGAGCGGGCGCTGCCGTGTGGCCGATGGCCATCGCCGGCGCCGGAACGGGCGCCGGCTTCCGCTGGGCCTGCTCGTCGGCAGCCCCGAGGCGAAGCCCAAGCCCCGCGACCAGAAGGCCCGCCGCCGCCGCCGTTAAGGTGTTGAATCCCAAGCGCATCTGCTACCTTTTCTCCGTCGTATCCCTAGACGCAGTATACGGTCGATGCCGGGGCGACATCTGGCATTTGTCGTAACGGTTTGTCAGCGCTTGTCTTTACACAATTCTTTTGAAATCAACCAGTTATGGTGACCAATGGAGCGACCGTCCGCAGCCCTCGGCGCCGCTGAGATCGATGACTTGATCGTGGCAGCCGCGGCGCTGGAAACCGACGAAGGCCTGGACCACCTCGCGGCGAAGCTGGACCACCTGATACATGCGCTGCGTCAGTCGGGTCGGCTCGCGCGGCTCTCGAGCGATCAGGTCGTGAACATGGCGTACGCGCTACGGGCCTCCGGGCACACGCAGATGCCGCCGCTCAAGTACTTGACCTACAACCAGGACGGTCTCGCGTCGGCGCACAACGCCGATCTCCTCAGAGATCCCCGATTCATCGCCGCCTATCAGCGCGGCGTCGAGGCCTGCGGCGAAGACCACAACTGGCATTGGCGGGTCCACGTCGCCCTGTGGGCTGCGACGCACGCCGCGCGGCTGACCGGCGACTTCGTCGAGTTCGCGAACGTCGAGATCATTCGCGGCAGCATTCCGACGACGCTCCGGCTGGCGCAGACCTCCGCCGTCTGCTTCCTCCACGTGGACATGAACTGCGTCGTGCCGGAGGTGGCGGCCGTCACGTATTTCTGGGACCGCATCGTTCCCGGTGGCGTCGTACTCTTGGACGACTATGGCTTCAGATCCCTCGAGCCCCAGAAACGAGGCATCGACGCCTTCGCCGCCGAGCGGTGCGTCGAGGTATTGAGCTTGCCGACCGGCCAAGGCCTGATCCTCAAAGCCGGCTAGCCCGCATGTCCGGATCCGAAACGAGCGGGCGCGGCGTCCCGCGGGTGTCCATCGGCCTGCCCGTCCGCAACGGCATCCCGACAATCGGGCCGGCGATCGAGTCGCTGCTGGCCCAGGAGTTCTCGGACTTCGAGCTGATCATCTCCGATAACGCGTCGGACGACGGCACCGCGGATGTCTGCGCGTCGTTTGCGCGGACGGACAGGCGGATCACATTCGAGCCGCTGCCGCGAAACATCGGCGCTTCGCGCAACTTCGAGCGCGTGATGCTGCCCTCGCGAGCCGAGTACTTCATGTGGGCGGCTCATGACGATGTCCGGCATCCCTCGTTCGTGCGCCTCGGCGTCGACGCGCTCGATCGGGCGCCGAACGCGGTCCTGGCGATCAGCGACATCGAGGTCCGGCACCCGGGAGGCGCGGTGTCGACCCACCCCTTTCCCAGGAGCGTCACCAGCGTCGACCCCAGCGTCCGCCTTCGGGGCGTCCTCCGCGGCGGTGGGTTCTCGGCCATTTACGGCCTGCTCCGACGGAGCACACTGGCTCGGACCCGACGGCTGAGCACCCTCCGGCAAACGCGATGGGTACCGCTCGCGCCTGACTACACAGTTGTGGAGCTGTGCCTCATGGGCCCGTTCGCGGTGATCGACGGCCCCCTGCTCGCGTGCCGCGGCCGAGCGATCCAACCTCCGCACGAGCTGGACGCCATGCTGGATCCTGAAGCGCCAGTGCGCACGTCGGAAGCAGGCCTGTCGTGGCTCCTCAGAGACCTGTGGACCCTCGGCGGCCGCTACGGATTGGGGGTCCGCCAGCGTGCCGCTCTTCTGGTCGAGATTGTGCGGTCATTCAGCGCGCCGGGCACCCTGCACGACGTCATGCTCGGTCGCAATCGCCTGGCCCTGCGCGCCGCGATTGCGGACCGACGTCCCCTGGATGCGGCTGGAGCGCTCGTCGAGCGGCTGGCGTTGCAGCGTCTGCGGCGACGAGGTGGCGACGACCGGCGCGATGGGCTCGAATAGCTCGGGAACGTACTCGCGCTCACCCCGGCGAATCGCGCGAAAACGTCGGAACACCGTCCGGGACGATTCGAGGCCGAGCCACGACTTCCACGTGCTGCCGCGGAAGGTGTGGCCGAGCATCCGACGAGAGTGCCACAGCACCCACCACGGGTCGTGCCGGAACACGACCGGGATGTGCCGGACCTTCATCCACCGCTCGGCACGCCAGCGCAGGAACTCGATGTCCTCCGCGCTCAGGTGCTCGCTCCGCACGACGGCGGTGGTGCCGTCGTACTCCTCCAGGTTCTCGTTGACGATGAGCCCCCGCTCGCGGAACTCCTGCGCCATCGGCGTGCGCGGATAGGGCGTGGGGTGCTGGATATACGGCCAATCGACCGCCTCGCGCGCGAACGCCAGGTTCGCTTCGATCGATTGCTCGGTATCGGTCGGGTTCCCGACGATCAAGCCGCCGGTGACGTACATGCCGTGCTGATGCAGCGTATCGATGGCGCGACGCGACGCGTTGCCGACCTGCCTCCCCCGCTCTCGCACCGCGTTCTTCGCGCCGGCCCGCAGGAACGCCAGATCCTCCTCGACGAGGTTCTCGATGCCGAGAAAGACATAGCGGAAGCCCGCGCGCCGCATCAGCGGCGCCAGCGTCTCTCCATGCATCGCGATCGGCGACGTCATCGCCTGGACGTAGTAGTCGAGATCGTTCAACCGCGCGTCGACGATCGCCTGGCAGAGTTGCTCGAAGCGGCGGACGTCGAGCGTGATGTTGTCGTCGACGAAGAACAGGACCCGGGCGCCGTGGGCGCGCGCGTCGCGGATGTCGTCCAGCACGCGCTCGATCGGAAAGGTATGGAAGTTCCGCCCGCGCATCTCGATGATCGAGCAGAAGCTGCAGTCGAACGTGCAGCCGCGCGAGGTTTCGATGACGTCGATCTGCCGCCCCACCATGGTGTAGCCGTCGAGCACGCGCGCCGCGCGGTTGGGCGGCGCCAGCTCGCGCAGCGCCGCACCCGACACGTGCAGCCGCGCGAGGTTTCGATGACGTCGATCTGCCGCCCCACCATGGTGT
>DAINCF010000313.1:0-8330 GCA_036732565.1 Vicinamibacterales bacterium
GTCGCGCTTGGCGTGCCGCTCCACGCGATCGCGGAAGGCGTTGCGTCGCTTCCGGGCGTGCCCGGACGATTCGAGGTCGTTTCGTCTCTCGACGACGAGGTCACCGTTGTCGTGGACTACGCGCACACCGATGATGCGCTGCGGAACCTGCTCGAAACCGCGCGGCCCTTGGCGCGGCGTCGGCTCATCACCGTGTTCGGATGCGGCGGCGATCGCGATCGGACCAAGCGGCCGTTGATGGGCATGGTCGCGGCGCGGCTGAGCGACGTGGTCGTCATCACGTCCGACAACCCGCGCAGCGAAGACCCGGTGCGCATCATCGACGAGATCAAACGGGGCATTCCCGCGGGCGGGCAGACGCCTCAGGCGCGCACGCCCGACGTCCGGACCATCGTCGATCGCGGCGAGGCGATCGAGCGAGCGGTGGGCTTGGGTGAGCCCGGAGACGTCGTGCTCATCGCCGGGAAGGGGCACGAGAAGTATCAGCAGATTGGCGATCGCGTGCTTCCGTTCGACGACGGCGAGGTGGCGCGTGCCGCGTTGACGCGCCGCAAACGACGGCCGACGAAGGCGGGGTAGTGGCGGACGCCATCGAGGTGACGCCGGCGCGCATTGCGCAAGCGGCCGGCGGGCGCGTCGTGTCGGGTGATCCGAACCGGCGCATCGAGGGGTTTTCGATCGACTCGCGCACGCTCGCGCCTGGCGATCTGTTCTTCGCGATCGTCGCGGCGCGCAACGGCCACGAGTTCGTGGCCGACGCGATGGCACGAAGAGCCGCGGGCGCGGTGGTCAGCGAGGGCGTGCCGATCGACGCCGGGGGCGACGGGCCGGTGGTGATTCGCGTCTCGGACACCACGCAGGCGCTGCAGGACCTGGCGCGTGAGGTACGACGGCAATCGGGGGCCACCGTGGTCGCGATTACCGGAAGCGCGGGAAAGACGACGACGAAGGAAGCGATCGCGACGCTGCTGGCGGCGCGCTATCGCGTGGTACGGAATCGGGGCAACTTGAACAATCACCTGGGCCTGCCGCTGTCGCTGCTGGAGCTGCGACACGGCTCCGCGGACGTCGCGGTCATGGAGCTTGGCATGAACCACGCCGGAGAAATCCGAACGCTGGTAGGTGTCGCCGAGCCCGAGGTCCGCGTGTGGACGAACGTCGGGGAGGCCCACCTCGGGTACTTCGCGTCGCGCGAGGCGCTGGCCGACGCCAAGGCGGAGATCTTGGAGCAGGCGCGCGCGAGTGATCTGCTCGTGTGCAATGCCGACGACGAGCGGGTGATGACCCGGGCCAAGCGGTTCGCGGGCCGCGTCGTGACGTTCGGCGAGGCTGCTCGCGCGGACGTGCGCGCAAGCGACATCCGCGACCGCGGCTTGGCGGGCACCAGCGCCGTGGTGACGACGCAGGCCGACACGCGCCCGCTGCACGTGCCGCTGATCGGCCGAGCGAACCTGGCCAACGCGCTGTGCGCGACGGCCGTGGCGACCCAAATGGGCGTGCCGCTCGACGAGATCGCCCAGCGCATGTCCGCGGTGAAGGCCGTGCCCAGACGTGGCGAGGTGATTCGCCTGGCCGGCGGCGTCACGGTCATCGACGACTCGTACAACTCGAGCCCCGGTGCGCTCGCGCATGCGCTTCGCGTGGTTGCCGCGGAGGCGGCGCCCCGTCGCGCCGCGGTGCTGGGCGAGATGCTCGAGCTTGGGGACCACACGCTCCGCCTGCACGAGGAAGCGGGACGACAAGCGGCCGCCGCGGCGCTCGACTATCTGATCACCGTAGGCGGACATGCGTCGGCGGCTGTCGCCGTGTCGGCCATCGCTGCTGGCATGGACTCGTCCCGCGTTGCGCACGTGGCGACGAGCGAGGACGCGGGCGAGCTCATCGTGCGATGGGTCGACCGCGGTGATCTGGTGCTGGTGAAAGGCTCGCGCGGGATTCGAACCGATCGCGTCGTCGATCGCCTCGTGGCGGAGCGTGGCTGATGCTGTATCACCTGCTCCTCCCGCTCTACCCGCAGATACCCGTGCTCAATGTGGTGCGCTACATCACGTTTCGTACGGCGGCGGCGAGCCTGACGGCGCTGTTCATCAGCCTCGTGGTGGGTCCGTGGCTCATCCGGCGGCTGCGGCAGTTCCAGGTCGGCCAGGTCATTCGCCAGGAAGGCCCCGAGTCTCATCGTGCCAAGGCCGGCACGCCGACGATGGGCGGGTTGCTGATTCTGGCGGCGGCGCTGACGCCGACCTTGCTGTGGGCGGACCTGACCAACGTCTACATCTGGATTGCGGTGGTCGCGACGGCCTCGTTCGGCGCCATCGGCTTTCTCGATGACTACCTCAAGATCACGCGGCGTTCGTCCGGCGGGCTGGCGCCTCGCTACAAGATGGGGCTGCAGATCGCGGTGGCGCTCGGCGTCGGGCTCGTGTTGATTGAGCTCGCGGAACGCAATCTCTACAACACGCGGCTGATCTTCCCCTTCTTCAAGCAGCTGATTCCGGATCTCGGCTGGTTCTATGTCCCGTTTGCGGTGCTGGTGCTCGTCGGCGCCAGCAACGCCGTCAACCTGACGGACGGCCTCGATGGTCTGGCGATCAGCGTCTTTGCGGTCGCGGCCGGCTGCTTCACCGCCCTGGCCTACGTGACGGGACACCGCGAGCTGGCCGCGTACTTGTTGCTGGTCCGCTTCCAACCCGCGGCGGAGCTGACGATCTTCTGCGGCGCGCTCGTCGGTGCCAGCCTCGGCTTTCTTTGGTACAACGCGCACCCAGCGGAGATCTTCATGGGCGACGTGGGCTCGCTCGCTCTCGGCGGCGCGCTCGGCACCGTGGCGATTCTCATCAAGCAGGAGTTGTTGCTGCTGTTCGTCGGCGGCATCTTCGTGCTCGAAGCGCTCTCCGTGATCATCCAGGTAGGGTCGTTCAAGATGACCGGCAAGCGGGTCTTCAAGATGGCGCCGCTGCACCATCACTTCGAACTGATCGGCTGGGAAGAGCCCAAGGTGATCACGCGATTTCTGATCGTCGCGATCATCTTCGCGCTGTTCAGCCTTACCACGTTGAAGCTCAGGTGACGCGATGAGCATGCCGAACTTCACCGTGGCGGGACAGCGAGTGGTCGTCGTGGGCGCGGCGCGCAGCGGCGTGGCGGCCGCCGAGCTGCTCGTGCGCCGTGGCGCCGAGGTCACGCTGACTGAGCGAAAGGCGGAGATCACGACGAGCGAGCAACAGCTGCAGCGTGCCGGAGTGACGCTGGAGCTCGGCGGACATCAGCAGGCGACCTTCGACCGTGCCAGTCTGATTGTCCTGAGTCCGGGTGTGCCACCGGATCTTCCCGAGCTCGCCCTCGCGCGAAGCCGCGGCGTGCCGGTCATCGGCGAGTTGGAGCTCGCCTCGCGCTGGCTGCACGGCCGCATCGTCGCCATCACCGGGACGAAGGGCAAATCGACGACGACCACACTGGTCGGAAAGATGCTCGAGGCAGCGGGGAACCACGTGCTCGTCGGCGGCAACATCGGCGTCCCGTTGAGCGCGCAGGTGGAGGCGTCGACACCCGACACGCTGCACGTCGTCGAGGCGAGCAGCTTCCAGCTCGAAGTGACGGATACGTTCCATCCCTGGATCGCGGCGCTCCTCAACTTCTCAGCCGATCATCTGGACCGGCATCCGAGCGAAGCCGCCTATGGCGCGGCCAAGGCGCTGATCTTCGCCAACCAGACGGCCGAGGACTGGACGGTCGTCAACGCCGACAACGCGCCAGCCATCCGTCTCGCGGCGGTGACGCGCGCGCGCACGCTGCGTTACAGCCTCGAGTCATCCACTGACGCCGGTGTGTTCGTGCACGACCGCGTCGTGTGGCAGCGGACGTCGGAAGGCGCGGTCCCCCTCGTGCCGCTGGAGGCCGTCCGCCTCAAGGGACAGCACATGCTCGGCAACGTCGTCGCGGCCTCGGCGATCAGCCATCTTGCCGGCGCTTCGGCGACGGCGATCGAGACCGCAGTTCGCGGCTTCGAAGGACTCGAGCACGTGATGGAACCGGTCGCCACGATCGGCGGCGTGCGCTTCGTCAACGATTCGAAAGCGACCAATGTCGACGCGGCGGGCCGATCGATCGAGAGCTTCGACCGCGTGGTCGTGATCGTCGGGGGCGTGTTCAAGGGGGGCCGGTTGGAAGACCTGCGCGAACCCCTTCGGCTGCGCGGCCGTGGGGTGGTTGCCATCGGCCAGTCGAGGCCGTTGGTGCGCGCGGCGCTCGCGGGTGTCACGCCGCTCGACGAGGCCGAGACGATGCGCGAAGCGGTGAAGCGGGCGTGGGAGATGGCGCAACCGGATGGGGTGGTGTTGCTGGCGCCGGCCTGCGCCAGCTTCGACATGTTCGACGACTACGCGCACCGAGGGCGCGTGTTCAAGGAGGAGGTCCGTAAGCTGGCCGAGGGAGTTCGAGAGCGCAGGTAGCGCAGGTCTTCAGGCCTGCTGAAAGTTGTGGGTTGAGCAGTGAGCAGTCGTCAGCCGAAGGGCGGCGATTGGGAGCCGGTCGCTGGGAGCGCAGGCTGCCCCGGTCTGCGAGGCTGGTGTCCCAGTCCTCCATCGGCTGACGACCGCTGACTGTTCAACCCGACCACCACGGGAGGTCCCGAGACCCGCCTCTCCGTGATGGCGTGAGGGTGTTTTCGGGTCCGAGCGAACCAGACTTTAGGGCGCGACAGTATGGCGCGGAAGCTGCAATCTGACAAGTGGCTGTTCCTGGCGGCGCTGGCGCTCGTGTGCGCGAGCGTCGTCATGGTCTACAGCGCCTCGGCGCTGGTCGCGCTCGAGCGCTATCAGCAGCCGTATCTCTTCGTCACGCGACAGGTGATGTGGGCGCTGCTCGGCATCGCGCTGCTCACGATCGTGATGCGCGTCGACTACCGCGTGTATCGCAACGAGACGCTGATCTGGACGTTACTCGGCATCGTGGCACTGCTGCTGATCGCCGTGTTGTTCTCGCGGCCGATCAACGGCACACGCCGATGGTTTGGCGTGGGCGGATTCGGTGTGCAGCCGTCGGAGCTGGCGAAGATCGTCGTCATCTTCTTCACGGCACTGATGCTGGAACGCCGCATGCATCGCGTCGATGAACTGAGGTATTCGCTGTTGCCCATCGGGTTGATCGTCGGCGTGCTGGTTGGCCTCATCCTCCTGGAACCGGACTTCGGCACCGCGATGTCGCTGATTGCCGTCGCGGCGTTCATGGTCTTCGCCGCCGGACTGAGCTACAAATATTTGATCGGCACCGCACTCGTCGTCTTGCCGATGCTCTACGTCGTGCTGATGTCGGCCGACTATCGTCGGCGGCGACTGCTGGCGTTCCTCGATCCGTGGCAAGACCCGCTCGGCGACGGCTTCCAGATCATCCAATCGATAATCTCGGTCGGCACCGGAGGCGTGTTCGGCAAGGGTCTGATGGCCGGTGTCCAGAAGCTGTTCTACCTGCCCTATCCGCACACCGATTTCATCTTCGCGGTGATTGCCGAAGAAGCGGGTCTCATCGGCGCGTCGGTGATCATCGCGTGCTTCTGCGTGATCGCCTGGCGCGGCATGCGGGCGGCGCTGCGGGCGCCGGATGGCTTCGGCGCGTTCCTCGCGCTCGGGCTGACGCTGATGATCGTCGTGCAAGCGTTCGTCAACATGAGCGTCGTGCTCGGGCTGGCGCCGACCAAGGGCATTCCGATGCCGCTGGTCAGCTTCGGGGGATCGTCGCTCCTCATCAACCTGCTGGGCATCGGCGTGCTGCTGAACATCTCGCAGCACGGCAACCCGGAGACAGGGGCCGTGTGATCGGTGCGTGTGCTCATCGCCGGCGGCGGCACAGGAGGACACGTCTACCCGGCGATCGCGCTCGCGCGCGAGCTGCGTGGGCACGATCCGGACACGACGGTCACGCTGGTCGGGACGGCGGCGGGGCTGGAAGCGAAGGTCGTGCCGCGCGAGGGCTTGACGCTGGATCTGATTCGTGTCGCCGGCCTCAAGGGCAAGTCGGCGCTGGCGCGGCTGAGAGGCTTTGCCTTGCTGCCGCTGGCGGCCGTGGACGCGTGGCGCGTGATCTCGCGCCGCAATCCGGACGTCGTGGTCGGCGTGGGCGGCTTCGCTTCGGGTCCGGTGCTGCTGCTGGCGGCGCTGCGACGACGACCGACCATGGTGCTCGAGCAGAATGCGCTGCCGGGCGTGACCAATCGCCTCCTCGCGCGAGTGGTGCGCGCCGCGGCGGTGACCTTCGAGGAGTCGTTGACCTACTTCCCGGGCACGGGGTTCGTCGCCGGCAATCCCGTACGCCCCGAGTTCTTCGCGGCCGGCGGTCAGGAGGCCGATGATCGAGACGATTTGCCGCCACGCGCGGCGCGGGTGTTGATCTTTGGCGGCTCTCAGGGCTCGCACGCGATCAACATGGCCATGGTGGCGGCAACGGAAAGCTTGGCTGCCGCAGCGGACCGAGTGGCGATCACGCACCAGACGGGCGCACGCGATCTGGATCTGGTGCGGGACGCCTACCAACGGTCGGGTCTCGGGGCACGAGTCGAGGCGTTTCTCTACGAGATGCATCGGGAAATGACGGAGGCCGATCTGGTGGTGAGTCGGGCGGGCGCGACGACCGTGGCGGAGCTGGCGGCGGCCGGCCGCGCGTCGATTCTCGTCCCGTTGCCGACCGCCGCCGACGATCACCAGCGGAAGAACGCGCAGGTGATGGAGCGACTCGGGGCCGCGCTGTTCCTCGATGAGCGCGCGCTGACGGGTGAGCGGTTGGCCAGCGAGATTCTTGCGCTCGCGGCCGATCACGAGCGGAGGTCGGCGATGGCCAAGGCGGCACGCGCACTGGCGCGGCCGGACGCCGCACGGCAGATCGCCCAGCGGGTGCGGATGTTGGCGGGGAAGACCGAGGACCGTGCTCGGTAAAACGAAGCACGTGCACTTCGTCGGCATTGGCGGCATCGGCATGAGCGGCATCGCCGAGCTGATGGTGAATTTGGGGTACACCGTGTCCGGCTCGGATCAGAAGGCGTCGGATCTGACCGAGCGGCTGGCGTCGAAGGGCGTGACCGTGAGCGTGGGCCATGCGGCGGTGAATGTCGGCGCCGCGGATGTCGTGGTGGTGTCATCGGCCGTGCGCGAGGACAACCCGGAAGTCCAGGAGGCGCGGGCGCGGCGCGTGCCCGTGATTCCGCGAGCCGAGATGCTCGCGGAGCTGATGCGCTTGCGGTTCGGCATCGCGATCGCCGGCGCGCACGGCAAGACGAGCACGACGTCGATGATCGCGCTGGTGCTGGAGCATGCCGGCCTCGACCCGACGGCGGTGATCGGTGGACGGTTGAGCGTGTTCGGCAGCAACGCGCGACTGGGACGCGGAGAGTACATGGTGGCGGAGGCGGACGAGAGCGATCGGTCGTTTCTGAAGCTCTCGCCGGCCATTGCGGTGGTGACGAACATCGATCGGGAACATATGGAAGCCTACGGCGGCTTCGCGGACTTGCGGCAGGCGTTTGTCGACTTCGCCAACAAGGTGCCGTTCTATGGCGCGGTCGTGGCGTGCGCCGACGATCCGGAGGTGCGCCGGGTGATGGCCCGCTTCACGCGGCGCGTCATCAGCTACGGCATCGACACCGATGCCGACATCGTCGCCTCCGCGGTGGAGCTCAAAGGATTCGGCTCGTCGAGTGTTATCGGTCGTCGCGTGGCTGGTAGCCAGGACGTCGAGCCGCTGGGACGGCTCCGCCTGCGCGTGCCGGGACGGCACTCGGTGCAGAACGCGCTGGCCGCCGTGGCCGTGGGCCTCGAGCTCGAGGTGCCGTTTCCACGCATTGCCGAAGCGCTGGGGAACTTCGCCGGCGCCGAGCGTCGCTTTCAGCGGGTAGGCGAGGTGCACGGCATCACGGTGATCGATGACTACGGCCACCATCCCACGGAGATCGCGGCCGTGCTCGCGGCGGCGCGCGCGGCGCGGCCGCGGCGGATCGTCGTGGCGTTTCAGCCGCATCGCTACTCGCGGACGCGGGACCTCATGCACGAGTTTGGTGTCGCGCTGGCGGGCGCGGACGAGGTCATCCTCACCGACATCTACGCCGCCAGCGAGGATCCCATTCCCGGGATCACCGCCGAGGCCCTTGCGGCGGTCGTCGATGCCGAGCGCTCGCGGCCGGTGCATGTCGTGAAGCGGCTGGCCGACGTGGCATCAGCCCTGGCCGAGCTCGCGCGTCCAGAGGATCTGGTGATCACGCTGGGGGCGGGATCGATCGGCGGCCTGGCGCCGGCAGTGGTTGCGGCGCTCGAGCGCCGCTACGGCAGAGGGGGCCGTGCGTAATGCCA
>DAINCF010000314.1:0-8316 GCA_036732565.1 Vicinamibacterales bacterium
CCATCCAGCTTCGCGGCGCGACGTCGCGCATGCGCCGGCCGACTTCGTCGGCCAGCCAGGGGATCGCGCGGAACATGCCGCCGGCCAGGACGGTTGCGAACTTGTCGCCCCGCATCTCGAGGCGCGTGGCGACCGACTCCGCGCCGACCGTGAGATGCTCGGCGGCCTGACGCAGAATTTCCGCGGCAACGACATCGCCGGACTCGCGCGCGCGGTCGACCAGCCCACCCAGCCCGGCAATCGCCTGCGGACGCAGCCCGCGATCGTAAATCTCACGCACCAGGAGCTCGGGGCCCGTCACCTGGAAATGATCGCACACCAGTGGCGTGAGCAAGGTCCGCGGCCCTCGGCCGTCCCGCTCGCGCAGTGCAGCGGCAACGGCGTGTCGGCCGATCCAATAGCCCGATCCCTCGTCGCCGAGCATGAAGCCCCAGCCGCCGGCACGCGCCGCGAGTCCACGCTGATTCACGCCGTACTGAATCGACCCGGTGCCCGAGATGATCACGATGCCCGGATCGTCACCGGCTCCGGCGGCCAGTGCAACGAGCGCGTCGTTGACCACGATCACATTCGTCCGGTATCCGAGCCGGCGGAGGATGTCGCGGACTATCGTCGTGTCCTCGATACGATCGGCGCCAGCCATGCCCAGGCACAGCGCCGAGATGTGCGTCTCCCGTCCGGCGATTGCCTGCTCGATGACCGAGTGAAGCACCTTCTCGACCTGTAGTTCACCTTCGGTCTGCAGGTTCGCGCCGCCGGCCCGCCCCGTACCGACGATGTGACCGTCGCCATCGGCGAGCAGACAGACCGTCTTCGTCCCGCCCGCATCCAGTCCAAGCACGTGCATCCGCGTCGAGTTTTCCACAGGATCGCAACTTCATTGAAGGGGTCTGACCCCTTGTCTCAGTTTCTTAGAAGAGGTCTGCCCTTTGTGCTGGTATGTTACATTTACACGTTTGCGATGCGTCCAGTGAACCACACTCGCCTGTTGCTCGCGTGTGCCGCGGTCTTCACGCTCTTTTCGACGAGCGGACCGTCGAGCGTCAGAGCGCAGACGGCTGCGCCGCGACCCGCCAGCGAAGTGCGAGCCCTCTGGGTCACGCGGACCACCCTGACTTCACCGGAATCGATCGCGCGCATGATTCGCGCCGCGCAGGCGGGTGGATTCAATACGCTGCTGGTGCAAGTGCGCGGTCGTGGCGACGCGTACTACCTCGGCACCGCGGAGCCGCGCGCCAGCGACCTCGCGGGTCGGCCAGGCTTCGACCCGCTCGCGACCATCCTCGAGCAAGGGCACGCCGCCGGGCTCCGCGTGCATGCCTGGGTTGCCGTCAACCTGGTGTCGAGTGCGTTCGAGCTGCCCGCGTCACGCCAGCACGTGCTCTATCGGCAGCCTGACTGGCTGATGGTGCCGCGCGAGATTGCCGCCGAGATGCGCCGCGTCAGCCCGCGGAGTCCGGAGTACATCGGACGCATCGCGCGATGGACACGCGCCAACTCGACGACCGTCGAGGGCCTCTATACTTCGCCGCTGCACGCGGGAGTCGTCGACCACGTGGCGACGGTCGTCAAGGAGCTGGTCACGAAGTACGACGTCGACGGCGTCCACCTCGACTACATCAGATTCCCCAACGACGACTTCGACTACAGCCGTGGCGCACTCGAGCAGTTCAAGGCGGACGTGCAGCCGCACCTCACGCCAGCCGAGCGCCGCGCCACCAACGCACAGGAAGCGCGGGATCCGTTTGCCTACATCAACGCCTATCCCGATCGGTGGTCCACCTTCCGTCGATCGCGACTGACCGCGCTGGTCATGCGGTTGCGCACCGTCATCAAGACCGCCCGACCATCGACAACTGTCAGCGCGGCCGTCGTGCCCGACGCCGAGCAGGCACTGCACGAACGGCATCAGGATTGGCGCACCTGGCTCGATCAGGGTCTGATCGATGTGCTTTGCCCGATGGCGTACTCGGCCGACGCGCAGGTGTTCGCGCGACAGATCGCCGCCGCGCAGGCGTTGGCCGGCGATCGTCCCGTCTGGGCCGGCGTCGGCGCCTATCGACTGCCGGCCGCGCAGACGGTCGCCCACATCGCCGCCGCCCGGCGGCTGGGCACCGCGGGCATCGCGCTCTTCTCTTACGACGCGCTGATCGCGCCCCCCAACAGCGCGGCATTTCTCCAGGACATCGGCCGCGTCGCCTTCGGCCTCGGATCGCATCATTGAAACCCGGCGCCGCCTGGCGGTGCCGACTACGAGAGCGTGGTAGCCTGGGCGCCGCGGCATGACGCTGACCTGGGCCGACTACCTCGTCATCGGCGGCTATCTCGCCGCCATCACGGTGTTCGGCTCCTGGTTCGCGCGCTTCCAGAAAACCACCCGCGACTATTTCCTGACCGATCGCAGCGTCCCCTGGTGGGCCGTGTGCTTCACCATCGTCGCCACCGAGACGAGCACGTTGACGTTCATCGGCGTACCCGCGTCGGCGTACACCGGCAACATGACGTTCCTCCAGCTCGTGGCCGGCTACATCATCGGCCGCGTGATCATCAGCCTGCTCTTCATCCCCGCGTACTTCCGGGGCGATCTCTTCACCTCGTACGAGCTCCTGCAGCGACGCTTCGGCGGACGGGTCACCGCGCTCGCCGCGGTGATCTTCCTGATTACACGGTCGCTGGCTGATGGCGTGCGCCTGTTCGCCACCGCCCTCGTGATCGCGGTGGTCACGCAGGTGCCGGTCACGTGGGTGGTCATCGTGCTCGGCGCGGCGATGGTCGTGTACACGGTCAGAGGCGGAGTGTCCGCGGTCATTTGGACCGACGTCGTGCAGATGTTCGTCTATGCCGCTGGCGCGGCCGTCACCGCCTGGGCGGTCTACAGTCGAATCGAGGGTGGATGGCCGGAAATCGCGCGCGTCGCCGGCGCCGCGGGCAAGTTCACCATCCTCGACCTGTCCTTCGACCTCACGCGACCGTATACGTTGTGGGCCGGTATCTGCGGCGGTGTGGCGCTCACGCTGGCCACGCATGGGACCGACCAGTACTTGGTGCAGCGTCTGCTGTCGGCACGTAGCGCGGCCGCCGCCTCCCGCGGGATCGTGCTGAGCGGATTCCTGGTCTTCGCCCAGATGATCGTGTTCCTCCTGATCGGCGTGATGCTGTTCGTGTACTACCAGCAGGTCTCGCTGCCTCGTCCACTCACCCGCCCAGACGATGTGCTGCCGTTGTTCGTAGTCAGCTCACTCTCGCACGGGCTGGCCGGGTTCATCGTCGCCGCGATCGTCGCGGCCGCGTTGTCACCGTCGCTGAACGCGATGGCCTCCACGACGATCAGCAACTTCTACCTCCCCTACGTGCGGCCGGACGCCGACCAGGCCAGGCAAATGCGTGTCTCGAAGATCTGGACCGTGGTGTGGGGGCTGGTCCAAATCGCGCTCGCCGTGGCCGCGCAGTGGATGGACCGATCGGTGCTCGACGCCGGCCTCTCGGTGCTGTCGTTTGCATCAGGTGCCGTGCTGGGCGCGTTTCTGCTGGGCACGCTCTCCAGAACGGTGACCGGCGATGACGTGTTCGTCGGCATGCTGGCGGGCCTCGTCGCGATGACGGCGGTGTGGCTCTGGACCTCGGTCGCGTTCACCTGGTACGTGCTCATCGGCGCGGTGACGACCTGCGCGATCGCGTGGCTGGCGCGCTGGTTCTCAGCGGCCACGGTCCGCACCTCTCCTGTCATCGATGATGTTTGAGCGCGCGCGTGCCGTACTCGACCAGTCACGTGCGTCCCGTGTGTTTCCCGCCGCAACCGCGGAGGTCGGGACGAGCGAAGGGCCGCTGTGGTCCACGGCGGTTGGGCAGCTCACGTTCGACGACTCCGCCGAGCCAGCCGGGTCCACCACCGTGTTCGATCTCGCGTCGCTGACGAAGGTCCTGAGCACCGCCACGCTCGCGGCGCGGCTCGTGGAGCAGCGGACGCTCGTGCTCGACGAGCCGATTGCCGAGCGCTTCCCTGCCTGGGATGGGATCGATCGGGCGATCGTGACGGTGCGCGATCTGCTCGAGCACTCGTCGGGTCTGCCGTCGCATCGACGCTACTTCGAAACGCTGGCGGGACGCGCCGCGTACGAGTCGGCGATCTGCGCGGAGCCGCTCGCCTACACGCCGCGCTTGCAGTCCGTGTATTCCGATCCGGGGTTCATCCTGCTCGGGTTTCTGCTCGAGGACGTCGGCGGCGCGTCGCTCGATCGACAGTTCCAGGAGTGGCGCGCGTGGGCCGTCCCCGGCGCCGACATCGCATTCCGTCCTCCATCGGCATGGCGGACACGCACGGCGCCAACCGAAGACGCTCCCTGGCGCGGTGGCCTACTGATCGGAGAGGTGCACGACGAGAACGCTGCGGCGCTCGGCGGAGTGGCAGGACATGCGGGCCTCTTCGGCACCGCCGCCGCGGTCGGCGCATGCGCCAGATGGTGGATGCGCGCGATCGACGGCGCCGTGCCCGAGCTCAGCGATCGCACCGCACGGACGTTCGCGCGTCGCTCCTCGATCCCCGGCAGCTCGCGTGCCCTTGGCTGGGACACGATGCTCCCGACGTCCTCGTGCGGCACGCGGTTGTCACCCGAGAGCATCGGTCACACGGGGTTCACCGGCACGTCGCTGTGGATCGATCCGGCGCGCGATCTGTACGTGGTCCTGCTCACCAATCGTGTGCACCCCACGCGAGCGCATGAAGGCATTCAGGAAGTGCGTCGCGCCTTTCACGACGCGGTGGTCGTCGATCTCAGCGTGTGAGGGAAATCGAGGACGGCCGAAAGCCGTCCGGCTCGGTCCGCCGTCTTAGAGGGGTGGCCTGCCGGTCCCGAATGGTGACGCACCCGACGGTGGTTTCTGACCACCGAGTCCGCCCATGCCGGCTGGCGGCGGTGGAAACACCGAGGAGCCTGGCCCCATCGAGCCCTGACCAGACCCGGTTCCGCCGGCGCCGAACGGATTGCCCGGCCCACTCTGACCCGGCTGCCCCGTCTGCCCTGGCTGCTGCCCCGGCTGCGCCGCGCCTTGGGCGACTTGCGTCATCGCGAACCGCGTACCGACACTCCGACCGCCAAGGTGCAAGTTCACATCGTTGGCCGTTATCGCCCACTGATCGTAGGTGGTCTCTTGGCCTTTGAACAACCGCAGCGCACTGCCCTTGCTCGCGGAGGTGACGCCGGTGAGCGGACGCGCGCCATCGGCGCCGCTCTCGGCCGTCGAGATTCTCAGCTTGTCGGTCGCCAACGACTTCGCCGTCGCCAGCGACGATTGCTGCTGTTGTTGTTGGTCTGGCGTCTGACCTCTCGCCGGCTGTCCGGGCTGCCCGGGCTGCCCGGGCTGTCCGGGCTGTCCTTGCTGCGTTGGCGAGCCGAAGGTCGATCCCGCTTGGCCGGACTGCTGAGCTGCGCCAGGAATCGCTTGATTCTGAAAGACGGGCACGAAGTCCTGACCGCTGAGCGGATCCTTGTACTTCTTCCGCAAGTACCGTTGCTCGATCAGAAAGTCCACGCTGGGCGCGAAGCCGTTGGCGCCACATTGTTTCTTCTGGCAGCGAAACACCGCGAGCGCGTACTGATTCGCACGGAAGAGGTACTCCTCTTCCTTCTCACGTTGGGCCAGCTGCGACCACGCCGGCAACGCAACGCCCATGAAGATGGACATCAGGGCCATGCCCACGAGCAGTGTGGCCATGGCGTAGCCGCCCTGTCCACCGCAGCGTTCGCGGAGGCAGAGCTCGCCTTGACCCTCTAAGTTCATGCGTCTATTATCCTTTACGGCCCACGACGTGTCACGCCTCATTGCGCTCCTCATTCTCGCCATTCTGCCGCTGGTTTCGTTGTCCTGCGAAAAGGTGCCGCTGCTGGCGCCGACCGACTCGACGATCTCGCTCGCCCTTGGCGAGACCACGAACGTCGGGCTGAACTCGCAGATCCAAATCACGGCAATCGTGGTCGAATCGAGTGGGACGGCGCCGCAGAACGGCACGGTGGTCACGTTCACAACGACCCTTGGACATCTCGATCCCATTGAAGCGCGCACGACGAACGGCCGTGCGAGTACGACGTTCTACACGGGTACCCGGTCGGGCGTAGCGACGATCCGGGCCTTTTCGGGCGGCGCGGGCACGGGCGAATCGGAGGCCACGGCCAGTGTCAACATTGGCAACGCGGGCGAAGCGGTGACACTCGACTTGCGGGTTGAGGGAACCTCCAACAACGGCAGGAACACCAACATCGTCGCCTATCTCTCCGATGGAAACAGCAATGCTCTCCCCGGTCTGACGGTTTCGTTCACCACCGACAAGGGCCAACTGACCCGCGGCCTCGACGTCACCGACGCGAACGGCGAGGCGCGCACGACGCTGATCACGTCCGAAACGGCGACGGTCAACGCCCGCTCGGGAGCGGCGACCGACGACCTCACGATCACGTTCGACGGCTCGTTCGACCTGACGATCACGTCTCCCGCGGCGGGCACGCCGGCCGAAGTAGGACAAGTTGTCACCTTCACCCTCACTCCTGCGGGCGAGTCCATCTTCAACGACGTCGTGGTCGACTTCGGCGACGGTCAACCGACACAGAGTCTCGGCCGAGTGAGTGCCGCGCGCACCTTCCAGCACGCGTTTACGCAGCGTGGCACCTATACCGTGACGGCTCGAGGGACGACGGTGACAGGCGCGCCCGCGCAGGCCTCGGTCATCGTCCAGGTCAACGACCGAGCGGCGGTGGGCGTCAGTCTCACCGCCACACCGAACCCGGTGTCACTGGCGACGGGACAGGGGCTGGTGTCGTTCACCGTTGCGCCTACCTTCCCGACCGGCACCGCACTTTCGAGAGTGGATTGGACGTTCGGCGACGGCAGGACTGAACGCAATACTTCGTTGACGGCCACCAATCGCTACACGTCCGCGACCACCTTCGTCGCGTCGGTCGTCGTCACGGCGAACGACGGTCGGCAAGGTAGCGCATCCATCAGCATTCGCGTCACGCCATAACGGCGCGGGCGCGCCGAAGAATCCGGTAGCCAGCACTCGGGCACAGCGACACAATTTCGCTGTGCCTACACACTGGAAAACTCGGCTCGTCCATTCTGAACGCCACGCGCCAGACGGATTCCACTCGCTCACGACACCGATCTATCGCGGGTCGACGACCACGTTCGACAAGGTCGAGGCCGTTCGCGACACCTGGGACCGCGACGAGGCGCCGTACGCGTACGGGCAATACGGCACGCCGACCACGCTCGAACTGGCGGAGCGGATCGCGGAGCTCGAACGCGGTTTCCGCACCTTCATCACCCCTGGCGGACAGGCCGCGCTGACGCTCGTCTATCTGGCACTGCTCCAAAGCGGCGACCATGTCCTAGTCCCCGAAAGCGTGTACGGACCCAGTCGAGGGTTTGCGGATCTGGTGCTGCGGCGCTACGGCGTGGACGTCGAGTACTACCCTGCACGGGAAGGTGCGGCCGTCGCCGCGCGCGTGAAGTCCAACACACGACTCGTCTGGTGCGAGAGCCCAGGGTCGCACACGATGGAGATCCAGGACGTGCCGGCGATCGTGCAGGCGGCGCACGCGCGGTCGGTCTCGGTGGCGCTCGACAACACGTGGTCCGCTGGCGTGTTGTTCGACGCGTTCGCGCATGGCGTCGACGTCTCCGTGCAGGCGCTCACGAAGTACGTCGGCGGCCACAGCGACATCCTGCTCGGCTCCGTCACCGTGCGCGACGAGTCACACTACCAGCGCATCGGCGCGATGCATCAGGCGTTGGGCTTCGCCGCCTCACCCGACGATTGCTCGCTGGCCCTGCGCGGACTCCAGACTCTGCACGTTCGTTTGGAAGCCATCGAGCGCTCCGCACTGGCGGTCGCGCGCTGGTTCGCGCAGCGAGACGACGTCGAGACCGTGCTGCACCCCGCACTGCCGACGTGTCCGGGTCACCTCACCTGGACGCGCGACTTCTCGGGCTCGTCTGGCGTGTTCTCGGTGGTGTTTCGCCCCACTCGCACGCGCCCAGCGATCAACGCGGCGCTGAACCGACTCTCCCTCTTCAAGCTGGGGTACAGCTGGGGCGGCGTGACGAGCCTTGCGGTGACGCCCGACGCGAATGCGGCCCCGCACGTCCGTCAGTACGGCGACAGACTCGTGCGCTTCTCGATTGGACTCGAAGACGTCGACGACCTGATCCGCGATCTCGAGCAGGCGTTCTCGTCGGCCGTACCGTCCTAACCCCACTCCGAATAGGACGTGCCGTCGAGGGCCTTCCGCCACTGGATCGCCATCAGCATCAAGTTCGGGC
>DAINCF010000315.1:0-8287 GCA_036732565.1 Vicinamibacterales bacterium
CGCGACCGTGCTGCTCGTCGCGGAGCTGTGGCCGGCGCCGCGGACGCTCTACTCGGCCAACATCCCGAGCTTGTATCAGACGATCCGTGAGGATCCGCACCCCGTCCGGGTGCTCGAGCTCCCCTTCGGCGTGCGCGACGGCGTCTCGTCGTCTGGGAACTTCAGTGCGCGATACCAGTTCCATCAGACGCTTCACGGCAAGCGGCTGATCGGCGGCTATCTCTCGCGAATCTCGCCAAAGCGCCTGCAGAACATGCGTCGCGACTTCCCGATGATCGATGTGCTGGTGACGCTCAGCGAACGGCAGCCGCTGCCACCGGAGCGCTACGCCCAGGCCGTCTCGCGCGCGCCAGAGTTCGTGCGCAACGCCGAGCTCGGCTGGGTCGTGATCGATCGCGACGTGACGCCGCCCGCGCTGGAGCAGTTCGCGCACGAGGCCTTCAAGCTGCAGTTGGTCGCCACCGAAGGATCGCGCACGCTGTATCGCACAAGTTTCTGAGCCCCTTCTTCGTCGAGGTCCGCCTGAAGGCGGACCCCACGATTGTTTGGGCAACGATACTTAGGCGTACGTGGGGTCCGGCTTTAGCCGGACCAGAGTTTGATACTCTCCGGACACATGCGGCGTGGCTCGTTTCTGTTGATCTTTGCTGCGTCAGGCGCAGCGGCGCTGGTCTACGAAGTCACCTGGACGCGACTGCTGACGCTGCAACTCGGGCACAGCGTCGCGGCCGCCAGCACCGTGCTCGCGGCGTTCATGGGCGGCATGGCGGCGGGCGCCGCGGCCGGTGGTCGACTCGGCGATCGACTCTCCCCCACCCGCGCGCTCCACGTTTACGCGGCGCTCGAAGCGCTCATCGCCGTCCTCGCCATCCTGCTGCCCTTCGAGTTGCACGCGTTCACCCCGCTCTTCGTGCAGGCGTACGCGAACGGGAACGGCGGCACGACGTTCTGGCTGCTGCGTCTGGTTTCGACGCTCCTGCTCCTCGCCATCCCCGCGGCCGCGATGGGCGCGACGTTTCCGATTGCGTCGCGCTGGTTCGTCCGCCAGGCGGCACGCGCCGCCGGTGACGCGGGCGGACTCTACGCGGCGAACACGGTGGGCGCCGCACTCGGCGCCGTGCTCGCGGGATTCGTGCTCCTTCCGACCCTCGGGCTGCGTGGATCCACATGGATCGGCGTGCTGCTGAATCTGGTCGCCGCGGGTGCCGCGCTGGCGTTGGCGCGGGCAGACTGGGCCGCCCTAAAGGGCGGCCCCAACGAAAGCACGGCTAGGGCACCAGGCGTTCGTCGCGGTCCCTACGAAGGCACGCCTACGACACCAGACATCCGTCGCGGCCCCCAAGAAGGCACGGCTACGACACCGGGTGTTCGTAGCGGCCGGCCTTCAGGCCGGCCGAAGGGTCGAGGCACCTCGCGCACCTGGAGCACCCCAGGCACCCCGCGCCCATGGCTTGCCGCTCTTGCGCTTGGCGCGTCTGGATTTGCCTCGCTCTCGTTGCAGATCGTCTGGACGCGCTTGCTCGCGATGATGCTGGGGCCGACGACGTACGCGTTCAGTACGATTGTGGCGGTCTTCATCGCGGGGATCGCGATGGGTTCGGCGTTTGGCGCGCGGGTCGCGACGCGCATGACCCAACCGCTCGTCGGCCTTGCGATCAGCCTCGTGACCTCGGTGACCTTCGCGCTGATCGCCGCAGGCCTCGTGGACAGCAGCCTCCTCTCCATGGCAACCATCGTCGCGCGGCCGGACGCGACGTTCGAAACGGTGACCGCGCGCCACGTCCTCCTCGTCGGTGGACTCCTGCTCCCGATGACCGTCGCGTTCGGCGCCGCGTTTCCGTTCGCGGTGGCGATCGCCACGCGCCGCGACGACACCATCGCCGCCGACTTGGGGCTGATCTACACCGTCAACACGCTCGGCGCGATCGCCGGCGCGCTGCTGGCGGGCTTTGCCCTGATCCCCGCCCTCGGGTTGCACGACACCATCCGCGCGGTGGCCCTCATCACCGTGCTGTGTGCCGTCGTGCTCGTGGTCGGCGGCGCCGTCCGTGGGCGCGCGCGTCTTTTGAGCGGCGTCGCGGCGATGGGCGCGATTGCCGCGGTGGTCGGGATGCCATCCTGGACACCGCTGTTGCTGTCGAGCGGCGCCTACAAGTACGCGCCTCGCCTGCAGGGACCTGATTTGGAGACGGCCCTGACCGCCGGCCGACTCGCGTACTACAAGGAAGGCGCCAGCAGCACGGTCGCGGTCCGCGATCTCGCCGGCACGATCTCGATGGCCATCGACGGCAAAGTCGACGCGTCGAACGGCGGCGATATGTTGACCCAACGGCTGCTGGCGCATGTGCCGCTCCTGCTGCACCCGGCACCACGACGCGTCGCGATCCTCGGTATGGGCAGCGGCGTCACCGCGGGATCCGCGCTGACGCATCCGATCGAACAGGCCACGGTGCTGGAAATCTCCCCCGAGGTGGTCGAGGCGTCGCAGTACTTCAAGGCCGAGAACCACGATGTCCTCGGCAACCCGCGCACGCGTCTGATCGTCGGCGACGGCCGCACGCATCTATTGCTCACCACCGAGCCGTACGACGTCATCGTCTCCGAGCCGTCGAACCCGTGGATGGCGGGCATCGCGTCGCTGTTCACACAGCAGTTCTTCCAGGCCGCGAAAGCGCGCCTGGCGCCGGGCGGCATCCTGTGCCAATGGGCGCACACCTACGACATCAGCGGCGCCGACCTGCGATCGATCGTGGGGACGTTTCTCTCGGTGTTTCCCGAGGGCACCCTGTGGCTGGTCGGCGAAGGCGACGTGCTCCTGGTGGGCGGCAACGAGCCGATGCTCCCGAGACTGGCGGGCGTCGAGTCCGCCTGGACGCGATCCGGCGTCGCGCAGGACCTCGCCGAGGTGGGCGCCCGTGCGCCATTCGCGGTGCTCTCGGCGTTCGTGGCGGAGGGGTCGGCACTGGCCGGGTGGGCGGCCGGCGCGCCGATCCAGACCGACGATCGGACCGCGCTGGAGTTCTCGGGCCCGCGCAGCATCTTCGGCCGCGCCCGCGACGACAATGCGGACGCGCTGCGCACGCTGGCGGCCGCCACGCCGCGGCCTGCCGTCGTGGACACGATCGAGCGCAACGCCAGCGCCGCCGATTGGCGCGATCGGGGGTGGATGACGCTGGATGCCGACGGCTTCCGTCCGGCCTATGACGACTTCACCCGCGCACTGGCGCTCAACCCCGAGGACTCCCGCGCACTCGAGGGATTGCTCCGCGCGGCAACATCGCTCAACCGACAGTCCGATGCGCAAGCGCTCCTGACCTCGCTGTCGTCGGATCCAGCTCGTCTCGAGGCACGGCTGGCGCTCTCGCGGCTGCTGGCCGCCCGTGGCGCGTTCGATGAGGCGGCTCGCATCCCCCTCGGCGTGCTGCAACAGGATCCCGGCAACGTCGGTGCGCTCGAGCAGCTCGCCTCGGTCCTCTCGGATCTGAGCGACGCCGAGCGCCTCGCCCCGGTCGTGGCACGACTGCGCCAACAGGCGCCCGAAAGCGACGCTGCACACTATTACCAGGCCGCGCTGTACTTCCTGCGCGACCGGCCGGATCTCGCGATCGCCGAAGCGACCGCCGTGATCGCCCGCTCCCCGGGACACGCCCGCGCACAGAACCTGCTCGGCGCCTGCCTCGCGAGCTTGGGCCGGCAGGACGATGCCCGGAAGGCCTTTCGCGCCTCGATCTCGGCGAATCCGCGAGACCCGGCGACATACGCAAATCTTGGCACCCTGGAGCTGCAGGCCGGCAACCGCGATCTCGCGGCCCAACACTTCGCCGAGGCACTGACCGTCGACCCCGCCTCCGAGAGCGCGCGCCAGGGACTACTCGCCGCACAGGCCCGCCCCTGATTCGATTGCGCAGATTTCGGGTTGGCCACAGATTGCGCAGATTCAAATGGATTCACAGAATGACGCCGAAGAAGGTTTTTCTATCCGTGGAATCGGCGGCTCCGTGATCGAATCGCGCAATTCAATTCCGCGGAGGCCGATCCAACGAATCCCTTTTTGGCGTGACGCTTGCCGTCACCTGAGCGCCGTGTCGGATATGTGCGGGGAGCGACGAAAAGCCGCGCTTTCGCGGAAAACTTGACGCACATTGTCACCGTCATCTCGTGATCGCCAACGCCTACCACATTGTCTCGAAGGTACGAACATTGCTTTTCGGCATCAGTGGGAGGCTAGAGATGAGCGTAGTGCGACTCATCGGCTTCGCCACGTTGCGTTGCGGTTGCGTTGTTGGACGGTATCGTGACCTCGGCAGCACGCGCGAAGTCGTCTACGTGGAAGAGAAGGGCCCGGCCTGCGATAGTGGCGCGCATCGACGGAATCACACGGTGTCGGCGGAGCGTGAGCGGTACGAGGCCGCTGGCGTGGTGGCGCTGACCGCCCGCGCGTCCTAGGTCCGGCAACAGCCCGCGGGCGCCGATGGCATTGAATCGGCGTCGACGCAGTTCGTGACACGGGCTCCGACTTCACTTGTACGCGCGAGTCTTGCGCGGTACAATCGCGGCGTTGCCTGCACGCCTTCCCAAACCTTACAAACAACTCGGCGACGGCCCTTCCGCGCTGCGGTTCTACCTGGGTGATGCCGTCGGCGTGCTCCAGGGCTTTCCGGAGGGCTCCATCGACGTCATCGTCACCTCCCCGCCCTACAACCTCGGCGTCCGGTATCGCACGTATGACGATGGGGGGCCGCGCGAGGAGTATCTGGCGTGGACCGGAACGTGGGTGCAGGCGGCGGCGCGCGTGCTGGCCGCCGACGGATCGCTGTTCCTCAACGTCGGGGCGAAGCCCAGCGACCCCTGGACCGCGCTCGACGTGGCGCAGGCCGTACGCCCCCATTTGAAGCTGCAGAACATCCTGCATTGGATCAAGTCGATCGCCATCGAACGCGAGGCGGCGGGCGCACGGGCCGGGCTCGAAGACGATCTCGCGGTGGGCCACTACAAGCCAATCAACTCGAGCCGGTTCGTCAACGATTGTCACGAGTTTGTCTTCCACTTCACGCCGCACGGGCGGACGAAGCTCGATCGGCTCGCGCTCGGCGTACGCTATCAGGACGAATCGAACATCGCACGATGGCGCCACGCGGGCGGTGGGCGACGCTGCCGGGGCAATACGTGGTTCGTGCCCTACGAGACGATCCAGAGCCGCGACCGGGACCGGCCGCACCCGGCGACTTTCCCCTCGCGCCTGCCGGAATACTGTCTGCGTCTCCACGGCCAATCGCGGGTCGGCCTCGTCGCCGATCCGTTCCTCGGTCTTGGGTCGACCGCCCTTGCGGCGCGCCGGCTCGGGCTCGGCTTCATCGGCATCGAATTGGACGAGCACTACCTGCGCGAGGCCATCGACCGTGTCGAAGCGGCGTCGCGGCCGACGAAGAATCGAAAAGCATAGGGACTATCACATTTACTGATTAGCCATTACTAATTTCGCTAATCGTACTTGAACCCATCTAGCAGTGAGATATATGCTTCCCTTTCCACATTGGGAAACTCATTGGATCTCCGCCAGCTCGAAATCATTCGCGCCATCGCCGAAACGGGTTCGTTCACGGCCGCGGGTCAGAAGCTGCACGTGTCGCAGTCGGCCATCAGCCGACAGATTCTGCTCCTCGAGGAGGAGCTGAAGGAGCCGGTGTTCCTGCGCGTCGGGCGGCGGATCCGCATCACGCCGGCCGGTGAGTCGCTGCTGCAGCTCAGTCACCGCGTCTTCCAGGATCTCAAGGACACGATCGCCGGCATCACCGACAGCCAGGAATCGCTGCGCGGGCAGATTCGCCTGCTCGGCGGCATGACCGTCTGTCTGTTCGTGTTTCCGCCGCTGCTGACCGAGCTGAAGCGCCAGCATCCCGACGTCGACATCAAGCTGATGACCGGCAGCTCGGAGCGCTGCATTCAGCAACTCCGCGCCGGCGGCGGGGATCTGGCGTTTCTGACGCTGCCAGTCGATCAGGCGGATCTGGTGACGGTCCCGGTGCTCCAGGAGGAGCTCATGCTGGTCACGGCGGCCAAGCACCCGTTGTCGCGCAAGCGGAAGGTGCTGCCGCAGGATCTCGTCCGGCAGCCGTTCGTGCTCTTCGAGCCGGGCTCCAATACCCGCCGTGTCATCGATGAGTTCTTCATGACCTCGCGCATCGAGCCGCAGATCGTCATGGAGACCGAGAACGTGGAGATCATCAAGGCGATGGTCCGCAACGGCATCGGGATCAGCGTCATCCCCTATCTCGCGGCGGCGCGCGAAGTGACCAGCGGGCACTTCTTCTGCGCGCGCATCGAGGGCCGCGCCCTGGTCCGCGAGACCGGCTGGGTCTATCCCAAGATGAGCCGGACGCCCCGCTCGGTGCAGGAAGTCATTCGCGCGTTCGAACGCGTGCGGGGCAAGCTCAAGCTGGGACCGCAATAGGCCTCGCGGGCCTTCGCCCGCTCGGTAGGCGCGCTCGCTACCGCTCGCGCGTGGGCCTCGCCACTTCGTGGCTCGGAACGCGGCTCGGCGTGGCCTCGCCGAAGGCCGACTTCGCTACGCTCGTCGGAAGGCCACTCGCTTCGCTCGTGGAAGGAAGGCGCCTCATTCCGGCGAGCATCGCGAGCCGGCCTTCCGAGCGGGCGAAGCCCGCGAGGCATCTGATCTTTTCATCGATCAGATGTGATCATTGTATTTTTGTGAATGCACCGCCGCCGCTACCATGGACGTTTAAGCGAGGCTTGCCATGGATGTGAAACGGGAACACCACGTCATCTCGATTGAGCTCAGCGCCGAGGACTGGCGGGCGTTTCTCGCGTCGCAGCCGCAGCCGGTGGATTGGCTGCGTCAGCGCATTCAGGAGAGTATCGCGCACGCGCACAAGGCGCCGACGGCCTCCCAGGCCGAGCCGGCCGCGATGGCCTAGCGACGGTGGCAGGCCTCGAGGCCTGCTGCGCTACTTTTGCGTGGGGCCGTCCGGCCTGCGCAGCGAATAGGACGTCCGCGACCAGACGCTCATGTTCGGCTTCGTTACCTTCACCTGAATCTTGCGCGTCCGCTTCAGTGGATCGGGGTTGCTCGAGTAGTAGCCGAGGATGTAGTAGTCGCTCGTCTCGCTATCGATCCGCTTGAGCGCTTTGGTGAAGTCGTTCTGATTCACGACCGCAATGCCGCCGGTCTCGTCGGCGATGACGCGCAGGCTGTCCTGCGTCTTGCGCACGTGCTCGCCGTACTCGACCGGATCGAGTTGCTCGTCGAGGTCGGCGCCGGCGACCAGCCCTCGCGGGTCGATTGTGTAGATGGTGGCGTTCGCCCGGTTCGCGGTGCGCGTCAGCTCGCCGAGTTCGCGCGCGAGGTCGGCATCGGCAAACTGTGAGCCCTGACGAAGCTGCTGTTGGTCCTGACGCCCTTCCTCCCGCGATTGACCGAAGCGGCCGCCGAAAACCGGATCCTCGCCCAGGCGCGAGTCCGCGAACGGGTTGAAGTCGTAGCCGTTGCTCACCCAGATGACCGCCTTGCGGCGGTTGGTCACGCGCTCCAACTGACGGAGGATGTCGTATGCGGTCGAGAACGCGACGTGCGCGCGATACCGCACTTCGGACGGGCCCTCGGCGCCCTCCGGACCTTGAATCACGTCCGACGGCTTCAGGCCGTTCCCGGTAATCCGCTTGATCGCATCATCGAGCACCTTGCGGTCGTAGGTCAGGTCGATGGCGAGAGACGAGGGGCCGGTCGAGACGATGCCGAACATGTCGCCCTCGTGCACCAGCTCCTTCGAGACGCGCTTGAACAGATCGCGAATGCGACCGGTATTCCGGAAATCCAGATGCAGGTCGTCGACGACGATCAGGAAGATGCGGCCGGCGGCGTCGTTGCGCGGCCGCGCCTGCGGCAGGATGATGCCTTCCTGCGGCGGCGGGGGCGGCGGTGCCTGGAGATTGTGCACGCGGCCACCGTGCACGAGCGTCAGCGAGCTGACGTCTTGCTTGACCCCGTCTTCCCACACCTCGAAGTCGTCGCGCGTCAGGTCGGCGACGAACTGATCCTGCGTGTTCCGCACGATCACGTCGGTCGTGACCAGGTCGATGGCGACACGGAACGTTGGCTGCTCGGCGCCTCCGCTCGGCGGCGTCGCCGGCTTCTGCGTCGAGCTGGCGGGGGGCGGCTGCTGCCCGCCCTGACCGGAAAGGCCCGACCCGCCCGCAGCGAGCATCGACGCCACCGCGGTCAGGCACAGTCCGAGACGAAGTCTGCGGGTCTGCATAGGCTAAGTATAGA
>DAINCF010000316.1:0-8281 GCA_036732565.1 Vicinamibacterales bacterium
CGCGGCATCGACCGCACGGCGCGCCTCGATGCTCTGATCGCGGTCCGACGACGCGAGTGGCGCCAACGTTATCAGGCGAGCGCCGCGACTGACGCGAGTGCCCGGGCGAGGGCCGGACGCCCCGGTGACCGTCCCAGCAAACGGTGCGGTCACCGTCACCAGACGCCCCTCCGGGACCGTGACTTCGCCACCGAGAGAGCGCGTGGCTGCCGCCGAATCGGTGCTGGCAACCACGGTCTCGATGCCGAGGCGCTTCACCGCCTCGGCCGACAGGCGGACGGTTGTCAACTCCGCTTCGGGCTTCGCTGCTTCGACGTGGGCTGGCGCTTCAGGTTTTGCCGGCGCCGGGGCACCCCTGGAACAGCCACAAATGGCCAGGACGCCCACCCAAGGAACCACAGACGGCAATCGCATACAGCTCCTCACTGGTGGCGCTACTTGCAGTAGCGGCCCATGGCACGGTCGAGAGTGATCCGAGACCGCACGAGGTCCGCCTCGGCGTTCAACTGTTGCATCCGACCGTCAACGAGCCGCCTGCTCACGTCGAGTACATTGAGCAGAGGGACTTCTCCCGCCTGGTAGGCACCCTCGGCCCGACGCTGTTCGATCTCCAACGACGGCACGATGTCTTGCGTCCAGGCCTCGAGCGCTTGTTGTGCCTGAGCGACTCGGACAGCGGCTGACCGCACGTCGGTGACGACTTGGATCCGGGCAGTGGCATACAGCTGGCTCGCCCGCTCGATCTCCGCCGTGGCGCGGGCCTTGCCACCTTGGTTGCGGTTGAACAGCGGCAGGTCGATGGTGATGCCTGGCCCCATCTCGAACCCTTCGGTGCCCTTGCCGTTGGCGTCGAGGACGCCGATCAACGCGAGAACGCGTGAGCGCTCCCATCGCGCTCGCGCGGTGGCAGTTTCGATGCCCAACTCCGCCGCCCGCACGTCAGGTCGAGACGCGAGGGCATCGTTCAATCGGGCCTCGTCAACGACGCACGGTGCGGAGTCGTATGCTGCCGACGGTTTCGGTTCCAGGCGATCAGGAGTCTCGTTGGATCCAAGCAGCCCTGCCAGCGTCAGCCGCGCAAGGTCACGATCGTGCTGCGCCGCACGCTGGACGACGTTGGTTCGAAGCGCATCATTCCGCGGCGCCCGCGCTTCGAGATCGCTGATGTCCCCTGCGCGAAAACGAGCGTCGGCAATGTCCGCAAGACGGCGCGTGAGTGTCGCATTCTCGTTGGCAAGCAGGAGGCGTCGATCAGCCACGATCGCGTCCGCATGCGCGCTGCGGACTTGTGCGATCAACGAGAGCGCATCCCATACGAGGCGTTGTCCGACGGCCTGCACATTCAGCTTGGCCGCGGCCACGCGAGCGGGCCGCTGCACGAACACGTCGAAGGGATATTGCAACGTGAACTCGAGCTGTTTGGGCCCGAGAGGGAACAGCAACGAGAGTATCGGGTTCCGGAGGAGGCCGGCATCCGCGAGGTCGGCTCGCGCGACGCCGAGATCAGCGAGGGTGGCCTGAAACGACGGGCTGTTCCAAAGTGCAATCGCGACAGCTTCTTCCTGGGTCACTCCGTCCGCAATGGTGACATCCGGCGGCGTCTCTGATGTCGCACTCAGGCGGAGAGCCGCTTCTGGGGATCGCGACCGAATGGATGCATCGACATCGCGTATCGTCGGCGCTCCAGCTGTCGAGGCGCAGCCCGTCGAAATCGTTGCTGCGGCCGTCAAGCAGAGACCGGCGAGGGCCAGCGCTGGGGACGGGCGAGCGCGCCGTGAGAGCATCTCGCTGGAATCATCTCAGCCGGTAGATGAACGAACGATGACGGACGAGACAAGAAGAGCGTCAGAACGCGCCGCGGCGACGGCGATCTTGGCAAAGCTGGGCATTGAGGGTATTCCGTCGACCGGGTCGCCGGAGGAGTTGCCCGGCTGGACTCAGAACCGGAGGCGGATTCCCCCGTTGACATTGCGCCCTTCAAGCGGCGCCCACGCATCGACCGTCCAGCGACCATCCACAACGCGTGCGGTCAACAGCAGCGGATCCCATCGTGTCTGTCGCACGCCCGTGAGGTTCTCTGCGTTCACGAACACGCGAATCCGCCCGAACTGCTTTTCCGCGAGGAGTCCGAGAATCACGTACGGTTCGCTGACGGCTCGGTACGGATTCTCTTCGAGGCTCTGGCGGCCGGTGTAGTACCACTCGATGCCAACCCGCCCGACATCTTCTGCCTCCCACATCCCGACGATTCCGGCGCTGTGACGCGGTGTCAAGGGTACGTCTTGCGCAATCGCATCGACGGTCTCGCGAGCTCGGACATAGGTGTAGGTCGCCGTCACCGAGAACGGTTCCTTGCGCAACGTCCCCAGAAGCTCGAGCCCGACGTTTGTGGTCGGGTCAGGCAGGGTGCTGAGGACGTACGAGGGCGATCGCTCCACATGCAACGGATCATTGATGCGAGACGCGAACAGCGTGGCGGTGTATGACAACGGTCCGTCGGTGCGGGATACGTCGAACGACGCGCTCAGGCCACGCTCGGCCTCGACCGGCTGGCGAACGTCGAGACGTGTCAGGCCGGCGGCTTCGGTTTCCTCAGTAATCGGCGTGGGCCCGAAGAAACCAGTTCCCACCGAAAGCCTGCTCGTCCAGCGTCCGGCGTGCGCCAGCGCCGACACGCGCGGACTGAAGAATGTGCCGTACTCGCTGTGCACATCCAACCGAGCACTCGCAGAGAGCGATATGTTTTGTGATGCGGTGATGTCGTATTGCGCAAAGGCGCCTGGCACGGTGAAGCTGTAATCGAATCGAGGCACATCGCGCGCCGCGTATGCGTCCCGTTCGATGGCGAGTCCTCCGACCCATGTCTGCCGACCTGCGGTTCCACGCACGGCCACCTCACCGAAGATGGTGTCGTGCCGATCGCGCTCGATGACTTCACCGAACTGGTGGTCGTGGCTCTGACGTACGACCGCGGCGCGTGCCGTCACGACATAACGGCCCTTGAACAAGAACTGACCGAGGGCGCCCGCGTCGTATCGCTGGGTCTCCAACGCCTCGACGTAGGGCTGGCCAGTGGCCGCAAGCACCTGACCATCGGGAGTGCCGCCCTCGCGGTCCTCGTACGTGAACCCGGTCGTGGCAAAGAATGTCCGCCCGTTGCCATCGTCCCAGAACACGCGGGGCCGCACGACAGCTCGCCCATACCCTGGCAGATCTGCCCACGCATCATCATTGACGTCGTTCGTTTCCTGCCAGTGGCCGCCACCCAGCAGCGAGGCGCTCCAGCCGCGAGACAAGGGGCCAGACAGAAACGTGACGGCATCCGTCGCACCGCGCGTTGAGCGATTCAGCAAGAACTCCTGCTCAGGCTCGCGGCCTGGACGCCGGGACAGGAGATTGACGACACCACCCATCGCGCCAGCGCCATACAACGCGGACGCGACGCCTTTGATCACCTCCACTTGCCCGAGGTCCATCGGCGGAATCTGCAGCAGCCCGAGCCCGCCAACCTCCCCAAACAATGGCAACCCGTCGGACAGCACCCGCGTGTACCGCCCCCGCATTCCCTGAATGCGAACGCTCGCGGCCCCAAGCGACGGCGAGGTCGCCTGTACCCGCATCCCGCCCATTTCGTTCAGCATCATGACGATGTCTCCGGGCGTCATGAGCATCTTTTCCTCGATCTCTTCGCGAGCCAGGACTTCGACTCGCATGGGCTGATCCTCGAGCCTCTTGTCGGTGCGGGTAGACGCCACGACGGTGACGGTCTCCTCGACGGTGGGTTGCGCCTGTAGCTCCACCACCACGACTTGTGTGGCGCCGGCGGCCACCTGCACCGACGCCGTCGTCGGAGCGAAGCCCGGCTTCAGCACGGTGATGTCGATTGTGCCAGCAACGGAGACGATCGTCGCCGTACCATCCGCCCCGGTACGATGGGTTGTGCCCGCCACGACGACTGCTGCGTCTTCGACGGGCTTTTCAGAAGCACGGACCTGAATCCGAACGGTCGCCGTTTGACTCTGAGCGCCGATGGTAGCCGTCGGATAGCAGACTAGAACGCCAAGAACACTGATCGTCAACCTGAGCGAGCGCATACACATCTCCGCGGGTGCGTCCGTACGCACCAGTCCATCCGTTTCTCAATCCGTTAACTGACTCGGAGATCTTCAGGAGCGCGGAGGGTGGTCGGGTGGGTCGGATGGCGCGTCGAGGTGATGCGTGTACAGGGACGGTGCGAAGCGATTCGTGACGATGCCGCACGCTGACGGCACTGGTGGAACCGCAGATTCAACGCCGCCGAGGCACAAGACGCAGGCACCGTCAGACGACTCCTGGTTGTGTTGCGAGGTCGCCGCTTGCTCGTGGGTGCAGCCGTCAGGACAGCAGATGCCATCGATCGCGTTCAGCGACGCGAACAAAACGAGCATCGCGGCAGCCACGAGCCTTCGCACACATTGATTATGCACTGCTTCCTGACGACCGTTGGCGCCATGCATCGATCTGGGCCTTTTGCGGAGTACAACGCTGTCTGGGTCGCGGACCGGCTCATGCCGACGCCCGGTGTGTCCGCATTTCGCCCACCATATTGCCGCTGTTTCGCTTCAAAATGAAGTTCCTGCAGGCGACGATACCGGCTCCGCCAGGCCGCAATCCGCTGGCCCCTCGCCGCGTCAGCCCTTCGCCTGGCGTGACACGGCCGCGGCGGCTACCATGTCCGCCGTCACGTTCAGCGTCGTCGCGAAGATGTCTGGCACCGCGTCGACCGCGATCAGCAAGCCGATCCCTTCCGCCGGGATGCCCATCGACACGATGAGGGGTGAGATTACGAGCAGCCACCCATGCGGGACGCCCGGCGTGCTGAAACTGGTGAGGAGCGCGGTTACGGAGACGGCCAGGAGTTGCGTCGGGCCGAGCGGGACACCGTAGAGATGGCCGAGGAACACCGCCGCGATCAGCCAGAGCAGCGGCGTGCAGACCTTGAACGTCGAGACCGCGAGCGGTAGCACCACCGCCGTCACGTGCGGCGGAAGCTGCAGACGGCGATCAGCACCCTCCAGCAGTGCGGGAAGCGAGGCCAGCGATGAGCTCGAAGCAATCGCCACGGCCTGCGCCGGGAGCACCGCGCGCGCGAAGGTCAGCGCGGGAATGCGTGCCACGAGTACGACGATCGGGTAGAGCAGTGCCAGAAAGAGCGTCTGGGCGATCGCGGTGACCCCGATGTAGTAGACGAGCGCCCCAGCCGCCGCGAGTCCGGTGCGGCTGACCACCGGGACCATGAGCGCAAACACGCCAACCGGCGCGAGGGCGATGACCATTGCGACGATCGCCATCATCGCGTCCCCGACACCGGCGACCACGACCAGGACGGCCGCCCGTCGTTCCGCGGGAATGGCGAGAAGCCCAAGGGCAAACGCGAGGGTGAAGACGACGAGCGGCAGTAGCGCGCCGTCCACGGCTGCCTTGATCGGATTGGTGGGGACGATGCCGATGACCCAATCCGCCAGTCCGGGAAGGTCCGCGGCCGGCGGGAGGGGAGGGGACGTTCCACGGAGCGAGGCGACGGTGGCCGCGTCCACCGGAAGCCACGCGAACATCGGCGGTACGACGATCAACGCGAACACCGCACACAGGAGCAGCAGGACGAGAAACGTGAGCAGCGTCCGCGTGCCGATCGTGCGTACGGCCCGCACGTCGTTCGACGAGGCGACGCCGGTGATGAGCAGCGACACGACCAGCGGCACGATGGTCATGCGAATCGCGTTCACCCACACCGTGCCGATCGGCTCGATGAGGCTGACGAGGGCCAGAGAGGCGGGTGTCGGGTACGCACGCATGGCCAGGCCAACGGCGATGCCGAGGACGAGTGCAAGCAGGACCCGCGTGGCGAGCGACATGGATACCGCCCGAGACGATACTCGATCGGCGATTGGGCCGACGATCGAAGTCCGTTGGCGTCTTTCTTCGGCCTTCGTTCGATTCCTCTGCCGCATACGATTCCACCCGCCGACTTCTCCAACCTGTTCTTGACACCCGAGTCTATGTGTGGCACATATATGTGCCACACACTAACGACGAGCAATAAGGACGGCCATGGGCATGGACAGGGATCGGCGGCCAGATTCGCGCGTACCCCTGCGTCGCGTCGAATTCCACATCCTCCTCAGCCTTGCCGGCGGTGAACGGCACGGCTACGGCATCATCCAGGACATCCAGGCGCGTGGCGAGACGTCAGTTCCCGACGTGGGGACGATGTATCGCGCCCTCGCCCGCATGGTCGACGCCGCCTTGATCGAGGCGGTGGAGCGCCGCCCTGCGCCCGACGCCGCCGACGAGCGCCGCAACTATTACCGAATTACGGAGCGAGGACTTCGCGTCGCGAAGCAGGAAGCGCGTCAGCTCGACGCGTTGATGCGCGCGGCGCGGGTCGGCGGGCTGTTGCCGAAGGGGGCGAAATGACCAGCGACCGTCTGTTGAGTCTTTCGGAGTGGTGGTTCCGGCTCCTGCTGCGGCTGTACCCGGCTGACTTCCGCGACGACATGGGGCTCCCGATGGTGGAGGCCTATCGTGACCGCGCGCGCGAGGCGATGAAGCGGCGAGGCCTGACCGGTCTGGCGGGCGTGTGGGTCCACGCGCTCGTGGATACGCTGCGCAACGGTCCGGGCGAGCGCATCCACCCCGCGGTGTCCTGGAGGCGCACGGGCAACTGGGGCCGAGACGCGGAGCTGGCGTTTCGCCGCCTCGTGCGAGCGCGGGCGATGGCCGCTGCGCTTGTCGCCACGCTGATTATCGGTCTCGGGATGTTCGCCGTCGTCTATACCGTCGTCCAGAAGATCCTGATCGAACCGATGCCGTACAAGGATCCCGACGACCTGTATTTCGTCTGGCGCGATTTGCGCGCGTACACCGATCTCAGCCGAGGATGGCTCGGAGGGCCGGACGTCGCGGAGTTGCAGAAGGCCGGCGGCGTGATTGAGGACGCGTCCGGTCTGCTGCGGCAGTTCAGGACGTTTTCAATGCGAGAGGGCGAGGAGCCGACCGAGATCGCGGTGATGGTGACGTCGCCGAATCTCTTCGACCTGCTCGGCGTCGAGCCTGCGATGGGACGCGGCTTCGCACGAAGCGAAGTGGGTCCAGGCCGTCCGCCAATGATCGTCCTGACACACGACTTCTGGAACCGGCTCGGCGCCGACCCCGCGATTCTCGGGGCATCGGTGCGCCTGAACGGGCAGCCGTTCACGGTCATTGGCGTGCTACCGCCGCGCTTCGCCTTCATGCGCAACGCAAGCGTCGGTCGTCCCGAGCGCGTCGATGCCTACATCACGTTTGCGGATATTACGGACCTCGCCGAAGAAAATCCGAATGCGGGCGTGTTCGCCGGTGTGATGCGCGCGCGACGCGGCACATCGCCGCCGGTCGTCGCCTCCGCGGTTGCCGCGGTCGGCAAGGCGATCGATGCGCGCCACTTCAATGGCCGCGGCTTGAAGCTCTATCCCGTTGGATTGAAGCCAGATCTCATCGCGCCCATCCGTCCCGCGCTTGTGGTCGTCGGGTTCGCCGGCGTGTTTCTGCTGCTTGCGCTCATCGTCAATCTCGCGTCGGTATTACTGGCGAGAGCCGCACAGCGCGAACACGAGTTCGCGGTGTCGCGGGCGCTGGGCGCGAACAGCGCCGCCGTGATACGTGCGACTCTTCTCGAAGGCGGCCTGCTCGGTCTCGCTGGCGGCGCCGCAGGCGCGTTGGTGGCGACGTGGGCCATTCGGACACTTGTCGCGCTCGCGCCTCTCGACCTGCCGCGCCGCGAAGCGGTGGTCCTCGACATGTGGATCGTGGCCGTGACCGTTGGCGTGGGTGTATTGCTCGGTCTTCTCGCCGCGATAGCACCGGCCACATGGGCGGCTCGAACATCGCTCTCGTCGCTGCTCGCCAACGGCGGCGTGCGCGGCGGCAGCGGACACGCACGCATGCGGCGCGGTTTAGTGATTGCTCAGGTCGCCTTGTCGCTGGTCCTCTTGACGACGGGCGGGCTCGTCGTGCGAAGCGTCGAGCGGCTGCTGCGCGCTGATCCGGGGTTCAGGACGGAGGGCGTCCTTACCATGCGCATTCCGATGCCGCTGGCGTTCGCACGTGAAATGAAGGACGTAATCACGCTTCACGATCGAATCGAACGGGCGCTGGTCGCCATCCCGGGCGTGACCGGCGTGAGCGCGACCTCGTCACTGCCGCTGACGGCGAATGCGAGCCAGAACACCATCACCATTCCGGGAGCTCCGGGTCTGACCGG
>DAINCF010000317.1:0-8279 GCA_036732565.1 Vicinamibacterales bacterium
GCGGGTCCCAGTACGGCGCACCCAGGCCGACGAACGCCGGCACCAAGAAGACACCGCCGGCGTCTGGCACCTGCGCCGCGAGCCCTTCGACATCCGCCGACGTCCGAATCGCGCGCAGGCCGTCGCGCAGCCACTGCACGGCCGCACCAGCGATGAACACCGACCCTTCCAGCGCGTAGCTCGTCACGCCATCGAGTTGCCACGCCACCGTCGTCACCAGGCCATTCTCGGACGGCACCGGCGTCTCACCCGTATTCAGCAGCATGAAGCAACCGGTGCCGTAGGTGTTCTTCGCTTCTCCAGGCGCGAAGCACGCCTGGCCGAACAGCGCCGCCTGCTGGTCGCCGGCGATGCCCGCGATCGGCACGGCGGCACCCAGCCACTGCGCCTCGGCCTCGCCGCACACCTCGCTGCACGACCGCACCTCCGGCAGCATCGCGCGTGGGACGTCGAACAAGGCGAGCAGATCCTCGTCCCAGTCGAGCGTGTGGATGTTGAAGAGCATGGTGCGGCTCGCGTTGCTGATGTCGGTGATGTGTCGTCGTCCTCCAGTCAGGCGCCAGATCAGAAAGCTATCAACCGTGCCGAAGAGCACCTCCCCCCGGGCGGCACGCTCGCGGAGCCCCTCGATCGAGCTCAACAGATGGGCCAGCTTCGTCGCGGAGAAATAGGCGTCGATGACCAAGCCTGTCTTGCGGCGAATCATGGTCTCCTGCCCATCCGCCTTGAGTCGCTCGCACATCGGCGCGGTCACCCGACTCTGCCACACGATAGCGTTCGCGACCGGTCGACCGGAGCTCCGGTCCCACACCAAGGTGGTCTCGCGCTGATTCGTCAGCCCGATCGCGGCAAGGTCTGAGGCCGACGCATGCGCGGCCGCCAACGCCTCGCGCGCCGTGTCGAGCTGCGTGTCCCAAATATCCTCGGGATCGTGCTCGACGTGACCCGGCTGCGGGTAGAACTGTCGCAGCTCGCGCTGCGCCGTCGCAACAACGTGACCACGTCGGTCGAAGATGATGGCGCGGCTGGAGGTCGTCCCTTGATCCAGCGCAAGAATGTACTGCGAGGGCATGTCGCCCAGGAGCCTATCGCAAGTTGGGCGGCTCCAGTGACTTACAATGATCGAACAGACATGACACTGAGCGCGCGCCAAGCGCGGGTCGAGGATGCCGAAGCCATCGCCGAGATCTACAACCAGGGGATTGCCGATCGGGTGGCCACTTTCGAGACGCGTCACCGGAGCGCAGCCGATGTGCGCCACTGGTTCGACGGCCGCCACCCGGTCGTGGTCGTGGAGAACGAGGATGGCCGCCTCGTGGCGTTTGCCGCCACCTTTGGCTACCGCGATCGAGACTGCTACGCCGGCATTGCCGAGTTCTCTGTCTACGTCGACCGCGGAGTGAGAGGAGCGGGGGCGGGCCACGTCGCCATGAACGCCCTCATCGACGCGGCTGGTGATGCGCGCTTCTGGAAGCTGCTGTCGCGCGTCTTCCCCTCGAACACGGCCAGCCTGGCCTTGCTGAAATCCGTCGGCTTCCGTGAGGTCGGCACCTACGAAAAGCACGCCAAGCTCGACGGCGAGTGGCGCGACGTCGTCATCGTCGAGCGCCTGATCCCGGCGAATCTGGACTGATGCAGGCGAATCCATCGGTCCATGCCGCGTAGCGCCCCACAAATCATCTCGCTCGTCGCCGTGCTCGTTGGCAGCTCGCTATTCGTGGCCACGTTGTTCATGGTCGATCGAGAGGCGACGCTTCGGACGGCCGCGCGCCTCGGTTTGGCCCTTCCGCTGGTGCTGTTGCCAGGCGCGGTGTGGCACGGATTGCGCGCGCTGGGCTGGTACGTGTGCTTTCCGGCCAGCGCGAAACTGACGTATTGGAGGGTCTTCCGCGTGCGCCTCGCCGCCGATGCGGTGGCGTACTTCACGATTCGTGGGCTGGCGAGCGAACCGCTGCGCGTGTTGTTACTGTTGGATCGCGTCCCGCCGGAGATTTCCGCGGCGGCCACGGTCCTCGAGCGCACCGCCATGGGCATCTTCAGCGTCGTGCTCGTCGGCATCATCTCGCTCTTCGCGATGTCGTCCGAGCACTTGCCGGCGGAGTGGCGTCAGATCTTCGGCGTCCTCGCGACGCTCGCCGGCCTGCTGCTGGCGATCGCGCTGCTGCTGATCTCGCGGACGGGACGCTACTTGGCGCCGCTGTTCGCGGCGATTCATCGACGAACCGGCTGGCGGTGGAGCAGCGGCCGCGTCGTGGGGTTCGTGACGGAGGTCGAAGCCATCGCGCTCAATCTCGCTCGCACCGAGCGCTCGCGACTGCGGACGCTCTTCGTACTGTCCGTCGCCTGCTTCGCGCTGATGATGCTCGAAGTGTGGGTGGTGTTCTGGGCCATCGGCGAGCCGGTCACGATCGTCGCCAGCGCCTTCGTGGAGACCTTCACGCGATCGGCCAGCGTGGTCGGCGGCGTGATTCCCGCCAGCCTGGGCGCGATGGAAGCGTCGAACGTCGCGGTGGCCAAAGGGCTGGGCGCGACCGGCGCGGGCTCGCTGGCGTTGGCACGGCGCGTGCGATCGCTGCTGTGGGCCGGGCTTGGGTTGGCGCTCTACCCGCGTGACACGCTGCGTGCCAAACAGGAGCTGCGTTCCTCATGATGGTCGGTCTCATCGCGACGATTCAGGAATGGGCCAGCGGCCTCGGAGGGCTCGGCCTGCTGATCGTGGCGGCCCTCGACTCGTCGTTTCTTTCGTTCCCGCAGGTGAACGATCTGCTGGTCATCTACCTCAGCACGCAGAATCCAGAGCGAATGCCGTACTACGCGTCGATGACGACGATCGGCTCGCTGATCGGGTGCTTCGCTCTCTACACGGTCGCGTGGAAGGGCGGCGAAATGTTCCTGCGCTCTCGCTTCAAGGCCGCGCACGTCGATCGCGGCATGCGGTTGTATCAGCGACACGGGCTGCTGGCAGTGGTCGTGCCGGCGCTGCTGCCACCGCCGACACCGTTCAAGCTGTTCGTCCTGCTGGCCGGCGCGGCACGCGTGTCACCATGGAAGTTCGGGCTCGCCATCGCGGTCGGTCGCGGCATTCGCTATTTCGGACAGGGACTGCTGGCCGTGCTGTACGGCGAGCAAGCGATTCAGCTCGTCCGCGATCACGGCGTCGAAGTGGGGATCGGTCTTGCCATCGCGGCGATCGCGATCGGCCTCATTGTCTTTCTGGCGCGCCGAGGCCGGCAATCGGCGGAGGCACGGTAGGGTCGGACGGCGCGTAATCGAAGTACTGGCTCACGTAGTCCAAGGTGACCCTACGTACGAGCAGCGCTCGGCCCGATCCTGAAAACTTGGTTTCGGATGGCAGCCACACACCATGGGCGCGCGTACGGGTCATGCGCACGTTCGCCCCTTCGTTCAGCCGCGCGATCATCCCCCACCCGAACGACACCGGCGACTGTGATGTGGCGACGACCTGAATCACCTCGAACTCGCTCTCGTGGACCCACGCGTCCCCCTCGAACACCGCGGCCACGCGCGCCTCGCGTGAAGACGGACTCACGCCAGGCTTCGGCGCGAAGTGCACGACGACGGTGGGCTCGCCATTGAGGATGTCGCGCCGAACGAGCGAGAACGTAAAGAAGTTGAGCACTTCCTTGGCCTTGGCTTCCTCTCGCGCCCGTGTGACCGCCTCGCGGCGCTGACGCGCTTCGCGATCGCGCGCGCCTTCACGTTCCAGCCCCTTCTGCCAGTCACGGTAGCGCGTCATGTACTCGCGATCCTGCTCGCCGATTTCCGTGGGTGGCACGGGCTGTCCATCACGCTCGATCAGCCTTCGATAGGTCATCTCCTGCTCAACAGAGGGAAACACCTGAAACACCTCCACTGGTCCGGTGCCCATGGTGCCAAATGGGTTGAGTTTCAGTTCGGTGCGGCGCTCCTTGAAGCGATAGCGGCGCCAGAGGAGGGCGTTACTGGCCAGTCGTTCGCGTACGGCGGTAAAAAAGGCGTCGGAGTCGGGCAGGGGGCGTTCGCCCTGGGCGCCAAGCCCATGCACTGCCATCACCAAAGCCAGTCCAATCGTGATCGGAAGCAGGCGCATACGATGGCACATACGATAATGATGCCACGCTCTCACGGATGAGGCTTTGGGCGACAAGCGATTTGCACGTGGGCTACGACGTCAATCGTCGAGCCGTGGCTGAGTTGCCACCCTATCCGGATGACTGGCTGATCGTCGCCGGCGACACGGGCGAACGTGCGTCGCAGCTCGACTGGGTACTGCAGCAGCTCGTCCCTCGCTTTCGGCAGGTCATCTGGACGCCCGGCAACCACGATCTGTGGACGCCGCGGCAATGGACACCAAACCAACGCGGCGAGGCGCACTATCGGCGCCTCGTGGATGTCTGCCGGCGTCATGGTGTGTTGACGCCGGAAGATCCGTACGCCGTGTGGCCGGGTGACGGGCCACGAACGGTCATCGTGCCAACGTTCGTGCTCTACGACTACTCGTTCCGCCCGGATGACGTCCCCCACGAAGCGGCGATCGCGTGGGCGGCGGAGACGGGAATCCGCTCCGCCGACGAGGATCTGCTGTCGCCGCATCCGTTCGAATCGCGCGAGGCGTGGTGTGCCGCTCGCGTCGCGCGGACGGAGCAGCGGCTTGCGGCGATCCCCGCAGACGTGCGGATCGTGCTCGTGAACCACTTTCCGTTGCGCTACGATCTCGCGGTAGCGCCACGCATTCCGCGCGTGTCGATCTGGTGCGGCACGCGCGCGACCGAGAGTTGGCCAACGCGCTTCCCCATCGACGTCGTCGTCACCGGGCACCTGCACCTGCGCAGCTCGCGGCGGATCGATGGCGTACAGTACGAGGAAGTGTCGCTCGGGTATCCGAATCAGTGGCGCAACGAGCGCGGTCTCGAATTCTATCTACGTGAAATTCTTCCTCGGCCTCCTATCTCGGTAGAGGCGGGCCTCTAGCCCCAGCCTTGCGCCGATCTTCATCACATGATCCAGTCGTCGTCATCTCGCTATTGGTTCCTTTTCTACGTCGGATTCCTTGCCTTCCCCGCTCTCGCTGTCGCCGGCCAATCCCCCACAGCCGTCGATGAGCGTGTCGTCGTCACCGCGACGATCACAGGTGTGCCGTTCGAGCACGTCACGCGCAGCGTCGATGTCATCACCCGCGAGCAGATCGATCGCCTGCCCGCGCGATCCATCGCAGACGTTCTGCGCCTCGTGGCCCTAGTCGACGTGCGCGCCCGCGGTGAAGGCGGCGTGCAGACCGATTTCAACCTCCGAGGTGCGACCTTCGGGCAGACCCTCGTGCTCGTCGACGGCCAGCGCATCAACGATGCACAGTCGGGCCATCACAACGGCGATATTCCGGTGCCGCTCGATCAGGTCGAGCGCATCGAGATCCTGCAGGGAGCGGGCTCGAGCCTCCATGGCGCCGATGCCTTCGGCGGGACCATCAACGTGATCACTCGCAGCCGAACCGACGGTCCGAGGGCCGCTATTGGCGGAGGCGCATTCGGCTCGGTCGAGGCCTCGGCGTCTGCCACCGTGAAGGCTGGCGGCAGCAGTCACCTCGTGGCGGTTGATGGGTCTCACAGCGACGGGTACATGTTCGCGCGCGACTTCGACGTCGCCATCGCGGGCCTCCGAAGCACGCTCGGCCCGCGCACCCGGGCCTTCGCCGGCTTCACGCGCAAGGCGTTTGGCGCCAACGGATTTTACGGCGCGTCGCCGTCGAAGGAGTGGACCAACCAACTGCTGATGGGCGCGGATCACGCACTGACGCTGCCTGGATCGTGGCAGATGACCGTGGCCGCGAGCTATCGCACGCACGGGGATCGATTTCTGTGGGACGTGCGGCGGCCCGGCGTCAGCGAGAACATCCACCGCACCCATGCGGTGGCGGCGACGATGCGCGCGTCGCGTCAATTCGGGTCGCGCGGTCGGCTTGCCTTCGGCGCGGAGGGCGGCGGCGACTGGATACGCTCCAGCAACCTCGGCGACCACACAGTTGCGCGGGAGAGCGCGTTTGCCGAAGCGCAATGGCATCCAACCGACGCCATCAGCCTGGTCCCGGCGGTCCGTGTGGACCACTACTCACACTTCGGGGCGGCGACCAGCCCCTCGCTCTCAGGGGGATGGTGGGTGGCGCCGCGCGTGAAGCTGCGCGGTGCGGTCGGCCGCGCCTTTCGCGTGCCAACGTTTACCGAGCTGTACTACACCGATCCAAATCATCAGGCGTCGGGCGCGCTGGAGCCTGAGCGCTCGCTCACCACGGAAGGTGGAGTCGATTACGTTCCGGCGTCCGGCTGGTTGGCGCGAGCGACCGTCTTCGCGCGTCGGGATCGCGACGTCATCGATTGGGTGCGTCCGACTCCTGAGGTCAGGTGGCGCACGACCAACGTTCGCCGCGTCAGCACGACGGGGCTCGAGCTTGGCGTGCAGCGCTCGGTCGGCGGCCCGAGGGGTGCGCTCCTGGGCGTGCAGTACGTGTGGCTCGACGCCGATCCCGAGGGCCTGAACCTGCTTTCCAAGTACGTGCTCGAATACTCGAAGCATGCCCTGGTCGGATCCGGCAGCCTCGTCCTGCCGTTTGGCGTCTCGTTGGGCCAACGTCTCGAGTACCGCGCCCGCTACGACGGCCAGCGCTACTGGCTGGCCGAGGCGCGCATCGCACGACGCATCAAACGCATCGAGCTGTACGTCGAAGGCACGAACGTGCTGAACGAGAGCTATCAGGAAATCGCGGGCGTGGCCGCCGCGCCGCGCTGGCTTCGAGGCGGTGTGTCGGTCCGGTAGAGATGCCGCCGGCTAGATCTTCTTCAGCCGCTCCGCCGCCTTCTCCAGGGTCTCGTCTTTCTTCGCGAAGCAGAATCGCAATACCGGCCCGCCTGGGTCCTCGTAGAGAAACGCCGAGCACGGAATCGACGCGACGCCATGTTCGACGAGCCAGCGCTCGGCGACGACGGTGTCCCGTTCGCGCGTGATCGCTGAGTAGTCCAGCAACTGGAAGTACGTGCCGCGAGCCGGCAGCGGCGTCAACCGGGAGCCGTCAACCAGCTTCAGGAAGAGATCGCGCTTGCGCTGATAGAAGTCCGTGAGCCCGGTCGCGTACGGATCGCGCTGGACGAACTCGGCGAACGCGACCTGCGACGCCGAGTGCACGGTGAAGGTCATGAACTGGTGGATCTTCTGCACTTCCGTCAGGAGCGGGGTGGGCGCGACGCAGTAGCCGACCTTCCAGCCGGTCGTGTGATAGGTCTTGCCGAACGAGCTGATGACGCAGGTGCGTCGGCGCAGGTCCGGATATCGCAGCAAGCTCTCGTGCATGCGGCCGTCGAAGATGATGTGCTCGTAGACCTCGTCGCCGATCAGCAGAATGTCGGTGCCGTCGACGACTGCCGCCAGCTGCCGCATGTCATCCGCCGACCAGGTCGTGCCCGTCGGGTTGTGCGGCGTGTTGACGAGGATGGCGCGCGTGCGAGGGGTGACCTTGCGCCGCACCTCGTCCCAGTCCACGGTGTAGTCGGGATAGCGCAGGCTGACGAACACTGGCGCGCCGCCGCTCAACCGGATGACGGGCACGTACGAGTCGTAGCAGGGCTCGAACAGGATCACTTCGTCGCCGGGATGAACGAGCGCCGTCAAGGTCGCATACAAGCCAGCCGTCGCACCCGAGGTCACCTGGACCTCTGTCGCCGGATCGTAGCGGGCGCCGTACAGTCGCTGCACTTTGTTCGCGATTGCCTCTCGAAGCGCGAGCACCCCTGGCATCGGCGCGTACTGGTTGTGGCCATCGCGCATGGCGCGAGCGACCGCTTCAATCAGCGCGGGATCGCAGTCGAAGTCCGGGAACCCCTGCGACAGGTTGATGGCGCCGTGCTCGTTGGCCAGCCGCGTCATCACGGCAAAAATGCTCACTCCGACATCGGGCAGTTTGGAGGCGATCGGTGCGGTCACCGGCATCATGCTGTTTTCCACAGGCGCGCACTTTCTTTGAAGGGGGCTGACCCCCATGGGGGGAGGGATGCCCTCATGCCCCAATGGATAGTGGCTCGGAACCTGATCGCAAATATTATGTCCTTATGAGTGCGGTTCTTGCTCTGCTGTTGAGCGCGCAGGCGGCCGGCGGATACGCGCGGCCCGAGTTGCTCGTCGACACCGCCTGGCTGGCGGCGCATCTCGCCGACCCTGCTGTCCGCATTGTCGACATGCGGCGCACCGGCTACGGTGAGGGTAGGGACCGGTGCCGACACTGACAGCGGTCGCAC
>DAINCF010000318.1:0-8272 GCA_036732565.1 Vicinamibacterales bacterium
CAACCTCTCGATCGCCGAGAGCGCGTTGATCGCGGGACTCGTCAGAGCGCTCGTCACCCTCTCCCCGTGGTCGAACTACGAGGGCGCGGTGGCGCGGAGTCACGTCGTGCTGCGGCGCATGCGCGAAACCGGGTTCATCACCGCCGACCAGGAGCGTGCGGCGAAGCAGACGGCACTTCGCGTCCGCCCCTACCGGCAGGCGAACGATGGCCAGGCGGGCTACGCGAAGGACTTTCTGCGTCAGCGATTTCGTGACACGTTCGGCGGCGATCACCCGCCGGATTGGCGTGTCGAGACGACGTTCGTGGCGGCGCTTCAGCAGGCGGGCGAGCGAGCCGTCGACGAGGGGCTGCGACGCGTTCGCTCGCCGCAATTGCAGGCGGCTCTGGTCGCGATCGACCCCAAGACCGGCGACGTGCTGGCGCTCGTCGGCGGCCGCGACTATCGGCGCTCCCCCTTCAATCGCGCCAGTCGCAGCCGTCGTCAGCCCGGATCGGCGTTCAAGCCGTTCGTCTTTGCCGCCGCCCTGGAGAACGGCTGGTCTCCGGTGTCGGCGTTGAAGGGACTCGATGCAATCAAGGCGCAAGGACAGGACGAGTGGATTCCGCGCAACGCCGGTCACGACGACGACAGCCCTGACGTCTTGACGCTGAGGGCAGCGCTCCTCACTTCCGACAATCGCGCCGCCTCCTCGCTCCTGCAGAACGTGGGCTCGCGGCCGGTGCTTCGCCTCGCCTCGAAGACCGGTCTTCGCGACCTTCCCGACGTGCCGTCCCTTGCGCTTGGCACAGGGCTGGTCACCCCGCTCGAGCTGACCAGCGCGTTTGCAGTCTTTCCCAACGGCGGCCTGGCCGTGCAGCCGCGCGCGATCACGCGGGTGATCGACGCGGATGGTCTGTCCGCGATGGATACGCCAATCGAGGCGCAACGCGTCATCTCTCCGCAAACGGCGTATCAGATGACGTCGATGCTGAGCGATGTCATCGACCGCGGCACCGCCAGTGGTGTGCGGCGCGCCGGAATCGGGTTCGACGTCGGCGGGAAGACCGGCACCACCGACGACTTCAAGGATGCCTGGTTCGTCGGCTTCTCATCGTCAATGGTCGTCGGCGTGTGGGTAGGGTTCGATCAGCCGAAGACGATCGCCGCCGAAGCCTACGGGGCACGATACGCGCTGCCGATCTGGATCGAGTTCATGCGCCAGGCCGCGCCCATCCGCCGGCCTACCGCATTCGAGCGTCCGTCAGGGCTTCAGGAGGAGACGCTCTGCCGGCTCTCATATCTGCAGCCGGCCGATGGGTGCCCGGTCTACACCGAGTACTTCAAAGACGGCGACCACATCCCACGCGGTCTCTGCACGCTGCACCGCGGAAGCATCCGCCAGCGCGTGGCCCGCACGATCCAGGGTTGGCTGGCCGAAGTCGGCCGCGGCGTGAGGGACATCTTCCGATAGCCTCGCGCTGCGGCGTGCTTCACCACTTCCTTACCGAATACTCACCGAGCGCTCATGACCTCATTGCGTCAGATTGCTAACGTGTCGGGCCATGACGAGGCAGCGTATCGGCGATCGGCAGTCGTTCGTGCGGGCGGCGGTTCTTGGACGGACGACATGGCTCGGGACAGCGCTCATTCTTCTCGCGACATTCAGCTGTATGGGAAGCCACGTGCCCGGCGTCACCGCGGGTGTCGTCAATGCCGCGAGCCAAGAGACGATCGGCGGGCGGACGGGCGCGCGTCCTTGCCGTCCCGAAGTGTCCGACGACGAGAGCGCTCAATTCGACGAAGCGCTGAGGCGTCTCGAGGGCGGGGCCTTGCACCGAGACGGCACCTGGCTGAAGGTGCTCGAAGGGGCCCGCAACTTTCTGGCACCCTTTCCGGGCGGAAACGGCCGTTCGTGCGCCACCTGCCACAGTCCGCGTGACGGATTCAGCATCTCGCCCGAGACCGTCGAAAGGCGCTGGCAGCGCCTTCAGGCACGGCGGAGACACAACCCTTGTGCCGATGACCCGCTCTTTCGGTCCATTGACGCGGACGATTACCAGCAGGACTTCACGACGCTTCGCACCCGCGCGCTGTTCCGGGTCAAGGTGCCACTACCGGATCGCGTACGCATGACCCATGAGCCATCGGCCACCCACGCTGAGTTCTTTCGCGCGGCCCCGCCGCTGAATCTCCTCAAGCATACCGCGCCTTACCAGCAGGACCGCTCGACCGCGACGCTAGAGCAACAGGCGCGAAACGCGATCAACGCGCACATGGAGCCGACGGTCCAGCCGACGCAGCGCTTTCTCGAGTCGCTCGCCGAGTTTCAACGGCACATCTTCTCGTCGCCCAAGGTCAACCTGCTCTCAAACGCGATCGATGCGGGCGGACCTATTCCTGATACGGATCCGCCACTCACCACATTCGAGCAGTTGGGGAAGCTGAAGTTCGACGATTTCTGCCGCCGGTGCCACGGTGGGCCCGCGATGGTCCAGAATCTCGAGAATCGCATCTTTCCGCCTTTCGACGGCTCGGCGAACCCGGTGTCCGCGAACATCGTTGTTTCCAACCCGCCCGCTCAAGGCTTCCCCGACGGCAGTCCTGTCCAGACGCCCGAGCGGAACATGCCGACGCAGTTCTTCGACGTCGACCTGCCGGACGGTACGACGGTCACGATCGAATCGAGCGACCCGGGGACGGTGCTGACCGATGTCGCCTCGTTGGAGACCGTCGGCGGCAACCGTGTTTTCAACCGCTTCGACATACCGCAGCTCCACGGCATCAACCGGACCGCACCCTACTTCCACGATCACCGTGCCAAGACCCTCGAAGAAGTCGTCGTGCACTACCAGAAGTTTTTCTTCCTCATCAACCAGGTGCGTGGCTTCCCCCTGCCGCTCATTGCAGACGAGGACATCGCGCCTATCGTCGCCTACATGAAAAAGGCGTTCTGAATAGTGCGAGCGATCGCATGCAGTGTTACACGGCTCGTGGGTCAGGGCTTGATCGCCACCTTCACGGCGCCGTCACGGCGCCGCTCGAAGGTCTCCAGCGCGGTGGCGAAATCGGCGAGCGGGAAGCGGTGCGTCAGGAGCGGTGTGAGATCCACGCGTCCGTTGACGAGCAGCGACAGCGCGTCCTCCGCCGTGTTGGGGTTGGCCCGGTCCCCGACGATCTCGATCTCGTCCAGCACGATGCGCTTCATCGGCAGCGTCGGCTCTTCGTGCGGGATCCCGATGACCGACACGACGCCGCCTTTCGCCGCCGCGAGGCAGCAATCACGAATCGCTGCAGCAGTGCCGGCGCACTCGACCACCGCGGGCACGCCGAGGCCGCCGGTCAGCTCGCGCACCTGCTCGACGACGGTCCCGGATCGATAGTCGATGGGCACCGCGCCGAGTGTGGCGGCCAGCGCCAGACGGTCGCCCGATCCCACCGCGATGATCCGCCCGGCCCCCAGCGCCTTGGCGCAGAGAATCGCCATCAGCCCTTGAGGGCCGGTGCCCATCACGAGCAGATCGTCACCCGCCTGCAAGCGGCTGCGCTTGACCGTATACAGCGCGATGCTCAGCGGATCGACACAGGCGGCCAGCTCCAGGTCGAACCCATCGGGTACCCGAACCAGGCTCTTGACGGACGCGCGCACGTACTCGGCGTAGGCGCCCGGCGTGATGTGGCCGTACTGTCGATGCCCACGATCCGCGTGACCGTAGTTGAGGCACAGGTTGTATCGACCGGCCAGGCAGTTCGCGCAGTAGCCGCAACCGCAGTGAGAGATGGCGCACACGCGCTGCTCAGGCGTCCAGCCGAGCGCACGCGCCCGAGCGCCCGACGCCACGATCGCGGCGGACCACTCATGGCCGGGGATGAAGGGAAACGCCGGCGGCCAGAATCCGGGGAAATCACCGTTGATGATGTGGGGATCCGTCCCGCAGATGAACGTCGTGTCCACGCGGCACAGCACCTCGTCGGCCTCGAGCGCGGTCGGCGTCTCGGCGTCCTCGACGGCGAACGTACGGGGCGCACGGAGCACCAGCGCCCGCATGCTCGGCGGGATGACGGCCGGCATCGTGGCAAGCCGGTCTCCGGTTTCGTGGCGGCTATCCAAGTCGACCTGCCGCCCAGAGGATCGCGTTGCGGACCAGCATCCGGTACGCGGGATGCCGATGGGTCTCGCGGGCCAGCCCGGGCTGAATGCAGACGACTCGCGCGCGTTCGTGCACCCCGACCCACGCGATCGTCCGATCGCTGACGCCACTCGTGGTTTCGAAGAGCGGCGTGATCTTCGGGGAGTGCCAGACGCCCTTGAACGCCGTCTCGTTCTGCAGCGAAAACGCGCCGACGTTGCGGGTGATGGGATGATCGCCCACCGGCCGGATGTCCAGCGTCGCCCCGTTCGCAACGGTGCCCTTCTTCAGCCCGTCGTGCTCGCTCAGCGGCAGGAGGCCGCCGGTGACTTCCTGAAACCACCACGGCCAGGTCTGGTTGTCGCCCAGCGCATAGTGCATCAGCACGAAGCCGCGACCCAGGTCCACGGCGTCCTTGACCACCGTGCGGGTCGCCTCGGGCCATTCCATCTGATCGTTCAACACGATGACATCGTAGCCGGGGTGGGGGCGTCCACCGCTCGGCTCCCAGGGATAGTCGAATGGCTCCTGCCTCAGCGTCGGCGCACCACCCACGGCGCCACGCGTCGTCTTCGTCACCTCTGACGCGGTGTAGTCACGCGGCCGCGGCGCTGCGGCCGGCAGCAGCGCGCTGAACGACGCCGGCTGGTCGATCGGCCAGATCTGGAAGCCGTAGAACAGCGGATCGAGAAACAGCGACTGGAACGACGGCGGGTACGGCTGCCCGCCTGTGGTGAGCTGCACCCACACATCGGTCTTGGGTGGCTGCACCAGCTGCTCCAGCGACGCGGCGGCGGGCATCATGCCTCGCTTCAAAAAGTCGCGCCTCGACCCATGCAGCGATGGCCTGTTCATGGGGCTAGTCACCTGCACACCAGGCGACCATGTTGCGCACGATCTTTCGATAGTTCGGGTCCTGACAGACGTAGCGCGTGTGGCCCGGCTGGAGACAACAGACCCGCGCCTTGGGATGCACGCCAACCCACCCGACCGTGGGCTGAACGTAGTCAGGGTCGTCGGACTCGATGAGCGGCGTGATCTTCGGCGAGAGCCACATGTTGGGGAACGTTTCGTCCCACGGAAGCATGAACGGCGCGAGGTCCTTGACGATCGGATGGTCGCCGACCGGCTTGAGCCGCTGCACGACGAACTGCTTCAAGCGCGACTGGGTCTTCATGTTCGGCACGCCCGGGTTCCACAGCATCACGCCCGTGACGTGCTCGCTCCACCAGGGCCACTCGTTGTTGTTGCTGCCAACCGCGTGATGGAGCACGACGAGCCCCTTGCCCGCGTCGAGGTACTTGGTGATGTTCTCCCGATCGCGAACCGGCCATCCGCCCGTGATCCAGTCGTTGGTGATAATGACGTCCGGTCCGCCCTCGGCCAGCGCTGCACGGAACGGGTCCGGATGCGGCCAGACGATGGTGTCGAATCCCTGGAAGGTCGGGTCCTCGAACATCGAGAAGATCTGGAGCGGCGTGGTGTGCCCGCCGGGCACGAACTGCACGCGCACGCGGCGACCACCGCCAGGAGACGCCTGTCGACCGGCCGCGGCGTCCGCGGTTCGGACGAGCGGCAGATGGCTTACCGCAGCCGTCGCAACGGCCGCGCCGAACAGACTTCGCCGCGATATCTCGGACATTTGCCAGTCTCCTGACCGATCACTTACCTTGCCACCCACCGTCGACGAAGACGGATTGGCCCGTCAGATACGCGGCATCGTCCGAAGCGAAGAAGGCGACCGCGCGGGCGACGTCGTGAGGCACTCCGGCACGTCCGAGCGAGATCTGTGCGAGCACCTGCGGCAGGATATCGGGCGCGTTCATGACCCACGACGTCATCGGGGTGTCGATCAATCCCGGGTGAACGCAGTTGACGCGGATCCCTTGTGGTGTGACTTCGGCCGACATGTTCCGCGTCAACGCCTCGAGCGCCAGCTTGGATGGAGCGTAGTGCGTGCGGCCCGGCAGCACCTTCGCGGCCTGAATGGAGCCGATGTGCACGATACTTCCTGGGCGGCCCTCGGCAATGGCGCGGCGGCAGTAGACCTGCGAGCAGAGCCACGGTGCGCGCAGGTTGATGTCCACGAGCCGCGTCCACTGGTCGTCGGTCAGCTCGAGAAACGGCACGATGGTCTCGATGCCGGCGTTGTTGACCAGGATGTCCAGGCCGCCGAGCTCACGCCAGGCCTTGTCGATCATCGGCTCGACTTCACTTCGCTTCGAGACGTCACCGATGACCGCGATCGCCTGCCGCCCGGCGGCGCGCACGGCCGCCACGACGTCATCGGCACTTCCGGCATCGATATCGTTGACGGCGACGTCGGCTCCTTCTGCGGCAAAGATCTCCGCGATGCCGCGACCGATGCCGCGCCCGGCACCGGTGACGAGCGCTTTCTTTCCCTTGAGACGCATAGGTTGAATCCTTAACGGCTTAGAGCGTGTTTTCAAACTCGTGGGGGCCGGCTTGAGCCGGCCCTCAGGTCCGCCTAAAGGCGGACCCCACGCGAGTTTTTCGGAATGCACCTTTAGTGAATCGTCCAGCCGCCGTCCACCATGAGCACGTGTCCGACAACCATGTCCGACAGATCGCTCGACAGGAACAGCACGGCGCCGACGAGATCGTCCGGCTGGTTCCATCGTCCGGCGGGCAGCATCTGCGTCGTCGCCCATTCCTTGTAGCCCGGACGTTCGAGAATGACTTTGCGCGATTCGGTCTCGGTGATGCACGGCGCCACGACATTGACCGTCACGCCGGACTTGGCCCATTCGAGTGACAGCGCGCGCGAGAGGTGGTGCACCGCGGCCTTGGCGCCGGCATAGACCGCACGGCCGTTGAACGCAACCACGCCGAAGTTGGACCCGATGTTGACGATCTTTCCGCGGCCTTGCGGAATCATGACGCGCGCCGCCGCCTGACACGCGAAGAACACGCTCTTCACCGACGCATCCATCGTCTTGTCGTATTCGTCTTCGGTGACGTCGAGCGCCGGTCCAGTTCCCGTCCACCCGGCGTTGTTCACGAGGATATCGATGCGACCGAACATGTCCTTCGCTGACGCGACCATCGCACGCACCTGGTCCACGTTGGCGACATCGACCAGAACGATCGGCGCTTTGCGTCCGAGGCCCTCGATCTCGGCCTGAACGGCTTTGATTTCGTCCTGGCGCCCTTCAGGGTGCTTGGCCAGCACGACGTGCGCGCCAGCCTGCGCCAACCCGAGCGCGATCGCCCTGCCGATACCCTGCGAGGCCCCCGTGACGATGGCGATCTTGTCCTGTAGACCGAAGCTCGAATAGTCCCTGCTCATCGATTCCTGCACTAGTTAAGCCGCATTGCGAGACGCGTACGTAGCGCAGACCCTCAGGTCTGCCAGCCGCACGAGGCAGCCGCACGAGGCAGGCCTGAAGGCCTGCGCTACGTACGTCGGAAGTTCATTTGCACCGCTCTCAAATCAAGCCGCGAATCGTGCCACCGATATCCAAACTCGCTCCGGTGATGAATTTGGCCAGCGGCGAGGCGAGAAACACGACGGCGTGCGCCACGTCCTCGGGGTGCCCGATGCCCATCGGCATCTGCCGGTCCTGCAGGAAGCGCGTCACCGAGGCGTCTCGGTCCAGGCCGTACTGCTGCACGAGCTGATCGACGATCCCCCCGGGTCTGGTCCACATCCGCGACCAGATCGGCCCCGGCAGGACCGTATTCACGCGCACCGTCGGGGCGTACTGCTTGGCCAACGCTTTGGTCAGATACAACAGCGCCGCCTTGCACGCGCCGTAATCGACGAAGCCAGGCTCCGGCTGCTTCGCGAGGTCGGACCCCGTGTTGACGACCGCGCCTGCCCCTCTCGCCGCCATCTGCGGCAGGAGCGTTCGGCACGTACGCACGGTGCCCATCAGGTTCACGGCGATCGATGCGTCCCACTTGTCGTCGGTTATCTGGTCGAACGGCGTCGACTCACCCACGCCGAGATTGTTGATGAGGATGTCCGGTGCGCGCCCGAACTGCGCCAGTGCGTAGGTCGTCGCCGTCTCCACGCCCGCGGCGGTCGCGAGATTGGCGGCAATGGCGCCGCGCCATTTCTGCGATTTCTCCCGCAGCACATCGGCGTCGCTGTCGGCAACGATGACGTCCGCGCCTTCCTGCGTCAGCAGATCGGCGAT
>DAINCF010000319.1:0-8254 GCA_036732565.1 Vicinamibacterales bacterium
CCTTGCGGTGGTGGCCGGTGAGGTACACGAAACCGACGTCGAGCTTGGTCGGCTCCGTGCGGTGGCGACGCCGGGCCGCGACGTGCGAAACGCCACCTCACGCTTGAAGCGCGCCGGTCCCAGGTAATCGTCCACATCGTCGGCTGTAATCGTCGCGACCGCCTGTTCGCCTGGCGTGAGCTCGCCCGTGGCGACGCGCGCGGCGACCTTCCGCGCCACGGTACCGACCTGCCGCTCCAGGTTGCGCACGCCGGCTTCACGCGTGTACTCGCCGATGATCAGGCGCAGCGCGCCCTCCTGGAAGTCGATCGCGTTGGCCGGGAGCCCGTGCTCGCTGAGCTGACGAGGAATCAGATAGCGGCGCGCGATGTGGACCTTCTCCTCCTCGGTGTAGCCGACCAGCGAGATGATCTCCATGCGATCCAGCAGCGCGGGATGCACGGTCCCGAGTTGATTGGCCGTCGCGATGAACAGGACCCTCGACAGATCCAGCGTCACCTCGAGATAGTGATCCCGAAAGTTGTTGTTCTGCGCTGGGTCGAGCACCTCGAGGAGCGCCGCCGCGGGGTCGCCCTGAAATCCGCCCGGCGTGATCTTGTCGAGCTCGTCGAGCATGAAGACCGGATTGATCGACCCGGCCTGCCGGAGCGCCTGCGCGATGCGGCCGGGCTGCGATCCGATGTAGGTGCGCCGGTGGCCGCGGATCTCGGCCTCGTCGCGCACGCCGCCGAGCGAGATCCGGATGAACTTCCGCTGCATCGCCCGTGCAATCGACTGGCCGAGCGACGTCTTGCCGACGCCGGGAGGGCCGACGAAGCACAGGATCGGCCCCTTCATGTCGCCTTTGAGCTTCCGCACCGCCAGGTACTCGACGATGCGTTCTTTGACCTTGTCGAGATCGTAGTGATCCTCGTCGAGCACGCGCCGCGCCTCGACGGGGTCGAGGCGATCCGCGGTGGCGATCTTCCAGGGCAGCTCGAGGATCGAGTCGAGATACGTCCGAATCATCTGGTAGTCGGGCGACGCGGGTGTCATGCGTCCCAGACGATCCACCTCGCGGGTTGCCGCCTCGCGCACGTGATCGGGCAGGTCGGCCTTTTCGATCCGGTCCCGAACCTCTTTGATCTCGTTCCCCTCGCCTTCGCCGAGCTCGTTCTGGATGGCCTTGAGCTGCTGCCGCAGGTAGTACTGCCGCTGCGCGTCGGTCATCTCCTGCTGCGCTTGCGATTCGATGCGCCCCTTGACTTCGAGCACCTCGACCTCGCGGCCGAGCAGCTCGTGCATCAGCTCCAGCTTCCGCTCGAGGGGGTCGGCCGTGAGGATCTGCTGCTTCTGCTCCGGCTCGGCGTCGATCAAGGTGGCGAGCAAATAGACCAGTCGCAGTGGATCGTCGATGCTCGCGACCACCTGCTTCACTTCTTGCGAGAGCCCGGAGGTCAGCGAGAGCGCTTTGTCCACCAGCTCCTGGATGCGCCGCACGTAGGCATCGACTTCGACGGTGCGATTGGTGACCTCGGGCAGGGGAGTGATCTGCGCGCGCACCGTCGTGCCGGTGCGGCTGGCGGTGTCGACCTTCGCGCGCGCGATGCCCTCGACGATGATGTTCAAGCCCTGCTGGCCGCGCGCCATCTGCCGAATGATGCCGACCGTGCCGACGGTCTCCAATTGTTCGGGGCCAGGGTCGTCTTCGTCATCCTTCTGCAACAACAGCAGCAGCAAGCGATCGCTCGCAAGGGCGGTGTTCACCGACTCGACCGACATCGGCCGGTTCACCGCGAGCGGCTGGAGCGTCAGCGGAAACGCGACGGTGCGCCGGAGCGGCAAGACGGGAAGTTCAGCAGGGAGCGACGGAATCGGTGCGGAGTCTTGGGCCATTTCGTCCCGAGAAGATACTCGAAAATCGCAGTCTTCCATTGATCATACGTCGGTTTCACCGCTACCATCGCTGTCGTTCGCTCGGAAGCGTGGCAACGGCCGGCATGCGAGCAGGGAGGAAGCCATGGGCGCGTTTCTCCGGTACGTTTGTGGGGCGGTGCTGTTGTGTGCGATTGGCGTCGGCGTAGCGAGCGCGCAGCAAACCGGCATTCTGTCGGGTACGGTCCGCGACGCGCAGGGCGGCGTTCTGCCGGGCGTGACCGTGACGGTGTCGGGCGAGGCGCTGATTGGCGGCAGTCAATCGACGATCACCGGCGAGGCGGGCAGCTATCAGTTGCCGACGCTGCCACCTGGTACCTACGTGGTCACCTACGAGCTGACAGGCTTCACCACGCTGCGCCGTGAGGACGTCGTGGTCGGCGTCGCGAGGACCACGCGTCTCGACGTGGACTTGAGCGTCGGCGCGTTGCAGGAGTCCGTCACCGTCAGCGGTGAATCGCCTCTGGTCGACGTCAGCTCGACGGTGACGCAGACCAACATCACCAAGGATCTCTACGATGCCATCCCGACGGGCCGCAATCCGTGGGTGATGGCGGGCCTGGTCCCGGGCGTGGTCACAGGCCGCCTGGACGTTGGCGGCACCGAGGGGATGCAGCAGTACAACGTCGAAGCCTTCGGTTCGGCGAACTCGCAGAAGTCGTTTTCCATCGACGGCCTCAAGACCAACTGGGGCGGCGGCGATGGCGGGGCGACGATGCAGTACTACGGCTTCGAGATGTACGACGAATACAACATGCAGACGGCCTCGGGCACCGCGGAGAGCGACGTCGCCGGCGTCTACATGAACATGGTCACGAAGTCGGGGGGCAATCGCTTCAGCGGCGAGCACAACCTGTATTTCATGAACGACTCGCTCCAGGGCGACAACATCGACGAGGAGCTTCGAGACCGGCTCGGCTTGACCGGCAGCACGCAGACGGGCGCGGCTGGCAATCCCATCGACATCTCGTACGACTGGAGCTCGACGCTCGGCGGCCCCATCAAGCGCGACAAAGCGTGGTTCTTCGGCGCCGTGCGCTGGTGGCGGTTGGATCAGTTCCAGATCGGCGCGATCAACCCGGACGGGTCACAAGCGATCGACGACAACCGGATTCGCAACTGGATGGCGAAGGCCACGTATCAGCTGACGCCGAACGCGCGCGCCTCCTTCATGTTCAATCGCAACCTGAAGGATCGCTTCCATCGCCGCGACTCGCCCTATCTGTTCGTCGAGGACAAGGCGTCGGTGCTGCAGGATCAGCCCGCGCAGAATTTCGTGGCGCAATGGAACCAGGTGCTGAGCAGCCGGATCGTCGTGGACGGCCGCATCGGCCGCATGTGGGGTATCTTCCCGAGCCGCTATCAGCCTGACGTCCAGTCGTCGGACATCGCGCTGCGGGACACGACGTTGTTCACCCGCATCCGCGCCGCGGAGATCCAGTCGCTCAACCCGAACTACCGGTGGCAGGCCAACGGGTCGGCCAGCTATTTCGTCGACAACCTCCTCGGCGGCAGCCACGACTTCAAAGCGGGCCTGCAGTTGTCGTGGGAGGCCATGGACTACGAGCGGATCCGCAACGGTGACATCCTGCTCGAATCGCAGGGCAACGTGCCGTTCCGGGCGCAGTTGTCCAACACGCCGATCGACTCGCTGCACCGCCTGCAGACGTGGGGCGCGTTCGTGCAGGATCGCTGGGTGTTCGGACGCGCCACGTTCAACCTGGGCGTGCGCCTGGATGGCGTGAGCGCGTCGCTGCCGGAACAATCGAGTCCCGCCGGCACCTACGTGGGCGAGCGCTCGTTCCCCGAGCAGGACGTCTTCGACTTCGGTTTCAACGTCGCGCCGCGGATCGGCGTCTCCTACGACCTGTTCGGCAACGGCAAGACGGCCGTCAAGGCGTTCTACGGCCGCTTCTACAACCAGTTCGGGTCGGAGATTCCCGAACAGGTCAATCGCAACGCGCTGGCCCAGGCGCAGGTGACGTGGAGCGATCTCAACGGCAATCTGCTGGCAGAGACCGGTGAGCTGGGCCTGTCGGCCTTCACGGGATTCGGCGGTTTCTTCCCGACGATGGACCTGGACGCCAACCGGCCGTACAGCGACGAAATCAACGCCGGCGTGGAGCACCAGCTGATCCCGAACCTGTCGGTCGGCGTGAGCTACCATCGCCGGCAGCACCGCGACGGGCTCGGCACCATCGATCGCGCCCGTCCGATGTCGGCCTACTCACCGGTGACGCGGTCGTACGTCGATCCCGAGTCGGGACAGACGCGGGAGATCACGGCCTACAACCTGGACTCTCGTCTGACCACGCAGCGCGATCGGTTCATCACCAACCTCGACTTCCTGGAAAGCGACTACGACGGCGTCCAGTTCGACGTGCAGAAGCGCATGTCGGATCGGTGGCAGATGCTGGCGGGCCTCTCGCTGCAGCGGCACGACGGCTTCTCGCACGACGGCACGTTCACCAATCCGAACCAGGATGGCACGACGACCGACTTCAACAATCCCAACACGCTGACGAATCGCTTCGACTCGCGCGTGTTCACCGACTTGCCGTGGACCTTCACGCTGTCGGGCAGCTACCTGCTGCCGTATGGCGTCACGTTCTCGGGCAAATACACCGCGCGCGACGGCGATCCCCAGCGGCGGGTCCTCAGCGTGCAGGGGTTGACCCAAGGCACCGATACCGTGTGGCTGCTGCCACGCGGCGAGGATCGCACCGAAACCGTCACCAAGTTCCTCGATCTGCGATTCGCCAAGCGCTTCAACCTCGGCCTGGCGCGGCTCGAAGGCACGCTGGACCTCTTCAACATCCTCAACGCCAATCACGTCTTGCTGCAGAACGAGTCGATCGGCTCGGTCAGCGCGGCGAACGTGTTCACGCCCGCGGCCTGGACCCGTCCCACCCGCATCCTCACGCCGCGGATCGTGAGAGTTGGAGTGACAGCGCGCTTCTAGACGGCAGCAGGCCTGCGACTCGAGGCCTGGGACTCGTGGCCGACACGGGAGAGCCTTGAGGCTCGAGTCTCGAGTCGCAAGCCTCGCTGGTCTTGAGCCTCAGGTCGCAGGTCTCGAGCCTCGGGAGGCATGACGCGATAGAATCGCGTCATGTCCCTGGATGAACGCGCCTTCTTCACCGACAAGCCGGAAACCCGTTCCGCGAGCTACGCCTGCACGCGGTGTCATCGATCCAGCGAGTACGCCGTGCGTTGGGTTCGCCGCGTGAAGAGGGATCGGCTGCCCGGTGGCGCCGACGAGCTCGACCGCGCCAAGTTCGCCAAGCTGCGCGACCACCTCATCCGCGTGGATGACGAGCTCACGTGCAAGGCGTGCGGGAAGAAGTTCGAGATCCCGTCCTTGCACTCGCTGCTCTTCGTCGATCAGCTGGAAGGGCTCCCGAAGGACGAAGACGAGGAGACCCAGCCAGCGGCCGCGAAGGAAGAGGCGCCCGCGAAGCCCAAGCTCTCGGCGCGCTTCACGCGGTCGACGAGCTGGCGCGGGTGACGATCAGCGTTTACACAAGTACCAGTGGCGGATGGGCTCGCCACCCGCGCATCGCTCGCGCGAGATGACGACGGCTTCGTCGGCGTGCAGCTTCACGGCCTCGTCGTACTCGGCGACGCGCATGTAGCCCGTCGAGGTGGCGATGACGCGCTCGTCGCTCAGGAAGTCGATCATGTACGCGGTCCAGTAGTCGGTCCAGACGTAGCGGATGCCCCGCGCGGCGAGCTCCTCGGTCAATCGACGATATTCGTTCGGCGGGGCTCCAGCGCCCGAATAGAGCGCCAGCAGTTGCGCGTGACTGCGGATGGACACGGCGGTCCAGACGACGAGGAACGCGACCATCAGCGCCCGTCCCACGGCTCGGCGCTCGACGGCGAGATACGTCGCCGAGATCGAGATCGGGACGAGCACCAGCAGCAATGCATACCGCAGCGTGTACGGCGTCAGCGCCTCGCACCGGCTGACCGCGTACACGACCCCCGCCTGTGTGCCGATCAGCGCCAGGTAGAGCGAAAACCACACCCCGCGATAGCGACCCAGTGGCTCCGCATCCCGCGCGCGCCATGCCCGCACGCCAAGCCAGCCCAATCGGACGAGGGCGGCGATCATCACGACGGCGAATACCGGCCAGAGGCCCGTGAGGCCCTGACTGACCGAGCCGATGATGTTGACGTTGATCAGCTCGAACGGGGCCACGCCGACGATCGTCGCCAGCTGCGTCGTCGCCACGGACGCGAGGTTTTCGGCGACGCGTGACCAGTGCAGGTCCTGGCAGAGAAAGCCCACCGCGACGTTCGCGTTCGTGGCGGTCGACTCCTGGATGCCGGGTGCCGTGCCGGGGCCCATGGCGTCCGCCGCCATGCGAAGCAGGCGCGCGATCTCCCAGCCTGCCGCCACCACCACCAGCGCAATCGTCTTGGCCAGCAGATTCTGGCGTTGCCAGAGGCGGCCTTGCAGCACCTCGATCGCAACCAGCGCGCTGACGGCATAGGCGGTGAATTCGCGGTTCAAGAACCCGACGATGAAGATCGTGCCGTAAACGACCGGGTGGTCGCGAACGAGCCAGAGCAGCAGCACGTACACGAACGGCTCGCTGTTGCCGCCGACCGCCGTCAGCAGTTCCGACGCGAGCGTCGGCGGCGCGGCGACGAAGAACAAGGCGGGCACGAGCGCGAGGAGGGGCCGCAGGCGAAGCTCCCGCGCGATCAGCCAGACGAGAAGCCCTCCCGCTATCAAGTTGACCAGAATCAGCGGCAGCCGCAGCGCCGCGACCGAGGTCCCGAACAGCGCGAGGAACGGCGCGGCTATCCAGGATTCAATCGAGAAGACGTAGTCGGCCGCGTAGGCATAGAAGGGGAACGCGCGGAGCTCGGCGATGTGCTTCGCCATCAGCCCGGTGATGGCCTGATCGGAGTCGAACTGCGCCTGCTCGAACAGGAAGACCAGGCTGCGACCGACGATGAGCAACACGACCAGGACCGCGACAACGACGGTCTCGACGCGTTTGCCGGCGGGGGAGGCGCCCACGGCTTCATATAATCACAGCGCGCATGCCACGCGGCATCACTGCTTCGGGATTGGTCCGGCTCGGCGTCGGGTTGACGTGTGTTGCCGTGCTGTTCGTGGCCTATCTGGTCACCGCACCGCCGCTGTTGCATCGCTGGGAGGCGGGCGTCACGACGCCAACGCCAGCACACGGATGGTACGAGTGGCCGCAGTGGCAGTCGGCGCTGCTCGTCTCCATGGCGAGCGGTTTGGTCTTTGCCGCGGCGACGCGCCTTGGCGCCTCGCTGTTGTGGGCCGCCAGCGCGAGTCTGTCCTGTGGGTTCAGCTGGGGGCTGTGGATGTTAGCGGTCGTTCCCAGCGCCAAGAGCCTAGCGGTGCTCCTCGTCGGGGCTGGGCTGGCGGCAATGGCGTCGTCGACCGTGCGGGGGCGGCCCTACCTTGCTTTCCTTGTCATCGCGGTGCTCCTATTTCTCGGGGGCGCACGCATGCAGTCGTTGCTGCCCCCCAGCGAGGGCGTGCGCGTGTCGACCTCGCCAGCCGATGTCGTCAGGGTGCTTGCGGCGGAGTTTCGCCTGCTGGCGCTCGTCCTGGCCGCCGCCGGCATCGTGGAGCTCTGGTCTCGAGCGCGCCGCGCGGCGATCGCGCTTGGCATGATGGTCGCGGCGTACTGCCTGCTTGCGGTGATCGCTGGCGTGTCACCAGAAGGGGCGATCCTTCCGGCATCACTGGCACTGTGGGTGGCGGTTGCGTTCGGGCTCCAGTGGATCGCGCGCATCGGTCCGCGTCCAGCGACGTTTGTGCTGGCGGTGCTGTTGGCGCTGTTGATACCTGGCGAACGATGGCTGATGAATCACACGCTCGTGCAGCGCGCCGCGGTGCCGTTCTTCCCTGGATCGCTCGCGCTGGGACTGGCTGCGATCCCGGCACAAGGGACGCTGCTCTCGAACGGCCAGGATATCGATCGACGAATCGGACGCGCGGCCGCGGTGCTGCCAGTCGGTCCGTTTCGCGTCGAGCCGGCCGACACGTGGACGCCCGACGCGCAACCCTCCGGCGTGTTTGCCTTTCACGGGGTCCGCGACGAGGTGGCGCCAGGCCGGACGGTTCGCACAGTCCCGAGGCATGTGCCGCTCGCCGCGTTCCTGCGGATGCTGCCCGCCGACGCCATTGTCGCGCTCGCGCTGACGCCGGTCGCGGCGAACACGCTGTCCCGGGAGCGTTCGGGATACTTCGCCGGCATCGGCGCGCCCGACGCGGCCACCACCGCCGTGGCCCACGCGCTCGTCGGCCGCGCGCGCGCGGCGTCCGGAGCCATCGTGCAGCAGC
>DAINCF010000320.1:0-8213 GCA_036732565.1 Vicinamibacterales bacterium
CCCAATTCCGGCGGCACCGAGGCGGAGATCACCGAGTAGATGAAGATGCTGCGTGAGCTCAAGCGCTCAGCGGACACCGCGGGCAGCGTCGTCAACCAGATCGAGCTCATTCGCGGCCAGATCCTCGGGCTGCGGCAGGTGCTCGATCGCGCGGAGATCATGAAGGTGGGGTTGGAGATCGAGCAGAAGCTCGCCGACCTCGAACAGAACCTGATCGAACTGCGGACCACCGGACGCGGGCAGGATGGTGTCCGCTTTGGAGCCAAGCTGTTCAACAAGTTCGGCTACCTCGCGAACGGTCTGGCCTCCACCGACTTCCGTCCGACCACCCAGCAGCTCGAGGTGCAGAAGGGGCTGGACGAGCAGCTGCGCAAGCATCAGGCGGCACTGGACGCGCTACTGAAGACCGAGGTCACGTTCTTCAACGAGCGCCTGCGCTCCAGCGGCGTGCCAAATATCGTGACGACGCCGCGGCCGGGCGGAACGCAACAATAGACAACACGACGCGGTGTTGGGGCGGCTCGCGAGCCGCCCCAACGAGCTGGGTAAGCGATTCGTAAGCTGACGGCACTCAGACTGTCCCTCGCGGGCCAGGCCTCGAACGAAGTCACCGTGACCGTGCCGGGGGTCTGCACGCCGCCGGCGACGCCAATCCTGTTTCAGCTGGTCAAGGCCGCGGGGACCGTCGCCATTTCGTGGGAGCTGCCGCCGCTGGGGACGTCGGCGCATTCGCAGTTCGTGCTCGAGGCTGGCAGCGCGCCAGGCGCCTCGGATCTTGCGGTGATTCCGCTGCTGGGGCACTCGGTGACGGCCACGCCGCCGCCAGGCAATTATCACGTGCGCGTCTTCGCCAGAAACTCGTGCGGCGACTCGCCGAAGACGACCAACATGAGCTTTACGATTCCGTAGGGCGCCACGGAGCGATTAGCCCGGCGGGCCGGTGAGCAGGAAGTCCTGCCAGGTCATCGAGTCGATGCCGGCCCGGCGAGCGATCGTGAGCGCTTTCGTCGGAGCAATCAGCAGCGGGCGGTAGGCGGGGAACCGGCGCACGAACTCGAGCAGCGGCGCGAGGTCCGACATGCTCACGGTGCCGGTCTTGATCTCGAGTGCCCATTGCCCCCAGCTACCATCGAGGATGCCATCGACCTCCAGCGGCTCTTCGCGCCAATAGCGCACCTGCTGTCCCTGGTTCCACGCATGGGCCAGGCAGGCATTTTCGACCCAGCCGCCGAAGCGTGGATCGCTCGGACTGCGAGGAACGTTCTTCGGGTCGACAGCGGCAAGCAGGGCCTGATTCAGCACGACCAGCTTCGGCGGCGCCGCCCTCAAGCGGCGCGTCCGTGGCGGCATGAACTTCGTGAGCGGCGCAACCAGAAACGCTTCTTCCAGCAAGGCCAGATACTGCGCAACCGTCTCCAGCGCACCGCGATCGAGCAACTGTCCCTGCAACTTCTGCAGCGATACGATCTGCGCTGGCACAGACAGCGCCGCCCCAAACACCTGACGAAGCAGCGCTGGTTTGCGAATCGGCGCCAGCGCCACCATGTCGCGACCGATCGCGGGCTCGATGATGGCGTCACGCACGTACGCCGCCCACCGCGCCTCATCGTTGCGCAGGTGAAGAGCGCCCGGATATGAGCCCAGCCTCAGCACCAGGTCGACCGCGGCCGACGCCGACAGTTTGAACGCTGCTGACACCGACGCCGCCGACCAATGCGTCATCGTCACCCGCTCGAACCGACCGGCGAGGCTCTCGCGAGAACCGGTGGCGAGACGGAGGGCAGAGGAGCCGGTGGCGATGATGTGCACCGGTAAGCGGCGGCGCCGCAGTCGGTCCCACTCGCCTTTGAGGCGTGCGGCCCAATCCGTGAGGAAATGCGCCTCGTCGAGCAGGACAATTGCGGGACGCCGTTCGGCCGCCATCTCTTCGGCGCTCGCCCAGAGACGTTCCCAGAATCCGGGGAGCCCGGCTTCGGGCGAGTCGCCCGCGGCATAGACGGCGGATGCGGCGTGCTTCTCAGCCAACTCCAGGAGGAGGGTCGTCTTTCCCACTTGTCGCGGCCCCGTGACGAGCTGGATCCGTCCTGGTGCCGGCTCCGCCAAACGCGCGGCCAGGTGCTTGCGACAGGCCAGATAGTCCAAGCGAAAGCTGTCGACCATACTCGAATAATTATTCGATTATAGTTGAATAATTGTTTCTGACGCCAATTTGTTAAGGATATTGGCGTCTTCTGAAGCAAGCGGGCGGGGTCCGAGTGAGGCGCGTGCCTGAGCGACACCGACCGAGCCTCACCCGTTTCCCATCACTGACGCGAGGTCGTCTCGGTCCGCGGCGCGGGCTTGCCCGCGTCCAGATCGTTCCAGTTCATGATCGCGTTGAAGCCGAGGGAATAGGTGCCCTGGGTTTGCCAGCGCCAGAACGGCCGCAGCGCGAACATCACGACGTGGCCCTTGCCGAGCGGGACGTCGAGCGCGGCGGCGCGATTGGCGAGGAACTGGCCGTTGGCGAGCGTGCCCGAGAGCAGCATGTCGGTCGGGTTCTGGGGGAACGACAAGACGACGCGCGGGCGCGCCTCGTCGAACGACATCCCGAACTGTCGCGCCATGCGGCGGAACTCGGCGGCCGCGTCCGGCTGCGGTGGCTGATTCGCCTTCGCCGCGGCATCCTCGGCTTCGAACGGCGAGATGTGCACCGGTGCCGCGTTTGGCGTGATGTTCTGGCCGAGCCCCGCGTTGGCGGCGCCGCCGCCGAAGAACGCCGCGAACTCGGCGGGAATGCCGCCCCCGCCGCCGTTCAGCACGGGCGCCTGGTTGAAGTAGATCGGCAGATCCGCGCTGCTGTCGTAGCCGTAGGCGATCGGGCTCTTCGCATCACTCCACTTCCCGCGGAGGATCGAGCCACGCACGAACAATTGCGCCGGCTCCTCCACCGTCACCCCTGGTGTGATCCCGTACTCCGGAAAGATCGTCGTGGTCGATCCCTCGGTGATGAGCGTGCCGCCTTCCTGCACGAACTTGACGAGCTCCAGGAGGCCCTGAATGCCCATGCCGCCGCGGATGTCGTCGCTCGAATCGACGGCGCCGAGGTTGGGGAACTTGTCGGTCTTCTTGTACGGGAGCGGTGCGCTGCCGGTCACCGGCATGCCGTTGACCTGCGACTGCGCCGTGCCGCCGACGTGCGGGAAGACGATCACGTCGTACTTCTGGCGCAGGTTGCCGTCCTTCAGCTTCTGATCGGCAAAGTAGGTGTACGGCACGCCGAAGGTGTCCAGCGACGCCCGTACCCAGCCCTCGTCCTGCGTCCGCGTCCAGCTGTGGACGTAGCCAATCCGCGGGACGTCGAGATCGTGCGTCTTCACCGAGGGCGCATCGGCCACGGCCCATGCCGAGAGACCAAGCTCCGTCAGCGATGCCTCGAGCTTCGCGCGATCGGCGTTCTGCACGATGATCGCGCCGGCGCGGAACTTCTTGCCGTTCACCTCGAAGTCTTCCTCGGCTGCCGCCATCTTCACGTCCGCGTGCTTGAAGCGGAACGTCACCAGGTTGTTATCGGCGGTCGCGTCGACGACCAGGGTGTTGCCCGTGCCCTCAACGCCGCCGGCCGCCTTCGCGGGCCCGGAGACGATCGTCATCGGCTGCGCGAACACGCTCTTGTCCGTCAGCGGCGTGATCTTGACGTTGCGCATGTACTGGAACGTCCACCCGGTGTCGTCGTACGGTCGCGGGTTCTGCGGCGGGTAGTTCTGCACCGAGAAGTACATCTCCGCCAGCGTGCGGAACGGCTGATCGCCGCGGACGACGTAGTCGCCGGCGGCGACGTCGACGTTGCCGACCTTGAAGGCAGCGCTGGCCTTGTGGATCTCGAGGCCCTGGCGCATCAGCTCGTTGACGGCATCGGCGGCGTCGGCCTTGCGGCGTTGCCCGGCGGGAATCACCCAGCCGTTGATCGGTCCGTTCTTGCCTTCGTCGATCGATCGCTTGTTCTTCAACCAGTAGTTCTCGAGGTACAGCTCCCGGTTCTTCGCCACATGCTGCAGCGAGAACAGGACGCCGGACTGCTGAATGTTGGTGTTGTTCCGTGGGCCCCACTTGATCTGCGACAGCGGTGGGTTCGGACGGAACCACTCCTTGCTCGTGGTCGTCGCGCCGGGACGCACCTCGTAGTTATCGGGGCCGTAGCTTTGCACCTCGTAGAAGCGCCCGATGGCGTTGTGCGAGTGGGCGATGAAGAACATGTAGTTGGGCACCCAGCCATCGTAGAAGCCGTAGGTCCACACCCCGGGCACGCCGCGCTTGGTCATCTCCATCACGTCGTTCTGGGCGAGCTGCCACCACTCGCTGATGACGATGGGATCGAGCGCGTCGTTGTACGGACCGGTGCCGGTCGACGAATAGAGATAGGTCTGGGCCTCGTGCAGGTCGTGCATGACGGTCGGGTGCCACTGCAGCTGCACCCGCGTGACCGCCTTGGTCAGCTCCAGGAACTGCCCCATGCCGTCGCGGTTGTTGTCGTGCTGCACGTACTTGCCCCAGTACATCAGCGGGAGCCGCGCATCGCCGGCCGCGCGCGTCTTGTTGTAGTAGTAGGTGTCGACCTGCTTCTCGCGGCCGTCGACTTCGATGACCGGCGTGATCAGGGTGATGACGTTGTTGCGAACCTGCTGGATGAACGGCGTCTCTTCGACGATCAGGCGGTAGGCCAGCTCGATGAGCATCTCGGGGCCGCCGTTCTCGGGCGAGTGCATGCCGCTCGTCAGGTAGTAGATCGGCTTGGCGGTCTTCAGTAGTTGTTGCGCCTGCGCATCGGTGGTCTTCCGCGGATCGGTCAGCGCGCCGAGCATGTCGCGATACTTCTCGAGCGACTTGATCGTCGCTTCGTCGGCGATGGCGAGCGCCACCATGTCGCGGCCCTCCTCGCTCTTGCCGATGGTCCAGAACCGCGCGCGCGGCGACGCCTTCGCCAGCGCCTCGTAGTAGCGATGGATGTCCTTCGCGTAGGTCAACTCACCGGGCTGACCCACGACGCGCCCGAGAAACTTGAGCGGTGAAGGCACGGTCGTCGACGCCGGCAGGTGGTCGACCAGCTCCGTCGTGATCCGCGGATCCTGGAGATACTCCTTGATCTTCGCCGTGTACTCGGCGTCGATCGGTTGGCTGGCGACTTTGGATTGCGCCTCGACACCGGCTGGCTCGAGGCTGGCGACAAGCGCCATCAGCGCGATCGCCGGCGCACCCGCGATCCATCGGCGCGGGAGGGTCTTACGCATGCTGTCCTCCTGAGAACTACACGTGAAGGTTGTAGGGGCGGTTCGCGAACCGCCCCTACGCGTGAGGGTAGACGGTGAAGTATACCCCTCACCTCCTCAACTACTCGCGCTCGTAGATGTCGCGCTTCTAGCGATGGCGCACGGCCTCGGCCAACTCGCTGACCAGGGCTTTGAGCGCGACGAGATCCTGTTCGAGTGTGTCGTTCTTCGCTTTCAGCTCCTTGATCGCCTGGATCGCCAGCAGCGGCAGTTTGCCGTAGTTCACCGCTTTGTAGCCCTGCGCATCGGTCGTCACCAGGTCCGGCATCGCGCGTTCGGCGTCCTGCGCGATGAGCCCGGCGGACTCGTGCCGGTCGAAGCCTCGTTCCGGGAATTCGTCGGCGCGCCAGGAATACTGGACGGGTTCCAGTGCAACGAGACGGTCGAGCACCCGTGGAAGCGGGCTCACGGCGCGCTTGAATCGCGCATCCGAGACACAGAGGACGCCGCCGTCGGTTTCGTAGACGCAGGAACCGATGCGCACATTGCCGACGACGTGAAGCAGTTCGGACGGTGCTGCAGTGCCGATGCCAACCTGCCCATCGTGATCGATGACGAGGCGCGGCGTGAGGGATGGGATGGCGGTGCCATTGGCCGTGGTGAAAAAGTGGAACGCCGCACCGGTGGTCGTGGGGCTCCAGTTCTCGGTCGTCACGATCCGCATCGCCGCGGCCATCCCGGGGCTGAAGGTTCCTCCGGTGAAGCCGCGGCCTCCGAACGAAACCAGGGGTTGACCGAAGACGGGCGGGAGCGGTGCGGCCGGAGTACCCCTCGCCATCCGGCCGAGGAACTGGGCATTGATGCCGTACCCCGTGACGACCGATCCGGGACTCGTCGACCGAAACGCTCCTCCTGTGGCGCTATTGAACCCGAAGGTACCGGCGAGCGCGAGGCTGTCACGCCAGGTCCCGCTCACCGTCGCGAGGCTGATCGTCGCGTCGACATGCACGGGCGTCGAGCCGGGTGTGACGACAATGGCAAGCCCAATTCCGATGGTGCCATCCGGATTGGGGAAAGCCACGCCGGTGGCGGACGCGCGCGTGGCCGCCCCACACTGATCGTCGAAGCCATCGAGCGTGAAGATGCCGCCCTGTTGTGTGACGTTCAACGTCAACACATTGCAGTACGGCTGCAGTTGCCACGAGAACGCGCCGATGAACTGGGCCGACGCCGACGAGGTGCCGAGCGCGACGATCGCGATCGCCACGCCAAATCGAGAAAGGGCTACGCGCATGGTGGGTACCTCGGTTGTCGAGGGGAGCTGAAGCGCCTCGGCGCGGCGCTCCCTGGTACCCTATGCGTAGAGACTGCTTCGGAACCGCCCCGCTCGATCCTGCTGCGTGACCGCAACCTCAGCAGAACGGGCGAGCAGCTCCCAGGAGTCCCCACTCTGCATCGTTCACGGCTTGCGCAACATCGCAGCTTCGATCGCCGCGATCCGCTGTTCGACGGCGGCGTTTTGCGCTTTCAACCGGTCGTTCTCCGCTTTCAGCTCCTTGATCGCCTGAATCGCGTATAAAGGAAGGCGGCTATAGCTCACCGCCTTGGCGCCATCCGTGTCCTCGACCACCAACTCCGGCATCACCTGTTCCACATCCTGGGCGATGAGCCCGACCGATTCGCCCGCGGTGAACTGTCGCTCCGGGAACGCCTCCCGGCGCCACGAGTAGCGGACCGGCTGCAGGCTGGCGACACGATCGAGCATCTCGGGAAACGCGCGGACGTCGCGCTTGAAGCGTCGATCGGACACGCAGGCGACATCCCCGTCCTCTTCGTACACACACGATCCGATGCGCGCCGCACCGTTCACATGCAGGCGACTCAGCGGGTTGTCGGTGCCGATGCCGACGTCGCCATCGTGATCGATGGTCATCTTGACCGAGTTCGACGTGGCGTCGTTGTTCGTCGTCGCGAACTGGATTTGCATGCCCCTCGCCGTCGGCGTCCAGTTCTGTGTCGCTCGAAACCAAATTCGTCCGCCCGGCTCGAACTCGCTACCGGTATGCCCCATCGCGTTCAAGGACGCGACGATCTGTGTTGTGCCCACCGCTGCGGGGGCCCCGATGGTGCCCCCCGATCGGAAGCCCGCGAACGTCGCCGTGCCGCTGTAGGCCGTCGACGTGACGGAGCCGCCAAACCGCGGCAACGGATCGCCGCCGGTCGAGGCGCCGAACGCAAACGTGCCCTCGAGATAGTAGGGCCCGCGCCACCGGCCGCTGGCCGATGGCAGGAAGACGGTCGCATCGAGATGCCAGGCGTCCCCTTCGAGCGGGGTGACCAGCGTCAGCCCGAGGCCGATGGTTCCGTCAGGATTCACGACCGCGACGCCGACCGCCGGCGCCCGCGTGGCCGCGCCACAGCGATCGTCCCAGCCCTCGAGCGCGAACGTGCTTCCCTGTTGCGTGACGTTGAGGGTGATGACGTTGCAGTAGGGTTGAAGCTGCCACGAGAACGCGCCGATGAACTGGGCCGACACCGTCGAGGTGCCGAGCGCGACCATCGCGATCGCCACGCCGAATCGAGAAAGAGCTACGCGCATGTGGGTACCTCGGTTGTTGAGGGGAGCCGAAACGCCTCGGCGCGGCGCTCCCTGGTACCCTATGCGTAGAAGCTGCCTCGGACCCGCCCCGCCCGACCCTGTGTGTGGCCGCAACCTCAGCAGCCGGGCGAGCAGCTCCCATCGAGAGGACGGCTCCTCACCGTCTAGTCTGCATCAGCGCTTCGAGGGTCGCCAACCGGCGCTCGAGCGCGTCGTTCTTCTCCTTCAGTTCCTTGATCGCCTGGATCGCCAGCAGCGGCAGTTTGGCGTAGTCGACGGTGCGATAGCCGTCCTCGTCGCTCGAGACGAGATCCGGCAGCACCTCGACGACGTCTTGGGCGACCAAGCCGTAGGCCTGCTGGGATCCA
>DAINCF010000321.1:0-8200 GCA_036732565.1 Vicinamibacterales bacterium
CATCAATGAGGTCGGCTCGGCGCTCGCGTCGACCGACGTTCCACTCGGCATCGTACCCGCCGGATCGGGCAACGGCCTGGCGCGCGATCTCGGCTTGCCCAGCGATCCCGCGCGCGCGCTTCGGGTCGCCGCCGGCCCAATCGAGCGCCGCATCGACGCCGGCGCGTTCAACGGCGAGCTGTTCTTCAACGTCGGTGGTATCGGTCTCGACGCGCGCATTGCCGAGCGCTTCGCGACGCGCGGTGCGGACCGTCGCGGCTTCGGCGCGTATCTCCGCATCAGCGCCCGGGAGCTGTGGCGCTATCGCCCGCGCGAATACACCGTCCGCTACGACGATCAACAGCTCGTGCGACAGGCGCTGATGATCACGGTGGCGAACTCGCGGCAGTTCGGCAACGGCGCGCAGATCGCACCGCGCGCACGGCTGGATGACGGCGCGTTGGACCTCGTGGTGGTGGGGCAGCAGACGCTCTTCAATCTCGCGGCGCGCATTCCGGCGCTGTTTCAGGGAACCTTGCGCGAAGGCCCGGGCCTGATGATGCGGCAAGTGCGGACGGCGACCATTGCGACCGCCGGTCGGTTCGGGTTTCACATCGACGGCGAGCCTCGGGTCGCCGACGACTGCGTGCGCGTGACGACGATTCCGCGAGCGTTGACCGTGCGCGTCGCGGTGGCCGAACCGATCGTCGGCCGACCTCACCTCTAGCTCTGCTGTAGAGTTGTCACGGCCTTGTAACGCCTGTATCTTCAATGTTTTCCGCTGGATGCCCTAGTCTGTTTCAAGAAATTTACACACGTGTCGTCCAGAACTGAGCCACGATGGGCGCGAGGACGGGCATTTTTCGGCTTCACTGCGCAAGAGCCGCGCGGAGAGCCCTGCCCGGCAGAGTCATTCATGCAGGCCTTCACAAAGAAACTGAAGTATCAGGGTCACGAGCGCCGCTTCTCGATCCAGCCCACGGGCGGGGGATGGGAGGTGCGCGAGGAAGAAGATAGCCGGATCGTCCGGCAGATGCGCTATACGGACTGGCACCGCGTCGAGCGGGCCCGCCGCGCGTTCACGCTGGAGATGATCGACTTGCGCGAGAAGGGCTGGGCCGAATCGTAAAACGGGTGGCGTCCAACCGCGATCGAAAGAACGCCGGGGAAACCCGGCGTTTTTCTTTTGGAGCTTCGACTACCCTCGACTCGAGGCGTGGGGCCTGAGGCTCGCGGCCCTATTCGACGAACCGATAGCCCAGACCGACGACGGTTTCGATCTGGCGTCCCGCCGCGGCCAGCTTGCCGCGCAGGCGGCCGATGTGCACGTCGACCGATCGGGTTTCGATGAGCCGGTCGTAGCCCCACACGCGCTCCAGCAGCCGATCGCGCGACAGCACCCGGTTCTTGTTCTCGACCAGATAGCGCAGCAGCTCGAACTCGCGCCGTGTCAGGCGCACCGGCTCGCCGTCCACGGCGATCGAGACCGCCTCGAAATCGGCGACGAGGTGCTGGCCGCGATATACCGACGGCGCCGGCGGACCTTCCGGCTTGCCTCGCCGCAGCACGGCGCGCACGCGGGCCGCCAGCTCGCGCAGGCTGAATGGCTTGGTGACGTAATCGTCGGCGCCGGCGTCGAGACCGATGACGCGATCGCTCTCGGTCGTGCGCGCGGTCAGCATGATGATCGGCACGCGCGCCGTGGCCGGGCGCTGCCGCAGCAGCCGGCAGACTTCGAGGCCGTTGAGGACCGGCAGATTGAGGTCCAGCACGATGAGATCGGGCGGTTGATCCGCCGCCGCCTTCAACGCCGCGTCACCGCTGGCGGCGACCTCCACTTCCATTTCACCGCCGCGCTCGAGCGTATGCCGGATGAGCCCGGCGATATCGTGCTCGTCTTCCACGACCAGCACGCGGGTCTTGGCCGCGCCCCGGGCGGTCGTGGTCGGACGAGGCCTGGGGACTATCGATGTGGGATCGCCGGGCGAGTTGTGCAGGCTGTTCTGTTGCATCCACGGATCCTCGGGCTTGTCCGCCATAGCGCACCGCGCGCAGACGGGCTTGTCCGCCATCGCGCCAAGCGCGCAGGCGGGACTCGTATGGGAGCCCAAGCCGCAACCCACGGTATCGGTGTCAGGTTTCCAGCGGATGACAGCGGAGTTAATTCTGAGTTACGGCACTCAGACGACCGTGCCAGGCGGGATGATGCCTCCTTTCGGCACAATGATGATGCCGCCACGGATGTGGTAGTTGTCGCCGTCCGCCTGTTGCACGCCCTGCTCGTTGACCAGTCGTGCCCCGTCGCCGATCGACGCGTTCTTGTCGACGATCACCCGGTCCAGGACGACATCGTTGCCGATGCCGAGCCGCGCGGACGAAGGCAGGCCGACGGCGTCGGGGTCGTAGGCATCCGCCCCGAGGAGCACTGCGCGCCGCACCAGCGACCGCTCGCCGATCGTCGAGCGAATGCCGACCACGGACCGCTCGATGCGGCAGCGCTGCAAGTAGGTCCCCTCGGCCACCAGTGCCTGCTGCAGCTCGCAGTCGATCAAGCGCGCCGGCGGGAGGAAGCGCGGGTGCGTGTAGATCGGCTTGCGTGGATGATAGAAGGTGAACGGCGGATCGGGCTCGGTCAGCATCATGTTGGCGTCGTAGAAGCTCTCCACCGTGCCGACGTCCGCCCAGTAGCTGTTGTGCAGGTACGCGGACACGCGATACTGATCCAGGGCGCGCGGAATCAGCTCGCGGCCGAAGTCCACACTGCTCTCGCGCTCGATGATCTCCAGCAGCACGTCGCGCGAGAACACATAGATGCCCATCGACGCGATGAACGGCTTGTCGGGATTGGGCTTCACCAACGTCGAGCCGTCGGGCGTGCTCGCGCCGATTTCCGCCAGCCGGGCCGCGTTCGGCTTCTCCTCGAAGCCGGTGATGCGCCCTCTCGCGTCGAAGCGGAAGATTCCCATCTGCGTCGCCTCGCGCGCGTCGATCGGCAGCGCGGCGATGGTGATGTCGGCCTGCCGATCGACATGCGCATCGAGGAGCTGCTGGTAGTCCATCCGATAGAGATGATCGCCGGCCAGAATCAGGTAGTACTCCGCGTCGTGCTGAACGAAGTGGCGCTGCGCCTTGCGCACCGCGTCCGCGGTCCCTTGAAACCACGACGTGCTGTCATGCGTCTGTTCGGCCGCGAGGATCTCGACGAACCCTTGCGAGAAGCGGTCCATGCGATAGGTGTTGCTCACATGGCGGTTGAGCGAAGCTGAGTTGAACTGTGTCAGCACGTAAATGCGCCGCAGCTCCGCATGAAGACAGTTGCTGATCGGGACATCGATCAGGCGATACTTGCCACCGATCGGCACCGCCGGCTTGGAGCGATGTTCGGTGAGGGGATAGAGCCGAGTGCCTTGACCGCCACCGAGGATGATCGCGAGCACGTCACGCATGAAGAAAGTCTACTCGGGCCTGCGGCCTGGGGCCTCGGGCCCGTTCAGGCTCGAGCCTGACGCCTGGAGGCCTCGAGTCCCAAGTCTCAGGCCTTGAGCCTCGGTCGAGTTAACGTCCCTGTCGCCGCCGCGTGACCGTTCCGTCGCGCCGCGGACGTACTGTTGAGGAGTATTGATGACGATCAGCGTCATCGTCTGCGCCCACAACGAGGAGGCGTTCGTCGCCCCGTGCCTGCACTCGCTGCTGGCGCAATCCCGCATCCCCGACGAGATCCTCCTCATCAACAACGCCAGCACCGACCGCACGCATGACGTGGCCGCGGCGATTCCGGGTGTGCGGGTCGTCGACGAGGCGCGCAAGGGGCTCGTGGTCGCGCGGGAGCGCGGCCGGCAGGAAGCGCGCGGCGAGCTGCTCGTGTACGTCGACGCCGACTGCCGCGCGCCGCTGACCTGGCTCGAGAAGGTCGAGCGGCGATTCAACCGTCGTCCGACGCTCATCGCGCTGTCGGCCGGGTACCGCTTCTACGACTGGGATTGGTGGGGGCGGCTGCTGATCCGGCTCTACGACTACACGCTGGCGCCGGCCACGCACGTGCTGGTCAAGTACATCCTGCGCATCGGCGTGGTCTTCTACGGCGGCAACTTCGCCGTGCGCCGCGAGGCGCTCGAAGCGATTGGCGGCTTCGATACGACGATTGCGTTTCATGGCGAGGACACCAATCTCGGCCGGCGCCTTTTCCGGGTAGGCCCCGTCGAGCTCAGGCTCGACTGCTATCTCTACACCTCCGCTCGCCGCTACAACGCGATGGGGAAGGGGAAGGTGTTCCGGTTGTACGTCCGCAACTTCGTCTCCGAGATCCTCCACCACCGCCCGAAGGACCGCACCTACGTCGACGTACGGCCGTCACAGGATACGCAATAGCAGGTGCCTGGGTGCCTGAGGTGCTTCTTGGCTGAGCCGATTGCACGGCCCTTCGCACATTACGGGCTGTGGGGTTGGGCACTCTATCTAATTTTCGCGCTCGTCATCGCTTCGCTGCGTTTACGTCGCCTCTGGGGCCCACACTCGCTCTGACCACAACCGGTAGCGGCTCCGGTTGCTCGAAGGGAGGCGGAGTGAAGCTCGACACGCACGTGCATACGCGGCATTCAGGCAACACCTCGATTTACCCGCTGAGCCTGATCATGCGCGAGTCCTACAACACGGCCGAGGATGTGCATCGCATCGCGCGCGCGCGTGGCATGGATCTCGTGACGATCACTGACCACGACAAGATCGGCGGCGCGCTCGAGCTCGCGCATCGGCCGGACGTCATCGTCGGGTGTGAGGTAACCGGTGTGTTCCCCAACGACAACGTGCGGGTGCACCTGAATGTGCTGGGTATCACGGCCGATCAGCACGCGGAGATCGATCGCCTTCGCCACGACGTCCTCGATCTGATGCCGTACCTGCGACAGCAGCGGATCTTCACGTCGTTGAACCACGTGGCGTCCGGCGTGAACGGGCCGATCACCGCGCCGCACGTGGCCGCGCTGCTGCCCTGGGTCGACGCGCTCGAGACCAACAACGGATCGCGGCTGCCGGCACAGAACCGCACGGCGCAGTGCATCGCCGGCGCGACCGGCAAGCGCGGCATCGGCGGCAGCGACGCGCACACCACACGCGGCATCGGCCTCACATGGACCGAGGTGCCCGGCGCGCGCACGCGCGAGGAGTTCATGGCTGGGCTGTGGCAGGGTCGCGCCGTGGTTGGCGGGCAGCAGGGCAGCTACTTCACGCTCGCGGGCGATATGTTGCGGTTCGCAGGCGGTTTCTACAGTGAGCGTTTCTCGAACCTGATCCGCGAGCCCTTCGATTGGAGAGCCCACGCATACGTGTTCGGGGGGATTCTGGGTCTGCCTCTCGTGGCGCTGCCGCTGGCTGGAGCGTATCTCCACTTCGTCACCGAGCAAAAGTTCAATACCAACCTGCTGTACGATCTTGTGGCCAGGCCGGCGCGCGCCGTGGCCGAGGTGCCCGAGTTGGCGGCGTAGAGGCTGCACCATGAAAGTCGCCATCTTCACCGACAACGATTTCGACAAGGTGACGGGCGTCACCACGGCGTTGACGGCGGTGCTGCGCTACGCGCCCAGCGACATCCAGCCGCGCATTTACACGGCCGCCGATCTCGGTTGCGATCAGCCCGATTACCTCTCGCTGCCGTCGATCGGCGTGGGCATCCCGTACTACCGGCACATGAAAGTGTACGTGCCACGCTGGCGGCAGTACCTGCGACGTGTGCAGGACGATGGCGTGCAGGTGCTTCACCTCACCACCCCGGGACCGCTTGGTCTCACCGCGTCGTGGATCGCCTCGAAGACCAAGCTGCCGATGGTCGGCAGCTTCCACACCGATCTCGCGGCCTATACCGAGATGCTGAGCGGCTCGCCGCGGCTCGGCGAATGGATGCGGGCGTACATGCGATGGCTGTACGGCGGGTGCCAGCGCGTGTTCGCGCCATCGGCGGCGACGCGGGCCTTGCTGATTGCGGCGAAGAGCCATGCCGATCGCATCGAGATCTGGGCGCGTGGCGTCGACACGACGCTGTTCTCGCCCGCGAAGCGATCCGAGCGTTTGAGAGAGCAGTGGCGCGTCTCGGATCGCCGGCCGGCGCTGCTCTACGTCGGTCGCCTGTCACCGGAGAAGGGTCTGGGGATCATGCCGGAGCTGTCCAGGCGCCTCCACGCTCGCGGGTTGGATCATCGGTTGGTCTTCACCGGCGAAGGACCGCTTCGCCGCGAGCTCAGCGAGCAGATTCCCGACGCCGTCTTCACCGGCGAGTTGGGCCGCGAGGCCGTGGCGGAGGTGTTCGCGTCAGCCGACCTGTTCGTGTTTCCCAGCGAGACCGATACGGCGGGCAACGTCGTGTTGGAAGCCCAGGCCACGGGCCTGCCCGTCGTGGTCTCCGGTCGCGGTGGACCGCGCGAGAACATGTCCCCGGGGCAGACCGGGCTGATCTGCGATCAGCCGGCGGTCGATGCCTGGGCCGGCGTCGTGGCCTCCGCCTTGCACCCCTCGTCGCGGGTGCCGATGGGACGCGCGGCGCGAGAGTACGCGGAGTCGAGGCGATGGGACGTCGCGCTCGAGCCGTTGTATCGCGCCTATCGAGAGCTCGCGGGCCAGCGGCCCGGCGACCGGCATGGAGACGTCCATCGTGCCGCGTAGCGACTCGAGCCTCACGCTCAGGGAGCTGTGTCGTCAACTGATCCGCGATCCGTGGATGCATCTCGGTAGTCGCTGGAACTACAAGTCGGCCGTCACCAGCTCCCTCTTCCGCGGCGTCTTGTTCTTCTTCACGAACATGACCGCGGGCCTTCCGGCGGCCGCGGCGGCGCTTTCCACGGAGTTCTGGTTTCGCTTTCTGACCGCGGGCTACTACGGTGCGTTGACGCAGGCGTTTCGGCGCGTCGAGCCGGCGCGCACCGCGATGATCGCGGCCATCATCGTGCTGCCGACGATCGGCCACGGCCTCGAGTTCCTGGTGCATTGGCTGCGCGGCACCCCGAATCTGTCGGCGAGCGTCGGCGTCTCGATTCTGTTCACGGTGTTCTCGACGTCGTTCAACCTGTTCGCCATGCGCCGCGGCGCGCTGATCATCGGCGATGGCAGCAGCTCGCTGCTCCAGGACTTCCGTCGCATGCCGGCGTTGCTCGGCGCATTCGTCCTGAGCATGGTGGCGCCACTGGGACTACGGCGGGCGCCGCAACCCAAGCCAGAAGGCGTGAGTGGGTGACTCGCAAGACGCTTCACATCACCAACGCCTACCATCCGACCTCCGGCGGCATCCGGACCTTCTATCGCGCGCTCCTTGCTGCCGCCAACGAGCGCGGCCGCTTGATGCGGCTCGTCGTGCCGGGCCCGTCGGACGACATCGAAGACGTCGGCCGCTTCGGCCGCATCTACTACCTCCGCGCGCCCCAGGCGCCGGCGTTCGACACCCGCTATCGTCTGATGCTGCCGACGACGTACCTGCCGCCGTCGCGCGGTCGGCTGGTGAAGATCCTCGAAGACGAGCAGCCCGACCTCGTCGAGATCTGCGAGAAGTACGCGCTCTGCTATCTCGCGGGGCTGCTGCGGAGGGGATTCGTGCCGAAGGTGGCGCGGCCGACGCTCGTCGGGCTGAGCTGCGAGCGAATGGACGACAACCTGGCTGCCTACCTGCATGCCGGACCCGTCGCGCGCCGGTTCACTCGCTGGTATGTCCGCAACATCTACGGGCCGCCGTTCGACTATCACGTGGCGAACTCGCACTACACCGCCGACGAGCTGCGCACGTGCCTCTGGGATCGCGCGCCGGACTTCATTCATGTGTGTCCGATGGGCGTGGATGCCGATCGGTTTGGTCCGTCCCATCGCGATCAGCTGCTACGGCACAGCCTGCTCGAGCGCGCGGGAGGCACCGCCGAGAGCGTGCTGCTGTTCTACGCGGGTCGCGTGTCGCCGGAGAAGAACGTCGGTCTCCTCGTCGACGCCTTGGCCCGGCTCACGCGCCCGATGCCGTACGGCGAGACACCGGCTCGTGACTATCGCCTGGTCATCGCCGGCGACGGTCCCCTCGCCGAATCGCTGGCCGCCGACGCCGCGCGCCGGGCGCCTGGCCGGCTGCTGATGCTGGGGCCGGTCAAAGGGCGGGAGCTCCTGGCGCGCTACTACGCCAGCGCCGACGTGTTCGTCCATCCGAACCCGCGCGAGCCGTTCGGCATCGCGCCGCTCGAGGCGATGGCCTCGAACGTTC
>DAINCF010000322.1:0-8190 GCA_036732565.1 Vicinamibacterales bacterium
TGCGCCGTCCCGGTGAGGGCGCAGCCGCCGCGCGGGCGTCGGCCTGGGCCTCGAGCACATCCGCCAGGCCCTCGAGGGCAGCCTCGGGCGGCCGTCGGCTTCCCGGCGGCGGCATCTGTCCCGCACGGAGCTTGCGGATCATCTTCTCGGCGACCGCGGGGTGCTGCGCGGCCGTCGCGACGTCGAAGGATTGCAGGGAGAGATTGCCGGCCTTGCCGCGATCGCTATGGCACCCGACGCAGGTCTTGGCCACCACCTCCCGCGCCGCGTCGATCGAGGCCGTCGCAGGATGACTTGCCATCGGACGTGGCGCGGCCTGACCAGACGGTGCCGCACTAGGCAACACAGCGCCGGCTGTCCACACCACCGCCATCACGCCAAGGACTGAGGGCCATTTGCCCGTGGTCGTCACGTACCCTCTCTAGTGGTGAGTCATCGCCTCACCGGGGCCAGCCGCGCCGACTAGTGTCTCACGAGTCGATGCGTGGCGCGAATCGTCTTGTTGAGGTTGGCGGATGGACGAGTTTGGCCGAGGCCCGGCCATGATACGCTGCCGGCCGCCGGCGGGACCGGCATCGTGGCGAGATCAATGGCGTTCCGGCAAATCCACCTGTCATCACCCGACATCGGAAGCGAAGAACGACGGCTCGTCGACGAGGTACTACGGTCGGGGCAACTCTCCAACGGACCCGCGCTCGTCGCGTTCGAGCGCGAATTCGCCGCGCGCCTCGGTGTGCGCCATGCCGTCGCCGTGTCGAGCGGCACGGCCGCGCTGCACCTCGGCATGCTCGCGGCCGGTCTGCGCGACGGGGACAGCGTCGTCACGACCCCCTTTTCGTTCATCGCGTCGGCGAATGCCATCCTGTTCGAGCACGGAACGCCGGTCTTCGTCGACATCGATCCACAGACGCTGGCGATGGACCCTCAGGCGACCGTCGACGCCATCGAAGCGCTTGCGCCGACGGGGCGTCTGCGGGCGGTCTTGCCCGTCCACGTCTTCGGGCGACCGGCGGAGATGGACGCCATCGCCGCGGCGGCGCGACGACACGGTGTGTGCGTGGTCGAGGATGCCTGTGAGGCGATCGGCGCCTCCCTCGACGGCGTCCCCGTCGGACGCTTGGGCGACGCTGCCGCCTTCGGGTTCTACCCCAACAAACAGATCACGACTGGCGAAGGCGGGGTGCTGGTGACCGATCGTGAAGACTGGGCGCGACTGGCGCGGAGTCTTCGCAATCAGGGGCGCTCGGACGATGGCTCGTGGTTGCATCACGAGCGCCTCGGCTTCAACTACCGGATGGACGATCTGAGCGCCGCCGTCGGCCTGGCGCAGATACGCCGGCTCGATGAATTGCTGGCGAAGCGCGCGGCGGTGGCGGCGCGCTACGACGAGTGGTTCCAGAACGTTGATGGCGTCATGCCGCTGCCCCCTGCACGCGCGGGCATCGGCGTGAGCTGGTTCGTTTACGTGGTCCGCCTCGCCGCGGGCGTCGATCGGGAGCCACTCACGGCGAGGCTCGCCGCGCGCGGCGTCCCGAGCCGACCGTATTTCCCGTCCATTCATCTCCAGCCGTTCTACCGGCACCGCTTCGGATTCCGTCCCGGCCTGTTTCCACATGCCGAGGCCGCGAGTGCGTCGCTGCTGGCGTTGCCGTTTCATGGGAATCTTCCCGAGGAAGACATCGAGCACGTCTGCGTCTCGGTGCTGGAGGAGATTGCCGCGCTGAGGGCCACGCGATGAGAACGTTCGAGCCCAGTGATCTGCTGCCGCCGCGCACCAACGGCGGGGATCCCACCATCGCGCGCGCGTTCGTCGCCGGCCGCCGAATTCTGGTAACCGGTGCCGGCGGGTCGATCGGCTCGGAGCTCTGTCGTCACCTCGCACGTCTGGGCTGTGGGTCGCTGCTGATGTTCGAGCGGCACGAGAGCAGTCTGCACGAGGTGCTGCTCAGCATCGAGGGCGCCCCTGCCGTGGCATTCCTCGGTGACATGCTCGACGACGCGCGGTTGGAAGAGGCGTTCGCGACGCAGCGTCCCGAGATCGTGTTCCACGCCGCCGCCCACAAGCATCTGCCGCTGGCCGAGCAGCATGTCGGTGAAGTGGTCAAGAACAACGTCACCGGCACGCGCCTCGTTGCGGCGGCCGCCGCGCGGCACGGGGCGGCGCGCTTCGTCCTCGTGTCGACCGACAAGGCGGTGAATCCGTCGAGCGTCATGGGCGCCACCAAGCGAGTCGCGGAACTGATGATGCGTGACGTGGCCAGAACATCGCGCACCGAATTCATCATCGTCCGCTTCGGCAACGTCCTGGGCAGCAGCAGCAGCGTGCTGCCTCGGTTCCTCGATCAGCTTCGGAACGGCCGCCCGCTCACGGTCACGCACCCCGATGTCCGGCGCTTCTTCCTCCTCGTCCCGGAAGCGGTGCGGCTGCTGCTCGACGCCGCGGCCCTCGGCGGCTCCGGCATGACGTATCTGTTCGAGATGGGCGAGCCGATCCGCATCCTCGATCTGGCGCACCGCGTGATCGACGCCTGTGGCGCCCCGGCGTCGACGCCGATCGAGATCATCGGCCTCAGGCCGGGCGAGAAGCTCGACGAAGAGCTCCTCGCGGGGAACGAGCGGTGCGAGCCCACAGGTGTGCCGCACGTGCTGGCGATTCGCAGCGACCTGAGCCTTCCTCGAACGTTTACTGCCAATGTGAGCCTGCTGGAAACGCTGGCCTCGACCGGATCCCGAGACGCACTGATCGATCAGCTCCGCGTGATCGTGCCCGAGTTCGCGCCCTCAGCCACGGCACAGGCCTCCGCATGAGCCGAATCATCATCGTCGGCGCCGGCGGACACGGCGCCATCGTCGCCGACATCGTCCGCGACGCGGTCGGGTTCGTCGACGACGACCCGACGAAGGCCGGTACGACCATCCTCGATCTACCTGTGCTCGGACCGATCGCATCGCTGGAACGGATCGAACACGATGAAGTGGTGGTGGCCATCGGCGACAACCGCCTGCGGCGAGTCCTCACCGAGCACCTGTGCGCCCAGGGCGAGCGCGTGGCCACGGTCATCCACCCGTTCGCCTCAATCGCGCCCTCTGCGATTGTGGGTGCAGGGTCGATGATCTCGGCCGGCGCTGTGCTTCTGCCACGCGCCACGATCGGCCGCGGCGTGATTCTCAATACCAAGGCGTCGGTCGATCATGACAGCGTCGTCGGGGACTTCGCGCACATCTCCTGCGGCGCGACCGTTGGCGCGAATGTGCAGGTCGGCAAGGAAACACTCGTCGGCATCGGCGCCGCCGTGATTTCAGGGATGACCGTCGGCGCGCGCAGCCTGATCGGCGCGGGGGCGGTGGTGGTCCGTGACCTCCCCGACGACGTGACGGCGCTCGGTGTGCCGGCGAGGATTACATCCGATCGCCGTTCTGCCGCTCTTCGTGTCGATGGTTGACATCGATCACCGCACGCAGCGTCGGGTCTGTCACGTTCTGGTCAGCGGGAAGGGCGGCCTATGGATGGCGGAGCAGCTGCGTGAGCTGCGCCGGCAATACGGCTACGAGGTTCACGCCGTCGTCGGAGACGCCGAAGGCGGACTGGTCGATCTGCTGCGGGCGGAACAGATCCCCTTTCACGTCGCGACGTTCGTCTTCTCGCCCAAACATCGACTGGCGGCGTTGCGGACGGTCGTGGATCTCGCGCGGTATTTCCGACGCCACCGCTTCGACGTGGTCCAGAGCCACGTCTTCTTCTCGATGCTCGTGGCACGCCCCGCGGCGTGGATCGCCGATGTGCCACTGAGGCTCGCAATGGTCGCGGGGCCGTTTCACCTGGAGGCCGCGCCATCCCGATGGCTCGACCAGACCACGTCGTGGATGGAATCCGCGCTGATTCCCTCTTGCGAGAAGAGTCGGGACCTGTACCGCGAGATGGGTGTCGCGGAGAGTCGCGCGCCGCTGATCTACTACGGCGCCGACACACGAAGGTTCGATGCCGCGAACATCCCCGCGGCAGGTATTCGAGCGGAGTACGGATGGCCCGAGCACACTCCGGTCGTGGTTCTGGTCTCCTGGTTCTACACGCGCTTGCCGCCCTCATGGTGGACACCCGAACCACTTCATGACCTCGGATTCAAAGGGCAGGAAGACTTCGTCTACGCCGCGTCGCTGATTCGCTCCGAAGTTCCCGAAGCGAAGTTCGTCCTGGTCGGCGGGCCGTTCGACGAGGGCGGCCGACTCTACATGGAGGAGATCCAGGCGCTGGTGCGAAGCCTGGAGCTGGACGAGCACGTGATCTTCGCCGGGCATCGCACGGACGTGCACCGCATCCTGCGTGACGTCGATGTCGCCGTCCAAGCGTCCCTCAGTGAGAACCTCGGCGGCACGATCGAGGGGCTGCTGATGGAGGCGCCAATGGTGGTGACCCGAGTCGGAGGCCTGGTCGATACGGTTCATGACGGCGAGACGGGCCTGGTGGTCGATCCCGACAATCCCCGTGACCTGGCTCGAGGGATTCTCGACCTGTTGCGAGACCCCGAGCGGGCCCGTACTCTTGGCCGTAACGGTCGGCGATTGATGGTGAAGCGCTTCTCGCTCGATCGCACCGTCGGCGAGTTGCACGCGCTCTATGACCGGCTGCTGGGGGAAGCCTCCGGGAAACGCCACGGCTACGCTGCCCTCGTGTCTCTGTGGCGGTTGGCGCTCGCGCTCCCCGTCGGCCTTTACTGCATGTGGCGCTTGGAGCTGGCAGAGCGAGTCGTAGGTTGGGCAGCGAGGCGCCGGCGGGAGCCTCTGGCTTTGGAGCTGAGACGGTGCAACAAACCCGCAGACATCGTCCCGGCTGAAAGCCTCCTGCGGTTGAGGACGAGCGCCGACCTGCCCGAGGACGGCCTGTTCCTCGGCCCTGGCTGGCATCGTCTCGAGCGTGACGGGCAGCAGCCGTTTCGCTGGCTCGAGAGCAACGGCCAAATCGTTGTCACGCGCCCACGCGGCAGACCGAGAAGCATCGTGCTCGACGTGGAATCCGGACCAGGCCTGGACTGCCGGGCCTTCGCGCTCGACCTGGTGGATGAACGGGGCGTCCTGGTCGATCGCACGACGGTGTCGGGGCGTCGCGAGATCACCTTCCGCCTTCCGCCCGGCCATGAAGAGACCGCACGCTTTCGACTGATGGCGCCTGAGGGTCGCCCCCTCTCATCCGACCCGCGCGTTCTGAATTTGCGGGTCTTTCGAATCTCCTGGCACGCGCCTGAGCCCAAGCCGCTCCCTATGGTTTCGCCGGCGGTGGCGTTGCCTCGACGACGCTGATGGCGTCGACGCTGAACGACCACTCGAGGTTCGTCGACTCGACCATGAAGTTATAGGGGCGCGGATCGTCCGCGAAGTCGGTCTGCCCACTGCCTTCCCCACGGTGATCGACGACGACCTCGAGCGGCCGTCCGCTGACCGCGCTGTGGACGGTCAGGCGAAACATCCCACCGCCGGTCGAGCTCTCATCGCGGGTCTGCCAGTGGATCCGAAAGCGGCCGGTGTCGCTGACGAAGCCGATGGTCGAGTTGCCGCTGCCCTCCCACGATCCGGCCGGTCGAGCGACGGTGACCAGCTCACGCGGCGGGGCGGGTGGTGACCCACATCCGCCAACCGCGAGCGTCGAGACCAGCGCGAGTGTGCGCGCGGTGAACAGCCGCATGAGGTGTTCATCTTATCGGCACGCCGCGTGCTAGTAGGCGCGGCATGCCGTTCGTGACGCTGGCGCTGTGGTTTGTCATCATTGCGTCGCTCATCGGTATCCGCCACGACGTGCCGGTGATCGACGACTGGACGTACGCCTGGACGGTCGAGCATCTGCTGCGAACGGGTTCGTTCGCCGTGCTCGACTGGAGCTCGGCTTATCCGCTGAGCCAGGCGCTGTGGGGCGCGGCGTGGTCGGCCCTCCTGGGCTTCTCCTTCACGACGTTGAGTCTCTCGACGATCGTCCTTGCCGCGGTTGGCTGCGGCGCGCTCTATCTGCTGCTTCGTGAGCTCGATGCGTCCACTGGCGTCGCGCTCGTCGGCGCGCTCACCCTCGCCGCCAACCCGCTCTATGTCTTCTTGTCCTCGTCGTTCATGACCGACGTGCCGTTCATCGCGTTCACCACGCTGGCGCTGCTGTGCTACGTGCGCGCCTCGACGCGCGGGGAACGGCGATTCCTCTGGTGGGGTGCCGTGTGGGCGTTCGCCGCATTTCTGACGCGACAGGTCGGCATCATCACGCCCGTGGCAGCGCTGCCGCTTCTGCTGGTGCCCACGGCTGGGCGGATTGCGTCGCGAACCGCGGTGGCGGGCAGGCTACCGCGTCCGTCGTTCGCGCGCGCGCACGTCGCGGTGTCGTTGATTGCGACATGGAGTGCAATGTTGGTGACGTGGATTGCTATGCGCGAGCAGCTCGGCGTTACGAGCGTCATGCAGCGCTGGGCTAGCAACGTCTACGCCGGACCCGCGGAATACCACCTCCTCGTGCCCTACTTTCTCGCAATCATCAGCTTCTTTCTCCTGCCGGCGCTCCTCGCCGACGCAGCGGCGCGCGGGGTGTGGCCTCGTCTGCGGCTGATCGCCGCCGTCCTGGTCGGGAGCGCCGTGCTCCTCCTCATCGTCCACGGCGAGATCCCGTTGCCGCTTCGATACGATCAAACGTGGAGCTGGTACGAGCTGGGATCCAGCCGGGCGCTGGTCAACGGCGAGCTTCCCGAGCGCGCGCCGATCTGGATCGACGCGCCCGGACGTGCGATCGGACTGCTGGCACTGACCCTGCTGCTCGGCGTGATCATCGGCCGCGGCGATTGGCGCGTCCGGCTGGCGACGTGGAGGCAGGCACCTCACCGTCTCTGGGCACGCGCGCCGATCGTCACGTTCATCGTGGTGTATCTCGCGCTCGTGAACCTCCTCTGGATGTACAACGACCGCTACTATCTCGCCCTGGTGCCGCCGCTCGTCGCTCTCATCCTCGGCGGACAGGCGACGACCGTTGGGCGTCTTCGTCTTGCGACCAGCGCGCTCTTGATGTTTGCCGTTATCGCACTGGTTGGCAGTCGAGACGCCCAGCGGTTCAATCAGGCGGTGCGTGATGCGTCACAGACGCTCATCGACGCGGGCGTGCCTCCATCCGACATCGATGCCGGCTATGCGTGGAACGGCTGGACGCTCTACGCGCATCCGGCAAACCTCGCGCCGGGCCAGACGCCATGGACAGATGTCCCCTTCATCACCTCGGCTCGGCACACCGAATACGTGATCTCGAAGAGCCGGGACATGGAGGGTTACGAGGTCGAGCGTGAGGTCTCGTGGTCGGGCCCGCCGTGGCCCGGAGCGAATCGGCTCTTCGTGCTGAAACAGAGGGACCCGCAGGCGGCGCCGTCCGTCAACGCAACGACACTCGATACACAATGACTTCGGTCTGATCGACCTCGTCGATCGGTGACGGACCGCCCGCGCTCACGAGATAGGACAACTGATCGCCGGAGATCGTGGCAAACACAGGCCCGTCGCCGCGTGGAACGTCAGCGTTGACGAGCGTCGCGGTCGTCACCTGACGACCCGATGCGTTCAGTTGCAGGCGGACGACCCTGCGGGAGCCGTCGGCCATTCTCCTGATGCCGATCAAGCCCTCGCGGTACGACCGCAGCCGCTCGAAGCCGGTGAGCTCGACGCCGTTCGCCGCGGTCACGGCCGAGACTCGGCGCGTCGCCAGGTCGACCCGCGAGATGCCGCCGGCGTGCGCCACGTAGACCACGGTCGCGGCGCGCCCCAAGGCGATGCTGGTCGGCGCGTCGGCCTTGATCTGGGCCACCGCCTCCATGCGCTCGGCTCGCGGCTTCAGTTCCAACACGCGTCCGGCCATCGCATCCAACACGAAAATCGCGCCGTCGCTCGTGATCGCGAGATCGACCGGCTTGATCGACACGTCCGCGGGCGGCGGGAAGGTCTTGAGCGGGCGTCCCGAAATGAGCTGGACCTTGTGCAGTGCGCCGACGCCCGCGTCGCCCTCGGAGCTGGCCACCCAGAGGTCGCCGCGTCGCGCGTCGATCTCGATGCTCATCACCTCATAGAAGCCGGCCGACTCCGATCGCACGAAGTCCACCGCGTGATCGAGGCCGTCGCCCGCGGTGATCAGCTTGCGGCCGCCGCGATCGCCGAAGAGGAAGCGGCGTGAGACGGCATCGTAGG
>DAINCF010000323.1:0-8131 GCA_036732565.1 Vicinamibacterales bacterium
AGTACGTTGCGAAATTGTACGTAGCGCAGGCCTTCAAGCCTGCCTCAGCGGTGAGAGCCGGCCCACCGGCGTGTTTGGCAGGCCTGAAGGCCTGCGCTACGTACGCCATCGGAGATTTCGCAACCCGCTCTAAGGGTTTCGTGGGGCGGCCCCACGAAAGACAGTCTCAGTGGTGCTCTTCGGTCGCGGTCGCGGCGCTCAGGTAGATCGCGGTCAGCGTCATGAAGATGAACGCCTGCAGCGGGCCCACGATCAGGCCGAGCAGCTGAATCGGGAGTGGGACGATGAGCGGTGCGATGCTGGCGATGATGAGCACGACCAGGTGCTCGCCGAAGATGTTGCCGAAGAGGCGCAGCGTCAGCGACAGCACACGCGACAAGTGGCTGATCACTTCGATCGGCAGCATGATCGGCGCGAGAAAGATCGGGATGCCCGGCGGCGCGGCGAAGTGCTTGAGATACGAAACGATGCCCTGCGCTTTGACACCCTGGAAGTGGTAGTAGAGCCACACGGTCAACGCACAGCCGAGCGGAACGTTGATATTGCTCGTCGGGGCGCCGAGGAATGGGACCTGGCCCATCAGGTTGCCCAGCAGGATGAAGACGAAAATGCCGCCGCACAGGGGCAGGAACTGTCGCCCCTTCCCGTGCCCGATCACGTTCTCCAGCTGGGTGTCGACGAACGCGACCAGGTCTTCGAGCAGGATTTGCAGCCGGCCCGGGTTGTCGACGCTCAGACTCGAGCGGATCAGCAGGCCAATCGCGAGCACGATCAGGACGATCAGACCGCAAAAGACCAGGTAATCGGGGATGTGGGCGCCGAACGGCGCCAACAGGGCGTTGATTGCCTCGACCAGCGGTGATGGGTGCTCTAGCCGTTCCACGACCGGGAGATTGTACTAGATTTCACAAGGTCGGGCCAACAAGCAATTGTGAGCAGCATTTTCGCTGGCAGGCCTCGCGTGTTCTGGGCCTGGCTGGCCTTCGGAAGGGCAAAAAAATGCCGTGGGACAGGCCCATGTCCCACGGCTAATGCTGGAAGCACGGAGAGGAGGGAAGAATGAGTCAGCGGACGTAGTCGAGATCGCGCTCCCTGAGATGCAACCCAATCGATTGACCACCGACCACCGCGAATTCCTGGATGCGGCCGGTGACCCGCACTTGCGCGCCGCGCGCCGGCGCGCGGTCATCATTGTCGGCCACCACGGTCATCTCGCCCGTGCCATCGTCGATGCGATACATCTTGAGCGGCACGAACGGCACGCCCCACGCGTTGGTGACCGTGCCCGAGACCGTCACGCTGCGATCCATGTAGCGGCCCGGGTTGGTTTTGAGCTGGTCGATCGAGGCGCCGCTCGCGCATCCCACGGCCAGAGCCGCGCCGAGCGCCACGAGGGCGACGGGAGCGACAAACCAGTGGGAACCACGCATGGGCGACCTCCTAGAGACTTCTAATGGTCGCGGTCGAATCGTGAAACCTGCAGCCGGGATACGGCGATGCCAGCGCCTGCCTGAAGTTTGCGCACCCCGGTGATCCGCCGCGACCGTATGGCACTACTTCAACTCGCGTGCCAGCGTGGAGTGCTCGCGGAATGCGCCAAGAATGGGCGCGTTCTCAGCGAACACGCGCCTTCAGATGACACGCCCCGTCCTTCGACGATGACGCGCTGCCCTCGTCAGTAGACGCTCAGATACCGGTCGCGCTCCCAAGGGGACACGTGGCGGATGTAGGCGTCCCATTCCTCGCGCTTGGCCTCGACGAAGTGCTGGACGATGTGCTCGCCCAGCGTGTCGCGGATGAGATCGTCCTTCTCGAGCTCGTCGAGCGCTTCGCTCAGGTTGGCGGGCAGGTCGTCGATGCGCAGGTGCCGCCGCTCGCGATGGCTCATCTTGTAGATGTTCTTGTTCACCGGCGGCCCCGGATCTCGCTTCTGATCGATGCCGTCCAGTCCCGCGCGCAGCATGACGGCAAGCGCAAGGTACGGGTTGCATGACGGATCCGGCATCCGCAGCTCGATGCGCGTCGCCTCGCCGCGAGCGGCCGGCACGCGCACCAACGGGCTGCGGTTCTTCTCGGACCACGCGATCGCGGTCGGCGCCTCGTACCCGGGGACGAGGCGTTTATAGGAGTTGACCAGCGGGTTCGTGATCGCGCAGAAGCCGCGCGCGTGCGCGAGCAGGCCGCCGATGTACTGCAGGCAGGTCTCGCTCAATTGCCATTGGCCGTCGGCGTCGAAGAAGGCGTTCTGGGCGCCGCGGAACAGCGACTGATGCGTATGCATGCCCGAGCCGTTGAGGCCGAAAATTGGCTTCGGCATGAACGTCGCGTGCAGGTTGTTCTTCAGCGCGACGTTCTTCACGACGAAGCGGAACGTGCTGACGTTGTCAGCGGTCCGCAGCACATCGTCATAGCGGAAGTCGATCTCGTGTTGCCCTGGCGCGACCTCGTGGTGCGCCGCCTCGACGTGAAACCCCATTTGCTCGAGCGCGAGCACGATCTCGCGGCGGACGTCTTCGCCGAGATCGACGGGCGCGAGATCGAAGTAGCCGGCCGCATCGTGGGTGTCGGTGGTCGGAGTGCCGTCGCGACGGAGGAACAGGAAGAACTCCGCTTCGGGCCCGGCCTTCATCGCGAAGCCACGCTCGGCCGCCATCGCGATTACGCGCTTGAGCGTCGTGCGCGGGCAGCCGGCGAACGCCGAGCCGTCAGGGTTCGCGACGTCACAGATGATGCGGCCGACGCGGGCGCCGCTCGGGTCGGCCCAAGGGAAGACCTGGAACGTGGACAGATCCGGCTTCAAGTACATGTCCGATTCCTCGATGCGCACGAAGCCTTCGATCGAGGAGCCGTCGAACATCAGGTGACCGTCGAGCGCGTCGCCGAACTGCCGATCCGGCACCTCGACGTTCTTGATCGCACCAAGGATGTCGGTGAACTGGAGCCGGAGGAACTTGACCCCCTCGCGCTCCGCGCGCTCGAGGATCTGTTGTTTCAGGTCTAAGGAGGGGCTGACGGCCATACCGCGATTCTAAGCCGGCGGTTGGCAGGCCTGAAGGCCTGCGCTACGTACGCTGGCGCGAATTGCCGTCCAATGGGTCCCGCCCTGGGGCGCAGCCTTTAGGGCCTGCCCGGGGCGCAGCCCTCACGCCTGCCCTTGGCGCGGAGACTTGGGCCGGCCCAGCCAACCAAGCCGTCAGGAACCGCGTCTGAACCGGATGTAAGGAGCTCAGTTATGCAGAAGACAGGGTTTGGTGTGCTGGCGGCCTTGTTGGCGCTCGGGATCGGTGCCGCCGTTTCGACGCTCTTGGCCCAGACGCCCGCTCCGCTCCCGGATCCCGCTCCGAGCCCGCACAGACGTGAGCTCAGGATGTTGGACGGCAGGGGCAGCCGGTTGGGTGTCAGCGTCCGCGATCTCTCCGCTCAGGCCGGGCAATCGACCGATACTGTGACCAACGGTGTGAGGATCGATCGCGTCGACGGCAATGGCGCGGCCGCGAAAGCCGGCGTGCGCGAAGGCGATGTGGTGGTCGAGTTCGACGGCGAGCGCGTGCGCTCGGCCCGTCAGTTCTCGCGTCTCGTTCAGGAAACGCCGGATGGACGCACCGTCAAGATGGGGATCGTGCGCGACGGGCAGAAACAGACCGTCGACGTCACGCCGGAGCGCGCGCTGGCGTGGAACCTCGACATCGACGGCGATCGGATTCGCCGTGAGGTCGAACGCGGGTTGGGCGAGGTCGGGCGCCTTCCCTACTACTTTGACTTCGACACCAGGCCCTTCGCGTTCGACTGGGATCGAGACATGCGCTCGCGCCCATCGCGTGGCCGTCTTGGCGTGCAGCTCGATAGCCTGAGCCCCCAGCTCGCCGAGTACTTCGGCGCCAAGGATGGAGGAGTCCTCGTCAGCGGCGTGACGCCCGGATCGCCTGCCGAGAAGGCCGGCCTCAAGGCGGGCGACGTCATCGTCTCCGTCAACGGCTCGCAGGTGCGAGACGTCAACGAGCTGCGGGGTGAGCTGGCCGACGCGCAAAGCACCGACCTGTCGATCGGCATCGTGCGCGATCGAAAGGAGACGACGCTGAAGGGGGCAGTGCCTCAGCCCTGAACGGGCTGAGAGGATTCGGCGGGCTCGGCGGCGGGCATCGAGCCCACGAGCGTGGCGAGCTGGGCGGCGAAGATCGACGCGAGCGCGGAGGTGGTTTCACCGATACGCTCGACGTGCCGCACTTCGCCGGAGAGCACGCCGATCGATCCGGTCGGCCCCACCAATGGCACCGCGATCGCCGCGGGCGCGCCATCGCGAGCAGACGTGGTACGGCGGGCGCCGTGGCGGAACGCGGCGGCCGTCAAGTTCTCCGAGTTCAAGGGCAGCGCGCCAACGTGAGCCAGCAGGCGGTCGTCGTAGCCACAGTACGCGACCGGTACGAGGGACGTGGCATCGGCGGACGTCACCCACACGACGAGGCCAGTGGCATCGAGAACATCGGCGGCGCGCTCGAGCAGCGGCCCGATCTGATCGCCATTCGAGACGCGCGCGAGGTCGGCACAGAGCTGCGCGGCCTCGGGCAGCCGTGGGACGGGAGCCGATGCCCCTCGGTTCCGCTCGGAGCTACCTTGAGCAATGTCGAAGGGTGGCGGCACTTTCGCACCCACGGGTTGCAGGGGACGAGGCGGCGGGGCGACGGGTTCCGGCGTGACCGCGGGAGGTGGGACCAGCGGGATATCCTCGGCGCCGCTCCTGTCGGGCTCCGCCGCCGGCCGCTGGAACGGCGCCGGGGCCTCTGCCAGCGGTAACAACAGCAGGGCACACAGTGCCCATGCTCCGAGGATGGCGGCGAGCAGCATGTACTGTTCGCGCCTCAATCCCGCTTCGCGCGCGTCACCGGCGGCCAGCACGCGATTCCGTGCGCCAACGATCTGGAGTCGGATGGCGTCCAGCTGATCGCGACACTCGGTGAAGACGATGTCCGAGGCCAGCAACTCCTGGTTCTCGCGCAGGAACCCACGCGCGCGTTTCTCGGCGGCGGTCAGCTTGGCCATCGCCTCCACCGCGATCGGGTTGCCGCTCGGATCGATCTCCCCGAGAGACGTCAGCGACGTCTGCAACTCGTCGACGAGGACGGTGCTGCGCGACACCCAGAACGGCGAGCCCTGGCCCGGCGCGACGTAGGCGTGAAGCGCCGCGCGCAGATCGGCGGTTGAGGTCAGTGCACGATCGGCGAGGTCGATGGCGTAGCGTGACGTGCTGGTGTTCTGTCGAAGCGCCCGCTCGCCTTGAATCGCCCGATAAGCCAACCCGGCGGTTGCTACAAGCGCCGTGAGCACCACGGCGAGGCGCATCCAGCGTTGAGTCAAAGCGAGGACAGGATAACAGATGGCTCGAGACTTGGGACCTGCGACTTGGGGCCGCAAGACCCAGGTCTCGGGTCTCAGGCCTGCGCCGACTGCGACTGTTCTAGAACACCGGCAAGTACGGAGTCAGATATTGTGCGATGACGGTGAAGCGGTTCGTGAACATCAGCACGCCGACAACGACGAGCAGCAGGCCCGAGGTGACCTCGATGGCGTGATAGTACCGGCGGATCTTCGCGAACGCGGTGAAGAACGAGTTGATGGCAAGCGCGGTCAGGAGAAACGGCACCGCGAGGCCGGCCGAGTAGATGGACAACAGCCGGACGCCGTCGCCGACGGTGTTCTCCGTCGCGGCGATCGCGAGGATGCCAGCGAGGATGGGCCCGATGCACGGCGTCCACCCGAACGCGAACGCGATGCCGACGAGCATCGCGCCGACCAGCCCGACCGGCTTGTTGGATGTCTGGAAGCGCTTCTCCTGGTACAGCCAGCCGATCCGCAGCACACCCATCGTGTGCAGGCCGAAGATGATGATGATGACGCCCGCGACCTTGCCAAGCAGGCTCAGTCGCTCCATCAGGTACTGGCCGAGCAACGTCGCCGAGGCCCCAAGGGAGACGAAGACCAGCGAGAAGCCGAGGCAGAAGAACAGCGAGGCGATCAGGACGCGGCGGCGGTTGGGTGCGACGGCCACGACCGACGAGGTCCCGCGCATGTCATCCAGCGATAGGCCGGAGATATACGACAGATAGCCAGGGATGAGCGGCAGCACGCACGGGGAGATGAAGCTGAGCACCCCGGCGACGAAGGCCGCGACGAGAGAAACGTTCTCCACGCTTTACTGTCCGTTTACTAGTCCGTGCGAGCGATCTCTTCGGTTACAAGCTTCAGCGGGATCATCGCCGGCTGTGGCGCGCCTTCCATCTGCACATTGTGGCCCTTGACCGGAGGCAGGTCCTGGAACATCGTGTTCCACTTCCAGCGCTCCATCGGGTTGCTCGCGTGCAGCCAATGCTCCGCGCTCACCGGCCGATTGAACGAGCGATCGCCCAGGTCCGCGTACGCCGGCGCATCCGCGAGCGCCGCCGCCACATCACTGCGGACCTGCTGCGCGCTCTTGTAGCTGAAGGGCAGGCCCAGTGCCGCCGCCACGCTCGTCAAGATCTGCCAATCCTCAACCGCCTCTCCGGGCGGGTTCATCACCTTGGATGCCGCCTGCACGTGCCCCTGGTCGTTGGTGTAGCACCCGTCCTTCTCGACCCATGCCGCGCCGGGGAGGACGATGTCGGCGATCTTCGAGAGCTCGCCGACCAGCACACCTTGGTAGATGACCGTGGCCAGCCTGCCGCTGCGCCGCGCGTCGACGACCCAGGACGTGTCGCCCAGGGAGCCGTCAGGGCCAGGGTCCACCACGTAGAGCACCGACACACGCCCTTCGTCGACGGCCGTCCGCAGGCTGGAGAGATCCGCATCGCCGTCATTGCCCATGCCCGTCGGCAGACCCAGGTCGCGCGCGCCCGCCACGTTGGGTGCGTCGGTGGCCGGCACCCGGAACGTCGTGCGCTCGGGCTGCCGCTTCTCGGACCGCCGCCACGCGACATGCACGTGATGCACGCCGCTCTCACCCTTCAGATCGGTCGCGAGGCGCTTCAGCAGGAAGAGCTCCTCGAGTGAGGAGTGCGCCGATGTCAGAAACCGCACCGATCCGGCATCTTCCTTGCCGGCGTGCTCGAGCAGCTCCCGGGTCTTGACCAGCGTGTCCTTCCATGTCGCGCCCTGCTGCACGCCGTCGCGGCTGAGGATCAGCGGCTTGCGCTGGCGCGTGTCACCTTCCACCCACAGGTACTGGAAGCGGCCGATGTCGCACATCCAGAACGAATTCACGTCCGGGTTGTAGCGCGGCGTCGTGCGAATCAGGCGCGACCCCTTGGCCCATTCCGGCTTGGCTTTGATCCACGCCGTCGTGCTGCAGCCCTTGGAGCACAGCGTGCAGATGGTATCCACGGCGTGCGGGTTGTCCCACGGGCGCGAGCGGAAGCGGTACTGCCGCGTCGTGATCGCGCCCACCGGGCAGACATCCATCAGATTGCCCGACAGGAGCGAGTGCACGCCCTGTTCGTTGAACGTCGCGATCTCGCTGCCATTGCCGCGGTCGGTGATGCCAATCTGGGCGTCGCCATCGACCTCGCGCATGAAGCGGACGCAGCGGGTGCAGAGGATGCACCGGTTGCGGTTGAGCATTAGCGTGGGGCCGAAGTCCACGTCGGCACGCACGCCCTCGCCGTCGAAGGTGCGACGGGGGAAGTCCATCCGGCTCGCGGCGTTGCCGAACTTGTAGGAGAAGTCCTGCAGCGGGCATTCGCCGCCCTTGTCGCAGACCGGACAGTCCAGCGGGTGGTTGATCAGCAGGAACTCGAAGACGCCGGCGCGGCCTTCGATCGACTCGGCGTCCTGGGTGTGCACGACCATCCCCTCGGCGGCCGGTGTCGAGCACGAGGTCTGCAGCTTCGCCATCTTCTCGATCTTCACCAGGCAGACGCGACACGACGCATCGATGCCCAGACCGGGGTGATAGCAGTAATAAGGCACTTGGATGCCCGCGTCGATGGCAGCCTCGAGCACAGAGGTGCCCTTGGCGACCGTGATCGGGCGGCCGTCGATCGTGAGCGTCACCTGTTCCATACGCGTCTCGCGATCATATCTGAGACGCCGGCCCGAGACCTAGGACCCGGGTCTTGCGTGTCTCGAGGCCTCGAGTCCCAGGCCCCCAGGTCTCGAGTCC
>DAINCF010000324.1:0-8094 GCA_036732565.1 Vicinamibacterales bacterium
AACTTCTTGAAGCCTTGCAGCTCGGCGCTCACGCGATACGCGCCCAGCGATAGCAGCAGCGCCCGATACAAACCGCTCTCGTTGGTGACGACCGTGCGCGTGTCACCCGTGTCGATATTGTTGACGGTGATCGTCACGCCGGGCAGGACCGCGCCTTGCTCGTCCTTGACCGTGCCTTCGATCGTGCCGTTGATCGACTGCGACTGTGCCGCAGCCGTCGATGCGAGCGCCAACGTGACGAGCATGGACGCCAAGAGCCGAATCATTGGAGCAACCTCCGTGTGGGAGAAAACAGAAGAAAAGCGATCCCGAGAAACTCGCCGCGCGACAGCGGATTGATCGGCGCAGATGAACGCGATGTTGACAACCCTTCGGGCTCCGTCATGAGGACCTGGCTCGCAAGCATTCGTTCAGCCACAGATGGCGCAGATTACATAGATTCCGGTACGAGGGCCGGCGGGTCGCGCGGCGGAGCCGCGCGTCCGCGAGGGGTGGAGGCTTCGCGGCCACCCGCCCGCCTGACGCGTTTTTCGCGCTCGCACGTTTCCGGTCTTGCTTTATCTGTGTAACCGGCGGCTCTGACCCGAGAATCGGCGAAATCTGCGCAAATCTGCGGCTCGATCAATCGGCGCAGTCACGCTTAACACAGCAGTATATCGCCGTGCTACGCGCCCTGGTGGCGCGCGGTTACGCCGTGTGGAGCCAGGCGACTGGGAGAGGGTCCAACACTGGGCCGAGCGGCAGCCGCTCCCGGCCCTGCTCGTCGTGGGTGGGTCGCACCGGGCGACCGGTCATCGCATCGCGCCAGGTGCGTCCTTCCAGCTCAGGTGGCACCGACAGTGCCGTCTCGCCCCACGCGGCCCCGGCCGGCCAGTCCTTGCTCGATCGCATCGCGTGACGCGCGGCGATGACCACCACCGCGTCGGAGCCGTACGTGCGCGCGAACGCCACGAGCGGAGCGTGCGGCGGGTCGGCGGCGAGCGGCAGGTACTCGCCAGTGTGAAAGAGCTCCGCGTGGCGTCGGCGGTAGCGCAGGATCGCGGCAAGCACCCACAACTTCAATCGGCCATCGGTCCAGTGCGCAGCCAGGTCGCGGACGAGGGAGTCGGCATCTCCCGCCGCGTGCTCGACGCGATCCAGATGCGGCAGCAGGTCGTCGAGCATCGCCCGTCGCTGGCCGAAGTCCACCGGCTGACGATTGTCCGGATCGACCAGGTGGAGATGCCACAACTCCGTGCCCTGATACACGTCGGGCACGCCGGGCGATCCCATCTGCAGCGTGAGCTGCGCGAGGCTGTTGACGACGCCCATGCGTCCCAGCGTCCGTGCGAACGGCACGAAGCGTGACAAGAAGCGCGACGATCCAGGCCCGGTCAGCACGGCTTGGACGAACGCCGTCATCGCATCCTCGTAGGCCTGGTTGGGGCGCAGCCAACTCGATTGGATCTTGGCCTCGCGGATCGCCTTGATCATGTACGCAGCGACCCGCGACTGAATCTCGACTGGCGCCGCCGTCGGAATGGGATCGCTCTCCGGCTCGCACGGCCAGATGGCCAGCAGCGCCTGGTAGAAGTGGTACTCGTCCGCGCGATCGGGCACCATGGGGCCGGCAACCGACGACCGATGGCGCGCGTTGAGCCGCATCCAGTTGGCCATCGCGCGACGCCAGTCGGCTGGACGCTCCGTGAGCGCGGTCAGCCGGGCGCGGGCATCGCCGCTGCGCTTGGTGTCGTGGGTCGCGAGCGCCACCATCGACGAGGGCCAGTCCGCCAGCCGCACGCGGTTGGCCTCGTGAAACTGTTCGACCCCGAGCGACGGACTGGCGGGATCGCCGCCGACCTCGTTGGTCGACAGCAGCGGGCAGTAGCGATAGAACGCCGTGTCCTCGATGCCCTTGGCCTGAATCGGACCGGTGATCTGCTGGAAGCGCATCGCGAACCGCACACGATCCGGTAACGCCGCCGGGGGCCGGGAGTCGGGAGTCTGTACTGCCGGGAGTCGGGAGTCGGGAGTGGGCAGTCCTGTTGCGTGTTGATGCTCGTGACTGCCGACTGCCGACTGCCGATTGCCGTCCGTCTCCTCGTGGCCGCCAACTGCCGACTGCCGACGGCCGCCGAGTACCTCCTCGATGAAATCGAAGATCGAGGCTTCCATGACGGGCGCACGTCGCCGGGCTTCCGCCACCGCCCGTGCGATGACGAGGTGATCGCTCTGCGATGCGCCACGCTCGGTGACGTAAGTGCGATAGACCGGGAAGCAGGCGACGACATCGCGCAGCACGCGGCGAAGGTTGTTCAATGTGAAGTCGCGCGAGCGGCGATCAAGCGCGGCGATCCGCTCCAACGCGTGCGCCAGCAGGTTCATCTCGCTGGCCATGGACGTCCGCGCGATCAGGCTGCGACTCTCGTAGGCAATCTCGCGAAAATCCGCGGGCGCGTTCAGCCGCTCCCAGAGTCGTTCGATCTGGTGCAGGCCGGCACGGTCGATGAACAGCCAGTTGACGTAGTTCAGGAAGAGATAGCCGACGCCGCCGTGAATGGCCCATTCGGGCCTGAACCGCTCGCCCGGGACCAGGATCTTCTCCGCGGCCAGATAGATCGGCCGCGTCGCCCAGTGCATCGGGTCAGCCGCGCGCTGTGCCTCCCGCCACGCCACCAGCGCCTCTTGGGTGTCCTGGTCGGCGCCGAGCGCCTCGGCGCGCACGCGCCACACCGAGGCCTGGAGCCGCTCGAAGTACGCTTCCGGATCGTTCAGGCCGTCCGGATGATCCACACGGATGGCGGTAACCTGCCCGTCGCGCACCAGCGACAGCACGAGCTTGTGCGTCTCGGCGAACACGACCGGATCTTCGACGCGCACGGCGCCGAGCTCGATGATGTCGAAGAACCGTCGGTAGTTGATCTCGTCGAGCGCGGTTCGCCAGTACGCCAGCCGATAGGGTTGGCGCTCCAGGAGCTCGTGCATCGCGTCGAACGACTTGGGACGCCCTGGGTCGCCATTGAGTCGGGCCAGCGCGCGATCGATGACCGCTCGGATCTCGGGCGCGCGCGCCAGCAGCGCGGCCAACCGGTCGTAAGTGACCTGACGCTCGCGATGCCGCGCTTCGCGTCGCGCGGGATCGCGCTCGACGTGCTTGGGCAGGTTCTCGAACGCGGTCAGGATGCTCAACAGCTCACGGGTGTCCGCATCCTCCTCGGCTGCCTGCGTGCGATGCGATTCGACCTCCGGTCCGATCGCCAGCGGAATGTAACTGGGATCGATCGGCAGCTCCAAGTCCCCGTAGCGGACCACGAACCCGCCATCACGCAGGCCCACTTGCAAATCGCCGCGCTCGAGGACGATGCCGTATTGATCGCCGAGCACGGGCTGCAGCACCTTGTCGTGCAGCTCTTGCTTCACCGGCTGCCAGTCGACGTCGAACCACTGCGCCGAGGCGGCGCTCTGCCCGTTCTCCAGCAAGTCGCGCCAGCGCCGGTTGTGGATCGGGTCGAGGTTCATGTGGTTCGGCACCACGTCGAACATCAGGCCGATGCCGCGCTGCTTCAGCTCCTGCGCGACCGCGGCAAAGCTCTCTGCGGTGCCAAGCTCTGGATTGAACCGGCCGTGATCGACAACGTCGTACCCGTGCGGACTGCCGGGCTTCGCCGCGAGGCACGGCGAGAGATAACAGGTGTCGACGCCGAGCGCGTCGAGATAGGGGACCAGCGCGCGGAGATCATCGAAGGTGAACGACGCGTTCAACTGCACGCGATAGGTGTTGCTCGGCGTGCGGAGCGTGCCGCGCAGCTGCTTGGCGAGCGCCGTCACTCGATCGTCGAGCTGGTTCGGGGTCACGAGCGTGGGCGACCGAGGTTGAGAACGACCGCGCCGGGGCGCGTGAAATCGACCACGAGAGTACCGTCATCGTGCGACACGTGCGCAGGCTGAGGATCCACGGAGAAATCAGGCGATTCGCTGTCGAGCACGATTGTAGGCGAAGTGTCAGTTGGAGGATCCGGCACTCGCACAGGACCAGCGCCTGATACCCGCGCAATCAGCAACAGCTCGGTGCCGTCGCGTCGATGCCGGCGCATGAACACGCTTTCGCGATCGATCGCATCGATGACCCGCCGATCGAGCGAGCCCGATCGGCCGGCCGGCACGAGCGTCGGACGAAGCGCCAGAGCCCGACGATGGAGCGCCAGCACGCCGGCATGTGGTTGGCGATCGCGCTCCTCCCAGATCAGCCGCGACCGCTCGAACGTCGCCGGATCTTGCGGATCCGGAATCCGCTCGCGGGCCGCGGCATCGGCAAACGCGCGGAAGTGCCGGAACTCCTGGCGGCGCCCTTCGCGCACCGCGCGCACGAGATCGCCCGCATGGTCCACGAAGAACAGGAATGGAGTCGTGGCCGCCCACTCTTGTCCCATGAACAGGAGCGGTGTCTCCGGCGCTAGCAGCAGAACCATGGTCACCGCGCGATACACCGCCGTGTCGACTTGGTGATGTAAACGCTCCCCGTAGGCGCGGTTCCCGACCTGGTCGTGGTTCTGTGAGCAGATCACGAACGACGGCAGCGGCAGGCCGGTCGGATCGGATCCGCGCGGCCCTTCGGCGTGAATCGAGTGCTCGCCGCGAAAGCGCCATCCATCACGAAGCGTGCTGGCGAGCTCGTCGGTCGTGCCCGCAAAGTCTCTGTAGTACGACTCGTCGTCGCCCGCGATCAGCCGGCGGACGATGTGATGAAAGTCGTCGGCCCAATCCGCGTCGAGTTCCCAACCGCCCGCGGACCGCGGCTCGACGATCGTGCGCAGGTTGCGGTTGTCCTCGGCGATCAGCAGCACGTCGCGATCGACGATTGCGGCGCGCACGACGCGCGCGAGCTCGGCCAGGAAGTGCTCCGGGCTGTCGTCCACCAGCGCGTGCGTCGCATCGAGTCGCAGGCCATCGAAGCGGTACTCGATCAGCCAATGCAGCGTGTTCTCGATGAAGAACCCGCGTACGTCGCGGGAGCCAGGGCCGTCGAGATTGATCCCGGCGCCCCAGGGACTCTGGTGGCGATCGCTGAAAAACAAGGGGCTGAACGCCGCGGCATAGGCGCCGTCGGGCCCGAAGTGGTTGTAGACGACGTCGAGCAGCACGCTCATCCCCAAGGCGTGGGCGCGATCGACGAGCCGCCGGAGATCGTCGGGACGGCCGTAGACGTCCGCCGGCGCAAACTGCGCGGCGGGATCGTAGCCCCAGTTGCGCCGACCCGGGAACGCGGCGACCGGCATCAGCTCCACGGCGGTCACGCCGAGCTCGGCAAGCGCCGGCAGCCGATCGGCCGCCGCCGCAAACGTCCCCTCCGGCGTGAACGTGCCGACGTGCAGCTCGTAGATCGCCAGCTCGTCGAGCGGTTGCGGGCGCCACGCGTGGGTGCGCCACGTGAACGCGCCTGGATCGATCACCTCGGACGGGCCGTGCACGCCGTCCGGCTGAAATCGCGACGCCGGATCCGGGAACACCTGTGTGTCGTCGAGGACGAGCCAATAACGAACGCCGGCACGCAGCCACGGTGCGCGACCGGAGAAATAGCCGCCCTCCTCACGCGCGAGCCCAACATCTTGGGCCGCAACTCCGGTTAACCCAACCGGGGTCAGCCCCCTTTTAGAAATCTGCGAGCTCTGGAAATCTGCCGGGCGCAGCGCGACGCGCTTCGCGGTTGGCGCCCACACGCGCACCACGCCCTCGTCGCCGTCGAGCCATGTGCCGAGCGAAGGGCGCCAGAGTCTGGACGTCTCGAAGGACGGGATTTCAGTCATCTGAGACAAGCGTTCCGGCGCCGGCCTTCGAGACGTCTCGCCCCGCTGACAGACGTTCGCCGGTCAGCAAAGCCTCGCTAGAACTAGGTGTGGGCATCGGCAGCAGGCACCGGAGCCGGCGGTGTCCAGGCGGGATCGAGGACCCGGAGCAGGCCGTCGAGCGGGATGTCGGCCCAATCGGGGCGTGTCGCCAGCTCGTAAGTCAACTCGTAGCACGCCTTGTCGAGCACGAACGCGTCCAGCAACGTCTGGCGCGTCGCGACGTCCTGAGGCAGGAGCCCGGCGCCGTCGAGCACGGCAAGATACGCGCGGAGGTAGATCTCGCCCATCGTCACCGCCCAAGCCGTCGCCCAGGGAAGCAGCGACGCCGTGACGTCAGGATGGGTGCGCAAGTAGAGCCGGAGACCGGCGTGCGCCGCGTAGCTGAACGATCGCAGCATGCCGGCGAGGTCGCGGAGGGGCGACTTCAATTCGCGTCGCTCCGCGATCGATCGCGTCGGCTCACCCTCGAAGTCGATGAAGCAGATGTCGCCGTCGACTTCGAGCACCTGGCCGAGATGAAAATCGCCGTGGATCCGGATGCGCTGGCCCGCGGCTTCGAGCGTCGCCACTTTATCGAATGGTTCCAGACAGCGCGGCCGCAGCTCGAGCAGCCGTTGTGCCGCCTGCTGCCTGGGGCCCTCGAGTCGACCGACGTGCTCCTGGAGCAGATCGAGCGCGCGCGTCGCCTGCGCCTGCATCTCGCTCGAGAGCTTCTGCAGTTGTGGACCCTCGAGCGGCACATGACCAAAACCGTCCCCGCGCAAGTCGGCCAGCGTCGTGTGCAACTCCGCCGTGCGTCGGCCAAGGAGGAACAGGGTCGTCCAGTACGCGCCTGCCGTGTCTTCGACCACGCTGATGCGCCCCGCGCGGTCGGTCGGCATCGTCGCACCCCCGCGGATCGCGATCTGGGCCCGCTCGAAGTACTGCTGAAGATGATCGACGGCGCGGTCCCATTGCGAGCCGCGCGCCGGCACCTGTTGCTGCAACATCAGCAGCGACGTTGACGGACCGCCGGTGGGCTGATACTCGGCCCAGGCGTGCAGTGCCGGCACGCGCGCTTTGCCGGGGTTCGCCGACAAGGCACGACCGATTTCGATGTCCGGGTTCTCGTCTTCCTGCAACCGACGGAAGACCTTCAACAGATAGCGATCGCCGAGCAGCACGTTCGAGTTGCTCTGTTCGAGCGACGGAATGTGCGGCTTGAGGCCTTCGCCTTCGGCCTGCAGCGAGGCCATCGCGCCTTCGACGAACCGCGGCCGCAGGACGCCGTGTTTGAGCGTCACGTCGCCGCCCCGCCGCACCACGTCGAACAGGATCTGACTCGTGGCCGGATCCGTCAGGGCATCGAACAACACCCCGTTCTTCGCGCCGGACAGCTTGGCGATGATGGCGCCCGGCAACCGTTCGGAGAGCGCCTGCGCCTCGTCGCCGGCGGCGGTGGATACGGGAAGGACGTAGCGCTCGCTCCCTCCGTCCTTGAACTCGACGTGGACGATGGTCAGGAACAGCGGCTGCGGGGTGGTGCGAATCGTCGTCCAATCGACGAATCGCGCGCTGGTCATCTCTCGCGCCTTGCCGCCGAACCATCGCTGCCGGCCGAGAAACGCCTTCAGCGCATCGCGCTCCAGCACGCGTCGAGCATGGCCGTCGAACAGCGCTTCCCACACGGCGCTCACCAGCAGCGTCGGGCGCTCGCCGGGCGCGAGCGCACCGAACTTCGGTGGTCGCAGCGTGATCGCATCCGTTGCCGGCTGCAGCAGGAACCAATAGAAGGCATGCGGGCCGACCGTCAGGAAGTACGGATCGTTGGCGACCGGCGGCAGCTCGGTGTTGCCGATCATCTCCACCGGGTAGCGCCCGCGGAAGCGCTGCAGATCGAGATGCACCGGCTGGACGGATCGCGACAGGTTGGCGACGACCAGGATGAGATGCTCCTCGTCCTGCCGGAGGAACGACAGGATGCGACGGTTGTCGTTCGGCACGAACTCGAGCGACCCCCGTCCGAACGTGCGATAGCGTTTCCTCAGCGCGATCATCCGCCGCATCCAGTTCAGGAACGACGAGGGCGACCGTTCCTGGGCTTCGACGTTGATCGCCTGGTAGCCGTACAGTGGATCCATCACTGGCGGCGCGAAGAGGCGCGCGGGATCGGCCTTGGAGAATCCGGCGTTCCGATCGCCGGTCCATTGCATCGGCGTGCGGACGCCGTTGCGATCGCCGAGGTAGACGTTGTCGCCCATCCCGATCTCGTCGCCGTAATAGATGATCG
>DAINCF010000325.1:0-8079 GCA_036732565.1 Vicinamibacterales bacterium
GTTCAAGAGCGTCGCCGCGATCGACGCCGCGTCGAGTCCGGCGGCACCCGGCGCAACGACGACGATGCCCCGCTCGGGACGATCGGCGGGCGTCAACGCGACGACCATGCCCATGGCTCCGCCGCCAGGCATCGACGCCGTGCCCGTCTTGGCGAGCGCGCTCACGCCCGCCTCGCCGAGCGCGGACGCCGAACCGAAGGTGGCCGCGCCCGTGAGACCCTGCATCAGCACGCTGCGCGTACGATCCTGCAGGCGCATCGGGCGATCGCGATCGTGGCCGGTCACCCGCGCGACCATATCGAGCAGCGCACGCGGGGCCACGCGAGGGCCGTCGAGGCCGACCAACGCCGGCGCCAGCGGCACGGCGGCCGCAATCGGCGGAAGTCCCGCATCCACCCGTGTCCGGTTGAACGCATCGCGCCGGAGCCGCGGCGCCAGCGAGACGAAGTAGTCGTTGCAGGAGTACGCGAGCGCTTCGGCGGCATTCAGCGGCCGGCGCAGATCGGGATGCGAACAGACGAACCGGACGCCGTCGATCGCCACACTTCGGCGACACACGTGGGCGGTGTCGGGGTCGATGACGTTGTGCTCGAGCGCCGCGATGAGGGTGACGACCTTCATGATCGACCCTGGGAGCACGGGCCGATCGAGCAGGTCGGCGCGGGCCTCACGTCGGTCCGCCATCGCGCCGCCGCGCTTCGACGGGTCCATTTTCCGCGGGGTCTCAAGCGGGCGCAGGAGATATCCGGCGCCCGTCGACTCCGCTCGTCCCTCGACTTCGCTCGGGACCACCCTGAGCTGGTCGAAGGGTCGGGGCTGCCCTGAGCCTGGTCGGAGGGCGCCGGGCGCCGGTGTCTGGCCCGTTACAAACGTGACGGCCACCAGGCCCCATGACAGGCAGGCAACGGCCACCCAGCAACGGTCGTGCCTCGTCATCACGTCAGAGGCGCGTCTTGCATCCCGGCCGGCAGTTGCACGGGATCACCTTGTCGCCCTCGGTGTTGTAGTCGTAGCTCAACTCCTCGCCCGCCGCGATCGTGCGCGCGGCGCGGATCCAGATGGTTTTGTCGACGACCTCGACCCAGCAGTTCGGCCTGCACGAGTGGTTGATGAACCGGGCGACGTTGCCGCCGACGTTCGCATCCCGGCTCCACTTGCGGTTGACCCGAAATACCCAGATGCAGCCCTTGCGGAGGTAGCGGTCCTCGCGCCACTCGCTCTGCTTGTTCGTGATCAGCTCGCCGCCGTAGTCGATGATGCGCTTGTTCTTGTTGATTGGCTCACCGGCGAATACGCCCCAACCGTGCAGCTTGGATCGTCGCCGGGTAATCTTCGGGAGGATGACCGGACGTGGCATGGAGTGATTGATTCTGCCATGGATGATATAGAGTGTGTCGGCATCGTGCCCCATCACAAGGAGAATGCCGTGCGACGTCGCTCATGCGCCCTGCTTGTCGGCCTGCTCGGGCTGATAGTGAGCCTCGAGGGCCAGGGCCGTCAGGTGGTTCCAGGTTCCATGAATCTCCCATTCAGCAACGCCGTCAAGGCCGATGGCCTCATCTACGTCGCCGGCATGCTCTCGCAGGACGGCGGCGACGTCCGCGCGCAGACGCGCAAAACGCTCGACAGCCTCAGCGAGACGTTGAAGAAGGCTGGATCGAGCCTCGCCAACGTCGCGTCGGTCCAGGTCTATCTGACCAAGGCCGAGGATTTCGCCGGCATGAATGAAGTCTTCCGCGCGACGTGGCCCAACGATCCGCCGGCGAGGACGACGATCATTTCCGAGCTCGTGGTTCCGGGCGCGCTCGTCGAGATGTCGATGGTGGCCGTCCCTACCGGTGGCGAGCGCGTCGTCATTCACCCCAAGGGGTGGATGGCCTCACCCAATCCCTACAGCTACGGCATCCGCAGCGGCGACACGCTGTTTCTGTCCGGCCTGATCGCGCGAAACGGCAAGGACAACTCCGTCGTGGAAGGCGACATGGCGGTGCAGGCGAAAGCCGTGCTCGACAACGCCGGCGAGATCCTGAAAGAGGCCGGCATGGGCTTCGAGAACGTCGTGGCCTCTCGCGTGTTCATCACCGACGGCACCAAGTTCCAGGAGATGAACAAGGTCTACACGAGCTACTTCACGAAGGAGCCGCCGACCCGGGCCACGGTCATTGCCGGTCTGACCTCTCCGCAGTACGTCGTGGAGATGACCCTGACCGCGGTGCGCGGCACCAAGCAAGTGTTCACGACCCCTGCGGCCGACGGCACGCCCGGCAAGCCGAGCGCGATTCTCAGCAGCGCCATCAAGATCGGCAACCGCTTGTACGTGTCTGGGATCCTCGGCAACAACGCCGACAACAAGGGGGATACCGAGGCGCAGACCAAGGAGACGCTGGCGCGCATCGGCCGCACGCTCAAAGTCGCCGGCTACGACTGGCCCGAAGTCGTCGATGGCATCGTCTACATCACGGACGTGAAGAACTTCGACGCGATGAATAGCGGCTATCGAACGATCTTCACCAAGGACTTCCCGGCGCGAGCGACAGTGCGGACCGGCCTCGTCGCCGCGGATGGCCTCGTCGAGATCATGTTCGTGGCGTCGAAGTAGTCCTTTCGGACGACCCAAGCGCGCGTAACCACCGTGCTACAGTTAGTAGCAGTCGCGACGGTTGTACGCGAAGGGGAGGGTACGTGGAAGGCATCATTCGCGCTTGGGGCAAGATTCTCGCCGGGTATCGGCCCAATCTGTCGATCGAGATCACGCGCGAATGTCCTCTCCGTTGTCCAGGTTGCTACGCCTACGGGGACGACCACCTCAACAACGGCGTCACGCTGCGGCAGTTGGCCGACAAGAAAGGTCAGGCGCTCATCGACGGTGTGATGGCCCTGGTCGACTATCACAAGCCGCTCCACCTCTCGATCGTCGGCGGCGAGCCGCTGGTCCGCTTTCGCGAGCTGAACGACATCCTGCCCCGGCTCGCGAAGCGTGGCGTGTACACACAGCTCGTGACGAGCGCGGTTCGCCCGATTCCGCAAGAGTGGATCGGCTTGCGCCGTCTGCAGATCGTCGTCTCGATCGATGGCTTGCAACCCGAGCATGACGAGCGCCGCAAGCCAGCGACCTACGATCGCATCCTCAAGCACATCGTCGGCCACGACATCACGGTGCACTGCACGGTGACACGGCAGCAGGTGCGACGGCCGGGCTATCTCGAGGAGTTCGTCAAGTTCTGGTCGGCCAACGAGGACACGCGGCAGATCTGGGTGAGCCTCTACACGCCCCAAATCGGCGAGCTTTCGGTGGAGCGCCTGACCCAAGAGGACCGCGCCTCCGTCGTGTCGTCGCTGCTCGACCTTCGCGCGCGGTATCCGAAGATCGGCATGCCCAAGGGGCTGGTCGACGCCTACGCCAACCCGCCGCGGTCGCCGGAGGAGTGCATCTTCGCGAAGACCACAGAGTGCGTGTCGGCGGACTTCACGACGCCGATCACCCCGTGCCAGTTTGGCGGGAAGCCCGACTGCGAGCAGTGCGGATGCATCGCTTCGGCAGGCTTGAAAGCCGTGGCCCGTCACAAGCTGCGGGGCGGTATCCGCGTCGGCGCGATCTTCGACGCGTCGTTGGCCGTCGGCGATCGCGTTCGGGCCATTCGCGAGCGCTTCTCGTCCGACGCGCCGCCAGGACCGCCAGTGCGCGCAACGGATTCCGCGGTATAGCTGGGCCGGCCAGGCGCCCGTTCAACCTCGGTTGGCGCCCGTTCGGTGGCGCGGACGGCGATCCACCGAGGGTCCGGCCGAGGCAACTGCCGGGATTGCTATAATTTGGGCGATAGGATGAAGTGGCTGGCGCGCACGACGCGCACCGCGCGAGCGGCGGCGAAATTCGCACATGGGCTGGTCAACACGGAGCATCCCCTGCTCGTGCAGATCATCCCCATCCGCCGCTGCAACATCGACTGCGGGTACTGCAACGAGTACGACAAGGTCTCGGCGCCCGTACCCGCGGATCAGATGCTTGCTCGGATCGATCGGCTCGCCGAGCTGGGGTCGTCAGTGGTCGCGTTCAGCGGCGGCGAGCCCATGCTCCACCCTCAGCTCGAGGATCTAATCCAACGCATCCGGCACCACGGGATGATGGCCGGCCTCATCACCAACGGCTACCTGCTGTCACAGAAGAAGATCGAGGGCCTCAACGCGGCGGGGCTCGACTACATGCAGATCAGCATCGACAACCTCGAGCCCGACGAGGTGTCGAAGAAGAGCCTGCGGCTGCTCGACAAGAAGCTCCAGTGGCTGGCCGAATACGCCACGTTCGACGTCAACATCAACTCGGTGGTCGGCGGCGGCACCAAGAACCCCGAGGACGCGCGCACCGTGTCGCGCCGCGCCCGTGAGCTCGGCTTCTCGACATCGATCGGCATCATTCACGACGGCAGCGGCCAACTGAAAGCGCTCAATGGCGACTCGCGTCGGGTCTACGACGAAGTCTCCAGCGAGATCAGCCCGGCGCATTTCATCGCGAAGAATCTCTACTCCGGCGTCCGCGGTTTCCAGGACCACCTCGCGGCCGGGCAGGCCAACGACTGGCGCTGCCGCGCCGGCGCGCGCTACCTCTACATCTGCGAAGACGGCCTGGTGCACTTCTGCTCCCAGCAGCGTGGATGGCCCGCTATACCGCTCGCGCAGTACACGATCGACCACATCCGCGCGGCGTTCGACATGCCGAAGTCGTGCGCGCCCTACTGCACCATCGGCTGCGTGCACCGCGTGTCGACGATGGACTACTGGCGGCGGCCGCAACAGGCGCGCGTCGATGCCGACCTGAACGAGCTGGTCGCCGAGCGGGTCCGCACCTAATACTAGCAAGGCTTCGCTTGAGATCGCTGAGACACACCGTCGATGCCGCTCCGCCTCGCTAGTAGCAGCGTCTCCTTGCCCCGCTCCGCTGGGCGAGAAAACTCGATGCGATGGTTCGAGAATCCGCGGGCCGAGTTTTCCGTCCGTCGCTGAGGCCGACGATGTCCCGCCGCGCTTCGCGCCTGCTCGTTCTGCTGCCCGTCCTCATCACGGCTCTCGTCACGATCGGGCAGGCCCAGAACACGCCGGCCGCACGCCCGGCCGTCCCGTCGATCCTGCCGCTCATCGAGGGCTCGACGCGCTTCGCGGTCATCGGCGACATGGGGACCGGCGGACGACGGCAACTGGAAACCGGGCGGATGATGTCCCGGGTCCGCGAGCGCTTCCCGTACGCGTTCGTGATTACCGTCGGCGACAACATGTACGGGGGACAGGATCCCGGCGACTACGAGCGCAAGTTCGTGCTGCCGTACAAGGGGCTGATCGATGCCGGCGTGACCTTCCATGGCTCGCTCGGCAATCACGATCGACCGGCGCAGCGGTTCTTCAAGCTGCTCAACATGAACGGCGAGCGGTACTACACGTTCAGGCGCGGCCCGATCGACTTCTTCGCCATCGATTCCACGCTGATGACCCAGGATCAACTCAAGTGGCTCGAACGCCAGCTGTCCGAGGCGAGGTCGGAATGGAAGGTCGCCTACTTCCACCATCCGCTGTATTCGTCCGGCCGTCGTCACGGTCCCGAGCTCGTCCTGCGCGGCGCGCTCGAGCCAATCCTGGCGGCGCACGGCGTGCAGGTGGTCTTCACGGGCCACGAGCACTTCTACGAGCGGATCACGATGCAGAACGGCATCCAGCACTTCATCACCGGTGCGGGAGGCCAGCTCCGCCGGGGCAACATCCGCCGATCGACGCAGACCGCCGCCGGATTCGATCAGGACAATAGCTTCATGGTCGTCGAAGTCACGGCGGATACGATGTGGTTCGAGTCGGTCTCGCGCGCCGGCGAGATCGTGGACAGCGGCATCATCGATAGAAAGACCGGCATCCGCATGACGAAATGATCAACGCGGATGCTCGCCAGACACGGCGGAAGTAGCCACAAAGACACGAAGATCACGAAGGAATCAGCCACCAAGGCACCAAGGCACCAAGGCAATCGAACAGACCGGAATCTTGTCTTGGTGGCCAACGTTTCTTGGTGCTCTTCGCGCCTTGGTGGCACCCGCGCTCCCGTGAATCTACGCCGCAGGCGTCGTCTTCAATTCCGCGACCCGCGCCAGGGCGTGCTGGATGTCCGCGCAGATATTCTTCGCGCCGACGACCTCATGGAACTCGGCGCGGCGCATCAACGCGGCCGGCTGCGGCGGGGCGCCGCACACGATCAGCGTCCGGCCCGACGCGCGGAGGCGCCCGGCGACGTCTTCGATCGCACTCAGGCCGGTGGCATCGAGCGCCGTCATGTTGCGCAGGCGCAAGATCACGACGTCAGGCAACGAGGCCATCTCCGCCGTCACCTCCTGCAGCTTGTCGGTCGATCCGAACAGGAACGGCCCGTGAATCCTGAAGATCGCCACGTCCTCCGGGATCGATTTGTCCTGGAGGATGTGGCTCCGCCCAGTCTCCACATACTGATGCGTGACCCGTGTCACCGTGGTCGTCGTGGCGACGCGGCGGATGAACAGCAGCGCAGCGAGGATCATCCCGACCTCCACCGCGACGGTGAGATCCGCCAGCACCGTCAGCGTGAAGGTCGCCAGCCAGACCGCCACATCGGCTCTCGAGTGTTTCAGCAGGTCTGAAATCTCGTGCCACTCCCCCATGTTCCAGGCCACGACGAAGAGGATGGCCGCGAGCACCGTCAGCGGGACCGCCGCCGCGAGCGGCGCGGCGACGAGCAGGACCATCAGCAGAGTAACCGCGTGGATGATCCCGGCGACCGGCGTTCGGCCTCCGGCCCGCACGTTCGTCGCCGTCCGCGCGATCGCGCCCGTCGCCGGTAGCCCGCCGAAGAGCGGGGACACGATGTTGGCGACGCCCTGCGCGAAGAGCTCCGTGTTGGGATTGTGCCGATCGCCGGTCATGCGGTCCGCCACCACGGCGGACAGCAGCGACTCGATGGCGCCAAGCATCGCCACGGTCAGCGCCGGCGAGAGCAGCGTCAGAACCAGACTCGGACGAAACGTCGGCGGATGGAATTCCGGCAAGCCCGATGGGATGCCGCCAAACCGTGTGCCGATGGTGTCGACGTTCAAGCCCAACCCGTAGGCGGCCAGCGTGCCAACCACCAGCGCAACGATGTACCCAGGGATCCGTCGGACGAAACGATTCCACACCAGCAGCAGCGCCAGCGATCCGATACCCAAGGCGAGCGCCGGCACCGACATGCTCGCGCCATGGCGAATCAGCCCTTCGACACGGCCGATGAATTCGCCTGGAAGCGCGACGGTCAGCCCGAGGAAGTCCTTCACCTGCGTGCTGGCAATCACCAGCGCGATGCCGTTGGTGAAGCCGACGATCACCGGCTTCGGGATGTACTTCACCGCCGACCCGGTACCGGTGACCGCCATCAGGATCAGCAGGACCCCGGCCATCATCGTGCAGGTGAACAATCCGTCCACGCCGTACTGCGCGACGATCGCGGAGACTACGACGACGAAGGCACCGGTGGGTCCGCCGATCTGAAGCCGCGATCCGCCGAATGTGGAGATCAGGGTCCCGGTGATGATCGCGCAATAGATGCCGGCTTGCGGCGTGAGACCCGATGAGATCGCGAACGCCATCGCCAGCGGCAACGCCACCAGGCCGACGGTCACACCGGCGATCAGATCCGCGATGAAGGTCTCGAGCGAATAGCCTCGACCGAGCGTCAGGACCGAGCGAGGCAACCAGTCTGGCAGGCGATTGAGAATGGGAGGTCGTACCTGAGCGTCCACTTGCGTACGACTATTCTAGCTCGTCCGTAAGCTGCTTGCTTATCGCAATGCCCAAAATTGCGCTTCGTAGCTCCACACGGTGAACGCGAGGCGCCGGCCGTCGGGCGACCAGGCGGGCTGCGTCTTGTGCGAGGGATCCGTCGTCAAGCTGGAGACCAGACCATCCGTCAGGGAGAGCCGGAAAATCTGGAAGAAACCGTCGTTGGCCGGCGCGACGAAGGCGACCTCGCGGCCGTCGGGCGAGACGCCGAGGCCGGGGAAATCGTGCTCGCTCTCGAAGCGGTGCACGATGCGCGGC
>DAINCF010000326.1:0-8074 GCA_036732565.1 Vicinamibacterales bacterium
ACGACGGACAGGTCATTCTCGTAGTAGTACCCGAGGCCCCCTGGCGGATCGAAGCGGGGCTTGGCCGCGCGCCAGACGCGATTGGGCCCGCTGCTCGGCTCCGGCAACAGCCGGTTCGTCGTCGTACCGTCGCCAAGCTGGTACTCGGCGTTCATGCCCCACATCCAGATGACGCCGTCTACATCCACGGCCATGCCGTAATTGAAGCCAGCCACGATCTCCTGGATGTTCGCAAGCCCGCTGACCGGCGCGGGCGTGATGCGCGTGATGGTGGTGCCGTCACCCAGCTCGCTAAAGTCGTTGCGACCCCATGCCCACACCGTGCCATCCGACTTGAGCGCGTATGACTGCGCGTTTCCGGCAGCTATGCGAACCACATTGGTGATGTCGGTGACCTCGACCGCCATGTTCTGGTTCATCCACGTGCCATCGCCGAGGCTGCCGAAGGCGTTGTATCCCACCGCTCTCAGGGTGCCGTCGTCGAGCAGCACGAGCGTGTGATACCCACCGGCCGCGACTTTCACGGCCCCGCTCACGCCGGTCATCTGCACGAAGGCGTCGCGGTGCGTGTTCGTGCTGTCCCCGAGCGCGCCCTCCTGATTCCACCCGGTGCCCCAAACGGTCCCATCCGTTTGGAGAACCATCGAACGGCTGGGCCCAGCGGAGATTCCGCTTGCGCCGCTCATGACGACCGTGGGCACGTCGGACCACGGGATGCCCGCGCCGTACGCGCCGGCCCAGTTGTTCCCCCATCCGTACACGTCACCGTTGGCCAGAAGCGCCAACGAGTGATCGCTCCCGGCCGCGATCGCTGTGACCGTCGTGAGATCGAGCTGCACTGGGGCAGGGCGACAGTAAGAGCAGGCGTCGAAGATGAGCTCCTCGGGCTCGAAATGTCGGCCAAGCTGTCCACCCGAATGGGAGCCCCACGCCCACACTCGCCCATCCGACGTGAGCGCCAGCGAGTGCTCTAGCCCGGCAGATACAGCCACGACATTGGCCAAGCCGCTGACTGTCACCGGAGTACTTCGGTCGATCCCGGTGCCATCACCAAGCTGGCCCCTGCTGTTGTCGCCAAAGGCCACGACCGTCCCGTCGGGTTTGACGATGAGCGTATGGTTCCACGCACCCGCCATGGTTTGTGCGAACAAGGACGGCACGCTGCAGATCGAAACGAACAGCGCGATGGCACACGCACACACTCGACTAGCCCAAGGTTTCTTCACGATGTTCACGCTTGCTCCGGGAGTAGTGTGGAGAACGGTTGAGGACGTTTGTCGCGGACTACAGACGAGCTAGAGCGAACCTATGGTAGAGCTTTGATATCTCGCGGGCGTGACGAACCCCGCGAGAATCATGAAAGTCGTGCAACGGTGTAACGGGAGCTCGGTCCGCATTCGCCTCAACGAGACGGACTACCACGCGCGGGTTCCCGAGCTCTCGCAGCTCAAAACGCATCTGGCCGTTCAGATTTTGGGCAGAATCCAGAAATCTTGAGCGGATTCGTGAGCTTGCTCCGGCAAGTGAGGTTTATGAGCCGCCTCATGCGCCGCAGCCGCGACGCTGGTACGCTTCACAATCATCAGAGGGGCTCGCCAGCTAGACCGAGCGATTGCGTCCGGCGACCGACTACACGCTCCCCTTGCGCGAAACCCGACGCGGAACGGTCGCTCGACTTCATGGCTGTTGCCCGTCGCGCCATCGGCGAGAAGCTATCAGGCGAACTGCTTGGCGATCCGAACGCAGGGAAGAAATCCGGCGGCCGTGGCCCCCGGAAGCTCGGAGGCAAGAAGGGCAGCAAGGCCAGAGCTGCAGCCCTGAGCCCTGCAAAGAAGGCAGCGGTAGCCCGCTGGAGCCGCTAAGGAAATAGAGGCAATTCGTCCAGTCTGGGCGGATAAAACAGCCCGACGACGATCCATGATTTCGGGTTCTTGTGAACGGTCCCGACGAAGAAATGCAGATCGCAGTTCGTAATCATGTGCGCCTCAAATTTCTTCCTGATCTCCGCCTGCCAACCGTCGCCGTAGATCTTGTGCCACCGTCTCCACGCCTCGCCCAGTTCCCAGTCTGAGCACATAAGTGTGTGTCCCGGGCATTCGGGGTCATCGCACACGAACTCGTAGCTGAATTTGAACGGGACTTTTTCGAGTTCCTTTTGGGCGTGCTCTCCGCGTATAGCGTCTTTTGACGGAGGATCTGAAGCTCTCGTTCAGACCATTCGGGCGACTTTTCAGCCGCGACAATCAGCCGCCGAGTCAGCTTCGGTTTAAAGATCCCGAGCGTCGGATACTGATGCTCGTCGCGGTGTCGCTGAAGCCAGCAAAGGCTCGGCTTCACGAGCGGCCTGACAACCTTCCAGCGCTCGCGCCATCCATGATCGGTCGGCAATGGCTCCGTGACGATGGAAATCGAATTGTTCTCGATCTTGTAGCTCTCGATTCGATGGTCCGTCGCCTTCGACACTTGGACGTCGATCCACTGGTACTTCCTGAATTGCTTGTCGGAATCCAGAAAGCGGTACGGAACCGGGAAGAGGCGCAGCCATTCACCGTCATCGGTGATTGCCGCCGTACACGAAACTTCGATGCCTGTTTCGCTGGGGTTGGGTAGGTGCGAACGACGATGAGCGCTCGCTTCGTCTCTAGGGGCATCTACAGGTCGTAACCGTGTAAGCCTTTCCGTTCAAGTGCCGCAGACAACCGATGGCGGTGACTTCGTGCGGGTCAATCTCCACGCACATGAGCGCGGCCCGAAGCTCGAATCCGTTCACGCCAAAACCAGACGCGAACCACTCGAAGATGAGGGCCACGACGCGCGCCTTCGTGGGCTGGATCTCGACACGCTCCCGAGCCTCGACGTGGATGCAGCAACGGCGCGCAGGTTGTATTCGGCAGTCCGTTTCCAAGTTTCTCCGTGAATCAGGTTGCCTGCCGGATGCTCAGAGGTGCTCATTGGATAATCGAAGACGCCGTAACCAATTCGTATTAGCTGCGGCTGTCGGCGGGAGACATCAAGGCCGGCCTGTCGCGCGGTGCCGTTGTGCGAGCGTTTCGAGGAGGGCGGGGAGGCGATCACGATCTGCGGATTCGATTCGACGGCCTTGCGGCGTTGACGAAGCATGAATTCCTCCGAGTTCGCGCATTTTGCTGGACGAACCGTCGCGCATTAAGGCGCGAGAAGCCGAGCGCGATCAGTTGCTCCAACGCCTCCTGATGGCTCATCTCGCTACGCTTAACGACTTCAACAACCTCGGCAACGAGCACGTCGGTCTCGCTGAACGTGACGTTCGGCATCAATGCCTCGATTCACGCCGGCACCGGAGCCCGCTGCCGGCAGCGTCGCCGAAGACGATGCAGCACGCTGAGCACGTGCGCGATGGCCGGGTGTCGGACGCCTCGCTGTTCTATTCCCATCGTCAGGAGAGTTACACGCACTCGATCTCCGGGCTAACCCGCTCGCGGCCTGCTGGCCGTACTCTCGCCGACCCATGCCGTGCCGTGACCCCGGCGTGACCCGATTGGCCGACGCTTGTCTGCGAACCCTCGTAAATTGTTGATTTTTATTGGTGGGCCGTGCTGGGATCGAACCAGCGACCACCTGATTAAAAGTCAGATGCTCTACCACTGAGCTAACGGCCCTGGGCCGTATTGTACCCTCACGATATGCGGCCGGATGTGCAGGCGATCCGCGCGCTGCTCGATCGAACGGTGGCGGGCTTCGAGCCGGACGCCGCCGATCGACGGCCCGCGCCCGGTCGATGGTCGGTGGGTGAGATCGTCGAGCATCTGGCGCGCACCTACATGGGCACCGCGAAAGGGCTGGAACTCTGCCTCGCCGATGGGCGATCGCGCGCCTCGTCGTTCTCGTGGTCCGGGCGCCGCCGGAAGTTCATTCTGCTGACGCTTGGCTACTTTCCGCCCGGCATCGAGTCGCCCGCGCCGGTGCGGCCCAAGGACTGGGGCTTCGCGCTCGCCCTCGAGCGCGCCCACGGCGGTCTCGAGGCCTTCGACACGGCGGCCGGGGCCGCGGCGGATCGATTCGGCGACCGGACGCCCATCCTCGATCACCCCGTGCTCGGCGCGTTCTCGGTGCGCGACTGGTGCCGCTTCCATCTCGTCCACACGCGCCATCACCTGCCTCAAATTGCCGAGCAGCGCAACCGACACGCGCGTTCTGGTGTCTAACGGTTCACGTTTCTCCGGAGGAGCCCGTGGACAACATCTTCCAGGACGTGCGTCACGCATGGCGGATGCTGCGTCAGGCCCCGGCCTTCACCTTGGCGGCCGTGGCCGCCCTGGCGCTCGGCATCGGCGCGAACACCGCGGTCTTCTCGGTGCTGAACACGGTACTTTTGAAGCCACTGCCGTATCCGGACGCCGACCGGATGATCGTGTTCCTCAACACCTCGCCTCAAGGCTCGGGCCCCGGCGCCTCACCGACGAAGTTCAATCTCTGGCGCCGGCAAACCGTGGCGTTCCAGGACGTCACCGCGTTTCGGTTTACGACCGTCAACTTCACCGGCATCGGCGATCCGGAACAGATCGCCGCGGGGCAGGTCAGCGCCGGGTTCTTCGCGCTGTTCGGCGCCACGCTCTCCGAAGGGCGCGCCTTCACGGCAGACGAGGACCTTCCGAACACGGCACCGGTCGTCGTACTCAGTGACGGTTTCTGGAAACGCCGCTTCGGCGGCGACGCCTCGATTGTCGGGAAGACGCTGTCGTTGAACGGACAATCGCACCTGGTAGTCGGGGTCCTGGCGCCGTTCGACGCGACGAGCATTCAGTTTGCCCCAGCGCCGCCGGACGTATGGATTCCGTTCCAGATCGATCCCAACAGCGTGATGCACGGGCACTTCTTCCAGGCCGCCGGCCGGCTCAAGCCCGGCGTGACCCTCGAGACCGCGACCGCGCAACTGCAACAGGCCGCCGGCGAATTTCGCGGCCTGTTTCCCTCGGCGCTTCCGCCGCAAGGCAGCTTCGGCGTGCGTCTGCTGCAAGAGATGGTGGTCTTCAACGTGCGATCGCTGTTGTGGCTGCTGGCCGGTGCCGTCAGCTTCGTGCTCTTGATCGCGTGCGCGAATGTGGCGAGCCTGCTGCTCGTTCGCGCCAACGTGCGACAGCGCGAGATCGCGATTCGCGCCGCGATGGGCGCCGGCCGTCGCCGTATCGTCGCGCAGCTGCTCACCGAGAGCGTCGTCCTGTCGGTGCTCGGGGGCGCCCTCGGGTTGGTGCTGGGCCTCATCGGCATTCGCGCCTTGCTGGCGCTCAACCCTGGCAACATCCCACGGATCGGCGTCGGCGGCGCGGCCGTGGCGATGGATGGCCAGGTGCTGCTGTTCACCCTCATCATCTCCGTGCTCACCGGCCTCGTGTTCGGCGTGTTCCCTGCCTGGCACGCGTCGCGCACCGACCTGTCATCGACGATGAAGGAGGCCGGCGGGCGGGCGAATACCGGATTTCGGCAGAACAAAGCCCGCGCGGTCTTCGTGATCGTCGAGGTGGGCCTGGCGTTGGTGCTGCTCGTCGGCGCCGCGTTGCTGATCCGCACCTACGTGGCGCTCCGCGCGGTCGATCCCGGCTTCGACGCCCAACGCGTGCTGACCATGCGGATGTCGTTGAAGGGCGACCGGTTCGCGAAGGCCGCGGCCGTCGGCGAGCTCATGCGCGATGGCGCGGATCGCCTCCAGCGCATTCCCGGCGTGGAGATGGCCGCCGCGACGTGTTGCGTGCCGCTCGAGGGCGGCCTGGGACTCGGCTTCACCATCGAAGGACGTCCGCTGTTGGACAGCCCCTTCCACGGTGGAGGAGGGTTCCAACCGACCTCGCCGACCTACTTCGGCACGTTCAAGATTCCCATCGCGCGCGGACGCGGCTTCACGGATCAGGATGGCGCCGGCGCACCGGGGGTGGTGATCATCAGCGAGCAGATGGCACGCCGATACTGGCCGGACAGCGAGCCATTGGGTGCGCGCATCACCATCGGCCGAGGCATGCGACCGGACTTCGATGAGCCCCCGAGGGAGATCATCGGTATTGCCGGAAACATCCGCGACGGCGGACTCAACCGCGATCCAGGGCCCATCATGTACGTGCCGTGGGCACAGCTCCCAGACGCGCACAGCGCGAATCTGACCGACATTCTGGCGTTGGCGTGGGTCGTCCGCACGCGCGGCGAGCCGTACGGGCTGAGCCCCGCGATCCAGAAAGAGCTTCGTGAGGCGAGCGGCGGGCTGCCGGTTGCGCGCATTCGGACGATGGACGAGGTCATCGGTCAGTCCACGGCGCGCTCCGACTTCAACTTGTCCCTGCTGACCACGTTTGCGGTCTCCGCGCTGGTGCTCGCGGCGATCGGCGTCTATGGCTTGATGGCGTACTCGGTGCAGCAGCGCACGCAGGAGATCGGCATTCGCCTGGCCCTGGGCGCGGATTCACACCGTGTGCGGAACATGGTCGTCCGGCAGGGCATGACGATCGTGCTCGCCGGCGTGATCGTCGGCCTGGCCGCGGCGTTCGGCCTGACGAGTCTCATGGCCACGCTGCTGTTCGGTGTCACGGCGCGCGATCCGTTGGTCTTCGGATTCGTGCCGGTTGTCCTGACATTGGTGGCGCTCGTCGGGGTGTGGCTTCCAGCTCGACGAGCCGCGCGCGTGGACCCCGTCGTTGCCTTGAGAATGGAGTAGAGCGGCTCCCCGCGGCGGCCCTGTGCGCGCTTCGGCTATGATCCCGACCGACGCGGAGGATGGCCGGTGATTGCGATGGTGTGGCAGTTCGAAGTGCAGCGCGGTAAACAGGCGGAGTTCGAGCGTTTTTACGGCGCCGACGGCCCATGGTCGGCGATGAGCCGCCGCAGCCGGTCGTTTCTGGGCGCCTCGTTCCTGCGCAATCAAGTGCAATCCACGCAGTACGTGCTCGTGGAATATTGGAGCGAGATGGTGGTGTACGAGAAGCACGTGGCGGACTTCTCGGACGAGGTGAAGCGGCTGGAGACGGAGCGCGACGCGATCTGCGTCTCTGTGCAGCCGATGGGCGTGTATACCGGGATTGACGTGCCAGATCGCTTCGGCCCGACGTGGAGTCGCCGCGACGGCGTCTAACGGCGGTTCCGCACGGGGGTTCCACACGAAGGTTCCACACAGTGGTTCCGCACGAAGGTTCCGCACCCAGGTTCCAAACGAAGGTTCCGCACGGAGGTTCTCCGGGAAGGTTCACAGAGGTTCCGCACGGAGGTTCTCCGGGAAGGTTCACAGAGGTTCCTCACCGGAGGTGCATCACTGCGCCGAACCTGCGTGCGGAACCCTCGTACGAACCCGCGTGTGGAACCCGAGTGTGGAACCCCCGTGCGGAACCCCGTGCAGAACCCTCGTGTGGAACCCCGTGCAGAACCCTCGTGTGGAACCCTCGTGCGGAACCACTGTGTGGAACCTTCGTGCGGAACCAAGTAAGCGTCAGAGGATCTTTTTGCCCAAAGCAGACATCGCCAATTCCGTCCCGAGCTCCGCGGTGGTATTGCGCAGATCCAGCGTCGGGTTGACCTCGACGAGATCGAGCGATGTCAGCTTGCCCGACTCGGCGATCATCTCCATCACCAGGTGCGCTTCTCGGTAATCGAGTCCGCCTTTCACGGGCGTGCCGACGCCTGGCGCAATCGTGGGATCGCAGACGTCCATGTCGAACGACACGTGGATACCGCCGGTGCCGCGGCCGGCGAGCGTCAGCGCGCGCTCCATCACCTGCGCAATGCCGAGGCGATCCACCTCCTTCATCGTGAAGACGTGCACCTTCGACGCGCGCATCGCCTCCTTCTCGCGCTCGTCGAGATTGCGCACGCCGACCAGCACGGTGTGCTCGGGACGGACGGCCGCGACGTCTCCCGCGAAGCGGCCAAGCTCCAACGGCTCGTTGCCGAGCAGCGCCGAGAGCGGCATGCCGTGGACGTTGCCAGAGCCGCTGATCGCCGGCGTGTTCATGTCGCCGTGCGCGTCGACCCAAATCAACCCGAGCGCGCGCTTGGAGCGTTGCAGCCACGCCGCCGCCGCCGCGACCCCAAGGGCCGCAAGGCGCTGCATCGGCTGATC